>DATJNL010000281.1:0-25747 GCA_035508175.1 Myxococcales bacterium
ACGAGCTCGGCCAGGGCCGCGCCCTTGAAGACGACCGCTTCGAGCGGCGCGAGCGCGGCGAGGGCGGCCCGCAGCGGCTCCGCCCACCGCAGGGACTGCGCCAGCGTCCCCTGGTGTGCGCCACGCCAGTTCGCCCAGAGCTCGGCAGGCACCCGGTGCTCCGGTGAATGGGGCGTCAGCTTCGGCTCGGCGAGCGCGGCGTCGAGTCGGTGCAGCGTGGCCACACGATCCAGGAGCTCGGGCGAAGCTGTCGCGGACGGCGCCTCCTCACCGAAGAAATGGGCGATCGTCTTCCAGGCGAGCGCCAGATCCGACGCCGAAGGCATCGTTGGAGGATAGCAGGCTTGGCGAGGGCGCACCGGTCGGGCTATGAGCACTCTCTCGAGGACGTCGATGCCCAAGCGCGCGCTCATCACCGGGATCACCGGACAGGACGGCAGCTACCTCGCCGAGCTGCTGCTCGCGGAGGGCTACGAGGTCTACGGCGTGGTCCGGCGGAGCAGCACCGAGACCTTCGAACGGATCGCCCACCTACGCGACCGGTTGATCCTCCTTCAGGCGGACCTGCTGGACCAGGCCTCGGTGATTCGCGCCCTGCAGCGCGCCGAACCGGCGGAGGTGTACAACCTGGCGGCGCAGTCGTTCGTGCCGACCTCGTTCGAGCAGCCCGTGCTCACCGGGGAATACACCGCGCTCGGAGTCACCCGCATGCTGGAAGGCATCCGCGCGGTGAGCAAGGGGATGCGCTTCTACCAGGCCTCGTCGAGCGAGATGTACGGCAAGGTCCGCGAGGTGCCGCAGAACGAGCTGACCCCGTTTCATCCCCGCAGCCCCTACGCCGTGGCGAAGGCCTACGGTCACTTCATGACGGTGAACTACCGGGAGAGCTACGGCCTGTTCGCGTGCTCCGGGATCCTCTTCAACCACGAATCGCCGCGTCGCGGGCTCGAGTTCGTCACCCGCAAGATCACCGACGGCGTGGCGCGCATCAAGCACGGCCTCTCGCGCGAGCTGCGGCTCGGAAACCTCGAAGCCCGGCGCGACTGGGGCTTCGCCGGCGATTACGTGGGCATGATGCACCGCATGCTGCAGCAGGAGCGGCCCGAGGACTACGTGGTGGCGACCGGGGAGACCCACAGCGTGCGCGAGTTCTGCCAGGTGGCCTTCTCGCGCGCCGGTCTGGACTGGGAGAAGCACGTGGTGGTCGACCCGGCGTTCGTCCGCCCGGCCGAGGTGGACATGCTCGTGGGCGATCCTTCCAGGGCGAAGCGTGAGCTCGGGTGGAAGGCGACGGTCGACTTCAAGGGGCTCGTGGAGATGATGGTCGACGCCGATCTCGAACGCGTGCGCCTGGAGATCGCGCGGCGGGAGCTTCGGGGACCGTGACGGTGCTGGTGACCGGTGCGACCGGCTTCGCCGGGTCGCACCTCGTGCGCCACCTCGAAGCGCGCGGCGGCGAAGCCATCGTCGGCACCACCCTGGATCGGCCGGAGAGTGCGGCGCTGCGGCGCTGCGACGTCACGCGGCCCGATGAGGTCCGGCGCCTCCTCTCGGAGGTGAAGCCCTCAGTGATCTACCATCTGGCAGCACAGGCCCACGTCGGAGAGTCGTTTCGCCAGCCGCTCGAGGCGATCCAGGGCCTGGTGGCGAGCGCCGTGGGGCTCCTGGCCGCGGCGGCCGAGCTCAGCCCGATGCCGAGAGTGCTCTTCGTGAGCTCGGCCGAGGTGTATGGCGCATCGGAGCGGCCCCTCGCCGAAACGAGCCCGCTCGATCCCGACAGCCCCTACGCCGTGGGCAAGCTCGCCGGGGAGGCGTACGCCCGCCTTGCGGCGCGGCGAGGCCTTGCGGTGGTGATCGCGCGGCCTTTCAACCACATCGGTCCAGGCCAGAGCGAAGCGTTTGCCTGCTCCGGCTTCGCGAAGCAGATCGCCGAGGCCGAGGTGGGCGCACGGCCGCCAGTGGTCGAGGTCGGGAACCTCTCGCCCGAGCGGGACTTCACCGACGTGCGCGACACCGTGCGCGCCTACCCACTGCTGCTCGAGCGAGCTCGAGCCGGGGAGGCCGTCAACGTGGCGAGTGGACGGGCGATCCCCGTGTCGCAGATCCTGGATGGCCTGGTTTGCCTCGCTCGCGTCCCGATCGAGGTTCGGCGGAGCCCGGCCCGCGAGCGCGCCGGCGAAGCTCCGCGCCGGGTGGGCGACACCAGCAAGCTGCGCGCGCTCGGATGGGCGCCTGAGATTCCTCTGGAGCAGACGCTTCGCGATACCCTCGAGGCCTGGCGCGCGAAGCTCGCGCGCTGAACCTCAGGCGATCGGTGGTGGGCGGCCGGCGGACGCCTGGGTATCGGCGATCCTCGCGAGATGGCCCTCGATGCGCATCAGGAGCGCGTCTTGCTCGTCGAGGCGCCGGCGAATCGCGAAGACGGAAAACGGCGTCACGATCCACAGGACCGTCAGGACGACGCCTGCCGCGCCGATGAACAGCCAGGTCAGGAAGCCGATGAGGCCGAGCGCCGCCATTCCGCTGGACAGGTCCACGAACGTCTCCTTCCCCTGGGAGAGAAGAGCCTTACCACTCTCTTCTCACCCAGGGGAGAGATTCGCCTGCGCCAGCAGGGCGAGACGCCCACACTCGAGCTGCTACTTCGACTCGACCTTGACCGAGACGGTCCGGGGCTTCGCCTTCTCGCTGCGCGGAACGAAGATCTGGAGGACGCCGCTCTTGTAGTCGGCGTGCACCTTCTCCGTGTCCAGGTTGCCGGGGAGGGAGAAGCTCCGCTCGAAGGCCCCGTAGGTGCGCTCGATGCGGTGGTAGTTCTCCTTCTTCTCCTCGTTCTCGAGCTTGCGCTCGCCCGACACCGTGAGGGTGCTGTCCGCGAGGGTCACCTTCACGTCTTTCGGGTCGAGCCCGGGAACCTCGAAGGCGAGCTTCAAGCCCTCGGCATCCTCGTAGATGTCGGTCTTGGGCCAGGGGCTGCGCGCCATCTCCTCGGGGCCCCAGTTCCACAGGGTCGAGAACCAGTTGTCCATGTCGTTCTGCAGCCGGCGCAGCTCCGTGCGCGCAGGCGCAAACCTGATCAGATCAGCCATTTTCTGCTCCTTTCAATCCATTACGGGCCAGTGGCCCGCCGCGGAGTAATCTTGAGCAGGATCGGCCGGTGTCAAGTCGCGGTGCGGGCGGCGAAGGCTGCGCACTGCAGGCCGCCGTCGACCGTGAGGGTCTGACCGCTGATGTACCCGCTCTGGGGCGCGCACAGGAAGGCCGCGACCTCGGCCATGTCCTCCGGGGTGCCCATGCGGCCGGCGGGAGCGACCTGGCTCGTCCACGAGATGACCTCGTCCCACTTCTCCTTGGCGTAGAAGCGGCTCGAGGCCGTGTCGAGGAAGCCCGGGTTGATGGCGTTCACGCGGATCTGCTGGCCGGAGAGCTCGACGGCCAGGTAGCGGACGAGGATCTCCATCGCCCCCTTGCAGGCGCCGAGGAAGCCGTGCAGCGGCAGGACCTGCTGGCTGTCGATGCCGGAGATCGCGAGGATGCTGCCGCCCGGCTTCCCCTGGCCGGCGGCGAGGAGCGGCGCGCAGAGCTGGCTGCCGTAGAGGAACGACTTCACCGTGACGTTGAAGGTCTTGTCCATCTGGTGGAGCTTCATGTCCACGAGCGGCAGGAAGGCGGTCGACGCCGCGTTGGCCACGAAGGCGTCCAGCCGGCCGAAGCGCTCGCGCGCCAGCTCCACGGGGCCGCGCAGGCTCTCCGGGTCGAGCTGGTCGGCGACCACCATGTGGCACACGCCCCCGGCTCCGCCGATCTCCTGGGCGAGCGACTTCGCGGCGGCCTCGTCGCGCCGGTAGGTCCCGACGATGCGGTAGCCGTCCTTGGCCAGCCGCAGCGCGATGGCGCGGCCGATGCCCCGGCTGGCGCCGGTGATGAGTGCGACGCGGGTCTTGTCGTCCATGGCTCTGCCTCCTCGAGCGGCCGAAGCTAGCCCAAGGTGGCGCCGCCGCCAACTTGACACTCCGGGGGTGGCCGGTAGCCTCCAGGGGCGTGAAGCAGCTCCTGCACTCGTACCGCACCGGCGACCTCACCCTCGCCGACGTGCCCATGCCGGCGCCGGAGGCCGGTGCGCTGCTGGTCCGCACGGCCGCCTCGCTCGTGTCCGCCGGCACCGAGAAGATGGTCCTCGAGCTGGGCAAGCGCTCGCTCCTGGGCAAGGCGCAGGACCGCCCCGACCTCGTGCAGAAGGTGGTGGACAAAATCCAGCGGGACGGCGTCGTGGCCGCGGCGCGGACGGCGTGGGCCAAGCTCGACGAGCCCATGCCGCTCGGCTACTCCTGCGCGGGCACCGTGATGCAGCTCGGCGGCGGCGTCACCGGCTTTTCCACCGGCGACCGCGTTGCCTGTGCCGGCGCCAAGGTCGCCAACCACGCCGAGGTGAATTGCGTGCCGGTGCGCCTCTGCGCGCGCGTGCCGGCCGGCCTGTCCGACGAGGAGGCCGCGTTCGTGACGGTCGGGGCGATCGCGCTGCAGGGCGTCCGCACGGCGGCCCCGACGCTCGGCGAGAGCGTCGCGGTGATCGGGCTGGGCCTGATCGGCCAGCTCGCGGTGCAGATCCTCCGGGCGGCGGGCTGCAAGGTGCTCGGCGTCGACGTCGATCCCGCGAAGCTCGAGCTGGCGCGCGCCGGCGGGGCGCGGCTGGCGGTGCTGCGCAGCGACGACGTGCGGCAGGCGGTGGCGTCGCTCACCGATGGGCGGGGGGTGGACGCGGCGGTGATCTGCGCGGCCGGCGATACCAACGATCCGATCGAGCTGGCCGGCGAGATCGCGCGCGACCGCGCCCGCGTCGCCGTGGTGGGCGCGGTGAAGATGGACGTGCCGCGCCGCCCCTACTACGACAAGGAGCTGAGTCTCTTGCTCTCGCGCGCCTACGGCCCGGGTCGCTACGATCCGGCGTACGAGGAGCGGGGCGAGGACTACCCGCTCGGGTACGTCCGCTGGACCGAGGAGCGGAACTTCGGCGCGTTCCTGGACCTGTGCGCCGACCGGCGCGTCGACGTGCGGCCGCTCATCACGCACCGGATCCCGATCGACCGGGCGGACGAAGCGTACGCGCTGCTCTCCGGCGAGCGCCGCGAGCCTTACCTCGGCATCGTGCTCACGTACCCGACCGACAGGCCGGTGTCCCCCACGGTGACGCTCGGCCCGGCGCCGGAGGCGAAGCACGGGGCGATACGGCTGGGCGTGGCCGGGGCGGGCTCCTTCGCGGGATCGGTGCTCGTTCCCGCTTTCGCCCGGGTCGAGCGCGCCCGCCTCGCCACCATCGTCTCGGGCCGCGGCATCACCGCGCGCAAGCTCGGCAAGCGCTTCGGCTTCGGTGAGGCGTCGACGGACTTCGCGGCGCTGTGCGCCTCTCCCTCGGTCGACGCGGTCGTCATCGCGACGCGGCACCACCTGCACGCCGAACAGGCGGCGGCGGCGCTCGAGGCGGGCAAGCACGTCTTCGTGGAGAAGCCGCTGGCGCTCGACCGCGAAGGGCTCGACCGCGTGCGGCGCGTCGCCGAGCGCTCGGGCCGCGTGCTGACGGTCGGGTTCAACCGGCGCTTCGCGCCGCTCGCCCGGAAGCTCGAGACCTTCTTTCGCGGCCGAGCGAGCCCCCTGACCATGGTGTACCGGGTGAACGCCGGACCGCTGCCGAAGGAGAGCTGGATCCTGGATCCGGCGATCGGCGGCGGCCGCATCCTCGGGGAGGTCTGTCACTTCGTCGACCTCCTGTCGTTCGTCTGCGGCGGCTTGCCGGTCCGCGTGCAGGCCGCCTGCGCCGGCGGCGATCCGGACGAGGTCCTCGCGACGCTGGCGTTCTCGGACGGCTCGATCGGCACGATTGCCTACTGCACGCAGGGCGATCCGGCGTATCCCAAGGAGAGGCTCGAGGTGCTCGGCGGCGCCCGGCTCGCGGTGCTCGACGACTTCCGGGCGCTGGAGCTCGCCAAGGACGGCAAGCGCCGCTGGGCGCGCAGCTTCGGCCAGGACAAGGGGCACCGCGCGGAGGCCGAGGCGTTCGTCGCCGCGGCGGCCGGCGGTGGGCCGCCTCCGATCCCGCTCGAGTCGCTGTGGCGCACCACCGAGGCGACGTTCGCGATCCAGGACGCCCTGAGGAGCGGCACCGCGCAGTCGCTTGCCTGAGAGTCGGAAACCGCGTACACCGGCGGAAACTCGGAGGGTATCCATGAGGGCGCTGTGTCTCGGGGGTCTGATCGCAGCTCTGGCCGCGTGCGGTTCGAACGTGCCTGCGCACCCCACCTGCACGCAGAGCAGCGACTGTTCCGGCGGGGACGTCTGCCACTTGCCTCCCGGGGGTGCCAGCGGCGTCTGCGTCGTGACCTGCTTGTCCTCGAGCAGCTGCCCCTCGAGCGAGCCGTGGTGCGTGCCGGACGAGACCAGCAGCGCGGCGCCTTTCAGCTTCTGCGGCTGCGCGACGCAGGGCGCGGACGCGGGCGTCTCGCCCGGTTGCGGCGACAACAACGGCTACGGCTGCAGCGACACCTTGCAGGTCTGCCTGCCGCGGTGAGCGCGGCTCAGGCCGCGGCGAGCGGAAGCGACAGCTCGAACCTGGCGCCGCCCAGCGGGGATGGACCCACCGAGATCGTGCCGCCGTGGGCGTCGGCGATCTTCTTCACGAAGGCCAGCCCCAGGCCGGTGCCGCGCTGCCGGGTCGTATAGAAGGGCTTGAAGATCTCGTCGCGTTTCTCCTCGGGCACGCCGGGGCCGGCATCCTCGACGACCCACACGCCGGCCGCCCCGCGCCGTTCGTGCGACAGCCGGAGCGGTCCACCCGGCGGCGACGACTGGATGGCGTTCTGCACGAGGTTGAGCAGCGCGCGGCGCAGCAGCACCGGCTCGGCCGGGAAGGGCAGGTCGCCCGCCACCGACAGCTCGCAGCGCAGCTGCTTCGCGGCGAGATCTTGCTCGACGAGCGCGACGATCTCCTCGGCCGTCGCCCGCGGTGAGACCGGTTGCAGCTCCACCTTGGCCTCCCGCGCATAGCCGAGGAAGTCCTCGACGACGACCTTCAGATGCGCCAGCTCCTGCTGGACGCGCCGGACGTGCTGCGCCGCTTCCCCATCGGCCGGGAGGCTCTCCTGCAGCAGGCCGGCGAAGAGCTCGATGCCCCCCAGGGGGTTGCGTACCTCGTGCGCGATGCCCGAGAGCATCATCTGCATCTCCTGTTGCCGATCCTGCAGCGCCCGGCGCATGTCCTCGAGCGTGTGCGACAGAATCGCCAGCTCGGCGCCGCCGCCCGTTGCCGGCTCGACCGGCGTCACGAGATCGCCGCCGCCAATGCGCTCCGAGGCGAGCGCGAGCGTGCGCACCGGGCCGGTGACCGTGCGGGCGGCGAGCAGCGAGGCGAGCGCGATCAGGAGCGCCCCGGCCAGGCCGAGCCAGAGGAGCCTGCGGCGCAGCTGGCCGAGGACGTCGAAGAAGCCCGCGCTGCCCTCGGCCATGATGCCGGCGGCCACGCGGTCGCCGAGGCGCAGCGGCGCATAACCCGTCTTGTAGTAGCGGCCGCCGGCGTCCTGGAAGAGGAGCGACGACGCGGTGGGATGCCCGGACCAGACTTGCCTGAGCTCGAGTTGATCGCGCGACAGGTCCGCGAGCAGCGCCCCGATCGGCGTTCCTGCGCTGTCGACCACCGCGTGCCCGTCCGGCGTGAAGACGGCGAGGCGCCGGAGACCGGTGGCGGCCAGCGCCCGGCCGAGCTGCTCCTGCGCATGCCGGTAGGTCCGCGTCTGCTCGTCGCCCGGTTGCAGCGCCAGCAGCAGATCCAGCGAGAGGCCGCTCCCGGCCGCGCCCGCGGCGGAGGACAGTCGATCGCCCAGCTCGCTCTCGAGCGCCCGGCGGGCCACGGTCCACGCGGCCGCCGAGATGCCGGCGAGCGCCAGGAGCGCCGGGAGCAGGTGCGCCGCGATGAGCCGCACCGCCAGGGAGCCGCGAGACATCGGGATGCGTGGGCCTCCGTCGTGGGTGTTTCGCCCGACGGCAGGCTACCACGGGCTGCGGCATGGTAAGGTCTCGGCCCGCCAAGGTTCGCCCACCGATGGAAGCGGAGGGAGCCCCCGATGGACATCCGCGTCGCCGCGCTCGTCTCGCAGTATGGAATGTCGCCGCCGGACTTCGAGGCCATCGCGCAGGAGAGCGACATCCTGTCCGTGTCCGAGGGGCTGCTGCACGATCCGGACGTCTGCCTCGAGAGCGTGGAGCACCTCGAGGAGGTCTTCCGGGGGCCGGTCGTCTGGCTGCCGGCCGTGGCGCCTTACGGCGACCTCTGGCAATCGGTGAGGGTGGGCACGAACGCCCGCCGGATCACCCTCTGCCCGCGTTGCTACGCGCGCCCGGGATGATTCAGGCCGGCGGAGACGGCTGTTCCGGCCCCGCCTCGATGCCCGTGCGCAGCTGCCAACCGTTGCAGCCGTTGGCGCCGAAGACGGTCAGCCGGTACTTCGAGAGCGTCGGGTGCAGGCAGGCGGCCTCCTCTTCCTCGAGCGGCCGACGCGCCGGGCTCCCGAAGAACCTGCACTCACGACAGTGCCCCCACTTGTCGTCCGCCATGGCGTCCTCCTGCGAGGACGTTGGGGATGGGGGAAGCCCGGGGCAACCCCGGGGCTAGCCGGCGAAGGGCTTGAGCTCGAGCATCTCCCGCTTCGGGAGCGTCTCCTTGAGCTTGTCTGCTTCGGGCAACGAGTCTTTCTTCTCGTTGATGTTCGGCCACTCGGTCGCGTACTTCGAGTTGATCTCGACGTACTCCTTCCACTTCTCGGGAAGGTCGCTCTCCGCGAAGATGGCTTTCGTGGGGCAGACGGGCTCGCAAGCACCGCAGTCGATGCACTCGTCGGGGTGGATGACCAAGAAATTCGTGCCCTCGTAGAAGCAGTCCACGGGGCAGACCTCGACGCAGTCCGTGTACTTGCAGGCGACGCACGGCTCCGCCACGATGTAAGCCACTTGCAACCTCCTGTTGTGCGCCCGGGCCTCCGGAGCCCAGGGGGAGCCCTGTATACCCGATCTGCCTTTTTGCTACAAAGCCTTGCTGAAGCGCCGGTGGTCGACCATCAGGCAGCGATCCTGGACCACCTGGATGCCCGCTCGGGCGAGCGCCTCGGCCGCGGCGTCGTTGCGGATCCCGCTCTGGAACCAGACCGCTCGGGGCCGAGACGCCAGCAGATCCGGCAGGTGGGGCGGGATGTCCTCGGAGCGGCGGAAGACGTCGACGATGTCAATTGGGCCAGGCACCTCGGAGACCGTCCGGTAGGTGGGCTGCCCCAGGATGGTCGCCACGCCCGGGTCGTGGACGGGCACCGGCAGGACGGTCACGCCGGCGGACGCGAGGTAGGCCGGGACATAGTGCGCGGGGCGGTCGGCACGGCTCTCCGGTCGGATCCCCAGCACGGCCACCCGCTGCGTGGACCGGATCAAAGCGGCAATGGCCTCGGGATCGACCAAGAGGTTCTCGTGCCAGTCGCCCATGGAAGCGATCTAGCGTCTCCGGCTGCGCCGAGCCACTGCTTTGCAGAATGCCTTGGAGGCGCGGTCGCCGGGCTGCTAAACTGGTGAGTCCCCGTCGCCTTGGAGCCCTCCGACGCCATGCTCGCGGTCAGCGAAACAGAGCTGCAAACGATGTTCGACGAATCCACGTTCCGCCGGGGCCGCTCCTACGCGCGCGCCGGGGCGGTCGGGGAGCTGCGCGTGGATGGCGAGCGCGTTCGGGCGCGCGTCCAGGGAAGCCGACCGCGGCCTTACGAGGTGTGGGTGCGGCGCGACGACGGGCGCATCGTCTCCCAGTGCAGCTGCACGAGCTGGGCGGGCGCGCGGCGGCACTGCAAGCACGTCGCGGCGTTGCTCTACACCCTGCGCGACGAGAACGCCGCGCCGTCGGCGGCGGCCGAGGGGGCGGCCGCGCCGCTGCCCTCGCCGAGCGTCTGGCTGGCGGGCGAGGAGAGCGGCCGCACGGCCGTGCCCCTGTACTACGTCTTCACCGTGGAGGGCGGGAACGCCGTCGTCCGGCAGTTGCGCAGGGATCGGGGTGAGGCGCCCGACGCCGCCGCCGTCGAGGCCATGCCGGCGGCGGACCGCCGCATCGCCGAGATGCTCTCGCTGCACGAGCGGGACCGGAGCGGCGCCCGCATCCCGCTCGAGCGGGCGGGGGACGTCCTCGGGGCGCTGCGCGGGATGGAAGTGTACGCCGACGATCGCCAGGAGATCCCGCTCGGCTTCTCCGAGGAGCCACTGTCGCTGCACATCCAGGGCTCGACGATCCCGGACGGGGCCAGCGGCTGCCGGTTCCGGGCGGTCTTCGTGCCACGGGGCGGCGATCGCGCGCTCTCGCCCGCCCGCGTGCGGCTGCTCGGGGGCCTCGAGCGCTTCGCGCTCGCCGACGACCGCGCTTATCCGCTCGACCCGCGGCTCTCCGACGCGGCGCTGCAGCGCTTCCTGCGCCATCCGGAGGTGGAGTGCCGCGCCGCCGATCTGCCGCGGGCATTCGCCGACTGGCTGCCCCACCTCGCCGACCGCTGCGGCGCCGTCGTGCCGTCGGCCGCCGAGCTGTTGCCCGTCCTGGCCGGCGTTCCTCGGCTGGCCCTCACGTGCGGCGGGGATCTGAGCGGCGCCGAGGTTCACCTGCGCGCCTTGTATGGCGACGATGGGACCGCGGCCGTGGAGCTGGATGGGCGCCCGCCCCCGGCCGTACCCGAGGTGCATCTGGGCGCCGACGGGCGCGCCTATGCGCTCCAGCGCGACGAGACGACCGAGAGTGCCGCGTTTGCGGCGCTCGTGGCGGCGGGGCTGGAGTGGCGCGACGGCGCTTTCCGCGCCGAGGGCGATCGCGCCCTGCGGTTCTGGTCCGAAGGCCTGCTCTCCCTGCCTGCCGCCTGGCAGCGGCACCTGCCCCCTCATCTCACCGGTCTGCGGGTGCGCAGCGAGCCCATCCGTGCCTCGCTCCACATCGGCCTCTCCGCGCGCGGCTGGTTCGAGGTGGACGTGCGGCTGGGAACGGCCGAACAGGAAGTCGATCCCGCCGAGCTGCGCGCCTGCCTGGCGGCCGGCCTGGCCCATGCGACGCTGCGCGACGGCTCGGTCGCCCCCATCGACGTCGAGCTCTGCCGCGGCGTGCTCGAGGCGCTGGCAGACGTGGAGCCGCTGGCGGAGGGTCGCGGTGGCGAGGTGCCTCCCTGGCTGGCCGGGCCGCTGCAAGAGCTGGTTCGCGCCGCGGGGCTCGAAGCTCGCCTCGATCCCGCCGCCGCCGGGCAGCTGCGGCGGCTCACCGGCGACGAGTTGCCGCGTGTCTCGCCGCCCGCGGATCTGAAGGGGGACCTGCGCCCCTACCAGGCCGCCGGATTCGCGTGGCTCTGCACCCTCGCGGACGCCGGCCTCTCGGCGCTGCTGGCGGACGAGATGGGCCTCGGGAAGACCATCCAGGCGCTCGCCCTCCTGCTCCGGCAGCGTGAGCGCGGCGAGCGGCGGCCCGCACTGGTCGTCTCGCCGACCTCCGTGCTGCCCAACTGGATCCGCGAGGCCGAGCGCTTCGCGCCGTCGCTCCGCGCCGTCGCCTTCAGCGGGGGCAAGCGCAAGCTGCCCGGCCCGGAAGACGCCGACCTGATCGTGACCTCCTACGCCCTGCTGCGCCGCGACGCGAGCCTGCTCGCGGCCCGCGAGTGGTCCGCGGTGATCCTGGACGAGGCGCAGCACGTGAAGAATCCCGCGGCGGCCACGGCCCAGGCGGCGCGGCAGCTCAAGGGCGCCTTCCGCCTGGTGCTCACTGGCACGCCGGTCGAGAACCGGCCGCTCGATCTCTGGTCGCTGTTCGAGTTCCTCCTGCCCGGCCTGCTCGGATCGCAGGAGCAGTTCCGTAAGCGCTACGAGGCGCCCGTCGGGCCGGCCCTCGAGCAGGCGCAGCGCAAGCTGGCGATCCGCGTCCGCCCCTTCCTCAAGCGCCGCCTGAAGCGGGACGTGCTCACCGAGCTGCCGGACAAGCAGGAGAGCGAGGTCGTCTGCGAGCTGTCGGAGCCGCAGCGCCGTCTCTACCGGCAGATGCTCGAGGAGGTTCGCCGCGACGTGTTCGGGGCGATCGAGAAGCAGGGCGTCGCGCGCTCACAGGTCAACATCCTCGCGGGGCTGTTGCGGCTGCGCCAGGTGGCCTGCGACCCGCGGCTCTTGAAGCTCGACAAGTCGTTCGGCGAGGAGGAGTCGGCGAAGCTCATGCTCTGGCGCGAGCTGCTCGACGAGGCGCTCGACGGCGGCCACCGCGTCATCTGTTTCAGCCAGTTCGTCGAGATGCTCTCACTGATGCGGGCGATGCTCGACCGGGACAAGATCCCCTACGAGTACCTCGACGGCCGGACGCGCGACCGCCAGGCGGTCATCGATCGCTTCAACGGCGTTGCGGCTCCGCCGTCGGCGCAGCTCTTCCTCATCAGCCTGCGCGCGGGGGGCACGGGCGTGAACCTCGCCACCGCCGACACGGTGTTTCTCTACGATCCGTGGTGGAATCCCGCCGTGGAGGACCAGGCCGTCGACCGCGTCCACCGCATCGGGCAGGCGAAGGAGGTCTCGGTCTACCGGCTCGTCGCCCGGGGTACGGTCGAGGAGAAGATCCTCGACCTCAAGCAGCGCAAGCGGGACATGTCCGGCCGCCTCCTGTCGGCGGAGGGCGGCAGCGGCGCCTTCACGGCCGCCGAGGTCGAGGAGTTGCTGCGGGCCGGCTGAGGGTCAGTAGGGGTACACGGGGTAGGGGGCGTAGACCGGCGGCACGTAGGGCGTCACGGGCGGCGCGCTCGCGCCGTTCGAGTAGGCGCAGCTGCTGTAGCAGCTCGTGCGCTGGTTCTCGCAGTTGTCGAACACTCCGTAGCCTACCGCGGCGTGGCAGTTCGACGCCTGCAGGTTGCAGGAGTTGTCGCACGCTTGCACCGCGGCCGAGACCTGCTGGGCCTGGGCGGCCTGACCCTGCTGCTGCTCGGCGTAGCGGGCCTCCTGCACGAGCGCGGGAGAGACGCCCGCGAGGTCGCGCTCCGGAGCCGGGCTCGCGCCGTCGATCTTCATGATCACGCGGACCTTGTCGGCGCGGGCGCCGTTCCCGTCGATGGCGCGGCGCCAGGCCCGGACGGCCCCGACGAGGTCGCCGCTCTCCTTGCGGAGGTCGCCGCAGAGCTCGCCAGCCTCGGCGTTGGCGGGCGCGCGGTCGGCCACGGGACACACGACCCGCGCGCCGCCCAGGGCGTCGAAGCCCCCGAGGCGGTCCCAGGCCTCCACCTCGCGCCAGATGCCCGGGCTGTCCGGCATGCCTCCGGCCGCCGCCAGGATGTCCTTGATGCCCTGGCTCTTCACGGCGTTGGGATCGATGCCGAGGCGCTCGGCGCGGCCCGTGTACGTGGTGAGCGCCCAGTAGGCCAGCGTCGCGCGCTGGCGGGCGCCCTTGGGCGTCTGGTCCTTCATCAGGGCGTTCATTTGCGCGAGCCACTGCTGGTCCTCCGAGCTGGCTTGCGCCAGGGCGCCGGCGGAGAAGAAGAGGCACAGGCTGAGGGCGAGGCGTCGCATCGATCGCTCCTTGGACAGGGATCCGAGCAGAGGACCTTCTAGTCGATCCAGGGTACCGTTGAAAAGTCGGGTCGCCTGCCGGGTTGCAGCCCACTACTATGCCCGCGGATGAAAGAGCTCGATTCGTGGATCCCGCGGCTCTTGCGCGTCTTCCGCCGCGGCCAGGGTCGGGCGCGCGCCAACCGGCTCGAGCCGGGCGAGCTCGCGCAGGTGGCGGCGGGCGTGCGCCGTCTCTCCGAGGGCCTCACCCGCGAACGCGAGCTGGTGGGGGAGGGTTACCTGAACCGCCCCGATCTCCTCGGGGCCTACCTGCTCTTCTACTGGCCCGTCTCGTACGCGCAGATCCGCTCGATCCTTCCGGAACTTCCTGGCTGTCCTGCGAAGATCCTGGACCTGGGTGGGGCGGCAGGGCCGGCGGCCTTCGCCTGCCTCGACGCAGGCGCGGTGGAGGCGACCATCGCCGATCGGAGCGCGCCGGCGCTGGAGACCGCGCGGTGGCTGAGCAAGGAGGCCGGGAAGGCGATCGCGACCCAGCGGTGGACGGGCGGCGGCCCGCCGGGCAGCGGCTACGACCTGATCGTCGCGCAGCACCTATTGAACGAGCTCTGGCGCGATTCATCCGAGCGCACCGCCAAGCGTGCGGCGCTTGCGCACGCGTTGCTCGCGCGGCTGCGACCGGGCGGTACCTTGCTGCTCGTCGATCCGGCGCTCCGCGAGACGTCCCGCGAGCTGCTGGAGCTGCGGGATCGGTTGGTCGCCGACGGAGTCGCGGTCCGCGCGCCGTGCCTGTTTCGGGGCGACTGCCCGGCGCTGCTGCGTCCGACCGACTGGTGCCACGCGGAGCGGCTCTGGGAGGCCCCGCCGCTCGTGGCCGAGCTCGCCCGGGCAGCCGGCCTCCACAAGGAGGCGCTCAAGATGAGCTATCTCGCGCTCGCGCCACCCGGGGAGGGATGGCCCGAGCCGCCGCCCGGCCGCGTGTTCCGCATCGTCTCCGAGCCGCTCGCCGGGAAGGGCCGGCGCCGCTACATGGGCTGCGGACCCGAGGGGCGCATGGGGCTCGCGCTGCAAGACAAGCACGTGAACGACCGCAACCGCCTCTTCCTCGAGCTCGCGCGCGGCGACGTCGTGCGCGTGACCGACGGCCAGGCCAAAGGCGACGGCGTCGGCCTCGGTGCCGACAGCTCCGTCGAGCGTCTGGCCCGCGCGGGCGAGCCGCTAGGGCGCGGCTGATTCCTGGTGCGGGAAGGTCGCCTCGCCCACGGGGATGGCCACGGGGAGGCGGTTCTCGGGCGGCGCCAGCGGGCAATTGAACGCGTGCGAATAGGCGCAGAGGGGGTTCCACGCGAGGTTGAAGTCGATCGTCGTCTTGCCGTCGACCGCACCCGGCACCCACACGAAGCGACCGGAGCCGTAGGTTTCCTTGCCGTTGGTGCGGTCCTTGAAGATCACGAAGTAGTCGTTCGGATGCTCGCCGAGTCCGAAGCCGTCGAGCGACAGCTGCTTGCCGTGCAGCTCGAAGTGAAGCGTGCCCTTGAGCGGCAGCGTCTTCTCCCCGCCGGTGCTGGTCTCGACGGTGAGCGTCCGTCCGGCGTCCGCGGGCGTGAACGTGGCGGGCACCCGGTAGGCCCAGTCGGTCGGCAGGTACTTCAGCCCCTGGTAGTGCACCACGTCCGGGAGCGAAGCGTCGAACACCGCGAGGGACGGCGCCCGCGGGCCCCCTTGCAGCACGAGCAGGAGCGGCCCGAGGCTGACGTGCGCGCCCCAGCGCAGCGGGCCCGACACCGCGGGCTGTCCGTCGACGAGCAGCATCGGCATCCACGGCTCGAGGCGCACCATCCCCCCGGCCCACACGAAGTCCGCGGCCGAGGCGGGCACGCCCGGGCTGTCGAAGCGGAGGTCGTCCTGCGGCCCGCTCCCGAGCCGGTTGTGCCCCGGGCTGAGGCCGCGTGCCGGCAGGCGCGCCAGCGGACTCTCGGGCGAGGTGAGGCTGCGTTCCTGCTCGGCGCGCCAGCGCTGCAGCTCCTCGAGAGCGCCGGGAGGGGCGGATCTGTGGGCGGCGGCAATCATCACGGTCACGAGCAGGAGGCTCCGCATCGGCAGCCGCGCATTCTAACGCAAGCCGCGGTTGACGGGGGAACCGCGGGCGGTTACACCCCTGCCGCCATGGGAACGCTCGCCGAGAAGCTCCTCGCCCCCCAGCTCCGCCCGCAGGTCGTGGCCGATTGCGCCAAGCTCGTCGACGAGGAGGTCGCCTCGAAGTCGGGCCTCTCCGGCCTCGCCATCAAGGGTGCCTACGCCGTGGTCAAGGCGGTGAAGGGCGGCATCATCCCCGAGGTCCTCGACGGCCTGCTGCCGAGCTTCGCGGAGAAGCTCGAGCCCACCTACCAGGGCTGGCTCGCGGGGAGCGGCACCTTGCCGGACTACTTCAACGCGCGCGCGCCCGAGGTGGCCGAGGCGTTGCTCGCCATCACCGACGATCGCGCGCAGCAGAGCAAGAACGCGACGATGCGCAAGGCCTACGAGAAGCTCCGCCCCACCGGCAAGAAGAACGTCGAGCAGGCGGTGCCGCGCCTCGCGCAGCTGCTCGCGAAGCACGCGCCCCGCTGATCAGGCGAGCCGCACGTACTCGAAGTCGAGCGGCTTGCCGTCGATGCCCTTGGCCGGCGGCGCGATCCAGTGCGCCATCTGCCCAGGCGCGTACAGGGCGCGCGGCTGCAAGCTCTTGACGTAGGCGCGGTCCGCGGCCGAGGGGAGCCACTCGCCCGCGCGCTTCTCCCACTCCGCGCGCTCGATCTGCCGCCCCTCGGGGTCGAAGAACAGGCCGGCGAAGACGCCCTGCTGGCGGTGGAAGCGCCGGGACGGCAGCTTCAACCGGAAGGCGAGGCCGGACTGCTCGAGCGTCTTGTTCCAGCGGTCGACGCCGCGCTGGCAGTCCTCCACGTAACCGTCGCGCAGGATCTCGTTCATCGCCGAGCGCAGCGGCACGTCGCGGTTCGCGAGCCTGCCGTTCTCCGGGAGCTCCATCGAGACCACGCCCTCGCGCGCCAGGTGGTCCTCGAACTTCTCTTCCTTGGCGCGCCCCTTCAGCCCGGCGCCGAAGAAGGCGGCCGCGTTGGTCGAGACCTCGCTGCCGAAGAGATCGAGCGAGAGCGAGTACCAGAGGTTCAGGTACTTCTGGATCGTGTCGAGGTCCACGCCGCCCTGCTCGCGCGCGTTGCCGTTCTTGCTCTCCTTGGTGAGCTCGGCCGAGCGCTGCACCACGCGCCCGACGCCGGTCTCGCCCACGAACATGTGGTGGGCCTCCTCGGTGAGCATGAAGCGGGTGGTGCGCGAGAGCGGGTCGAAGCCCGACTCGGCGAGCGCCAGCAGCTGGTACTTGCCGTCCCGGTCGGTGAACATCGTGAACATGTAGAAGGACATCCAGTCGTCGATGGGCTCGTTGAAGGCGCCCAGGATGCGCGGCCGGTCCGGGTTGCCGCTGCGGCGCGCCAGCAGCTCTTCGGCCTCCTCGCGGCCGTCGCGACCGAAGTAGCGGTGGAGCAGGTAGACCATCGCCCACAGGTGGCGCCCCTCTTCCACGTTCACCTGGAAGAGGTTGCGCAGGTCGTAGAGCGACGGGCAGGTGCGGCCCAGCGCCCGCTGCTGCTCCACCGAGGCGGGCTCCGTGTCGCCCTGCGTGACGATCAGCCGGCGCAGCGTGTTGCGGTGCTCGCCCGGCACGTCCTGCCAGACCGGCTGGCCGAAGAGGTCGCCGAAGCCGATGGTGCGGTTCGGCACCGCGTCGGCGAGGAAGATGCCCCAGCGGTAGTCGGGCATCTTCACGTAGTCGTAGTGCGCCCAGCCCTCGGTCGTGACGCTGACGGCGGTGCGCAGGTAGACGTCCTTCTCCTGGAAGCCCTCGGGGCCCATCTCGCGCCACCACGAGAGGAAGTCCGGCTGCCACTGCTCCAGCGCGCGCTGCAGCCGCTGGTCCGAGGAGAGGTCGACGTTGTTGGGGATCTTGTCGTCGTTGAACATGAGCGCTCCGTTACACCTCGCGGCGCCGTCGGGCCATGATCCCGATCAAGTGCGGCGCCAGTCGAACTCCGGCCGCTGGCCCTTCTGGCCGTAAAGGGAAAGCGCGCCCTTCTCGCCCACCGCGTTGGGCCGCTGGAAGATCCAGTTCTGCCAGGCGGAGAGACGCCCGAAGATCTTCGTCTCCATCGTCTCGGGGCCGGCGAAGCGCAGGTTCGCCTCCATGCCGGTGAGGGCGTCGGGGGAGATCGCGGCCCGCTCCTCGATGGCGAGGCGGAGCTCGTCGTCCCAGTCGAGCGCGTCGGGCGCGAAGGTCACGAGGCCCGCCTCGAGGGCTTCTTTCGCCGAGAACGGGCTCGCGTGCTCGAGCGCGCGCGTGACCTGCGTGGGGTCCGAGAGGAAGCGCGTGGCGAGCCGCGACAGGCCGTTCGACATGGGCAGCAGGCCCGCCGAGAGGGGGCCGAAGCGGATCTGCGAGCCGGGCTTGTCGAGCATGTAGGTCCGGTCGGCCGCCAGCGCGATCTCCGCCAGACAGCCGGCGAAGCAGCTGTCCGGCTCGATGATCGCGTAGAAGGTCTTCGCGGTGAGGTCGAGCCGCTTCAGGGTGCGCCGGACCTGGCCGAGGATCTCTCGGCCGAGCCAGCTCTGGGTCGAAAGGGTGGCGAGGAACTGATCGTAGGCCAGCACGTCTTCGGGGTTTCCGGTCGTCTTCAGCAGGACGGTGCCGATCTCGGGCTGGTTGACGCGCAGCTGCAAGAGCGCGTCGTCCAGCTCGCGGAAGGCCCGGAGGTGCCAGATGGGCGGCTCGCGGCCAACGGGCGCTTTGACCGTCAACGTCGCGAGCCTCCGGCCATGGTCGAGGTCCAGGGTGACGCAGCGGTACTGCCGGCGCGTGGGCGTGACCTCGGGCTGCAGCGGTTCGAGCGTGACGCCCGGCACCGCGGCCTTGCGGTCGGTCTTGGCGGCGAGCTCGCGGGCCCGCTCGGCCACGGCCTGATCGAACCGGCTCTTGGGGATGACCTGATCGACGAGCCGCCAGTCCACGGCGCGCTTGCCCTTCACGCCCTCGGGCAGCGCCGAGAACACGTCCGCGAGGTCGCGGCGCACCTTGCGCTTGTCGACGACCCGCGTGAGGCCGCCCGTGCCCGGGAGCACCGCGAGCAGCGCCACTTCGGGCAGGCTGACCGCGCTCGAGCCGTCGTCGACCAGCAGGATCTCGTCCGCCGCCAGCGCCAGCTCGTAGCCCCCTCCCGAGGCCGTGCCGTTCAGCGCCGCGATCCACTTGATCCCGCTGTGGGCGGAGGCGTCCTCGATGGCGAGCCGCGTCTCGTTGGTGAACTTGCAGAAGTTCACCTTGAAGGGATGGCTGCTGCTCGCGAGCATGAAGATGTTGGCGCCGGCGCAGAAGAGTCGCGGCAGGGCGCTGTCGAGAATGACCGCTCCCACCTCCGGGTGCTCGAAGCGGATGCGCTGCACGGCGTCGGCGAGCTCGATGTCCACGCCGAGGTCGTAGCTGTTGAGCTTGAGCTGGTAGCCGGGGCGGAGGCCGCCGTCTTCCTTGACCGCCATGGAGAGCCGCGCCACCGGCCCCTCGAAGGCGAGCTTCCAGTGGCGGTAGCGGGCCGGGTGGGTCTCGAACTCGACGGGCTCGCGCGGCTCCGGACCTTGTGCCATGGGGCACAGATAGCGCACTCGCCCCGGGGCCATCAACCGGGTGGGCGAGCCCGCGGCGGCCGGCCGGCCTTCCGTGGTATAGGAGGGAAATGCGACGAAGCCTCGCGTTCGCGGCCCTCGCCATGTCCGCGCTCGCTTGCCAGACCACCCAGGCGGCCACCGATGGCGGCTGCGTCGACGCCGGCGCCAACACGGTCTGCGGCGGCCCGCAGGGCTTCAACGTCGCCTTCGCCGGGCTGGACTTCCCGGAGCTCGACGACGGCGGCAACCCCATCCCGAACGTCCTCGACGTCGTCCTCGCGGACCACGATCTGTCGGCGGCCTGCTCGGCCACCGGCGCGGTTCCGCTGCCGGCGTTCACCGCGGTGGACATCCGGGTGGAAGGCTACACGCTGCCCGTCGACGCCGGGGTCTACACCTCGCCGACGGTGCTCGCGTCCGAGTTCTCCTGGAGCGATGGCGGCACCACGCTGCTCGGCGAGTCCGACGAGACCTGGGTGCAGATCGAATCGGTCACCAACCAGGCCGCCGTCGGCTACTTCACGGCCGACATGGCGCTGCCCACCAGCGGCTTGGTCTCGATGTGGGGCGACTTCTCGGCCACGAGCTGCCAGGGGTTGCACACGGCCCTCGGCTCGCAGTGATTCGCCCGTGAGGGCGCCTCCCTGGCTGCGCACCTACCTGCGCCTCTGGCGGCTGCTCGTGCGCGGTCGGCGCGGGCAGCTCGTGCTGGCGCTCGCGGCCATGGGCGTGGGGGCGGCGGCCACGGGCGGCTTCGCCGCGCTGACCGGCCCCGCGCTCCGCATGGTCTTCTCGGGAGGGCCGGCGCCCGCGTGGCTCCACGGAGGGCTCGCCGGCTGGCTGAATCACGTCTCGGCCGCGGAGCTCCGCGCGTTGCTGCCGGCGGCCATCTTCGCGCTCGCGGTGCTGCGCGCCGGCTGCGCCTTCGTGCAGGCCGATCGCATGGGCGCCCTCACCCTGCGCGCGGTGGCCGAGCTGCAGGAGGAGCTGCACGCGCGCATCCTCCGGCTCCCCCTCTCCTACTTTCAAGGCCGCCACACGGGCGAGCTGTTCTCGCGCTTCGGGAACGATCTGGGCGAGGTGGAGCGCGCGCTCGGCCAGGCGCTGGCCTCGTCGGTGCGCGACGGCCTCCAGATCGTGGCGCTCGTCACCGTGTCCGCGCTGCTCGACGCGCGCCTGCTCGCGCTGGCGGCCCTCGCGGTGCCGGCGACGGTGTGGCCCATCTCGCGCTTTGCCCGCGCGCTCCGGGGCGTCAGCGAGGCCTCGCAGCTCGCGCAGGCGAAGCAGGTGGCGTCGGCGCAGGAGGCCATCGCCGGCGTCGCGGTGCTGCACGCCTACGGCGCCCAGGAGGCCGCGATGCGGGCCTACGGGCGCGGCGAAGCCAGGCTCCTGGACGTGCAGCGGCGCTCGGCCCTGCTCCGCGCCGCCTTCTCGCCCACGATCGAGCTGGTGGGCGTGGTGGCCTTCGCGCTCGTGCTGTTCGCGGTCGGCGCGGCGCCCACGGCCCTGCCACCCGACAAGCTCCTCTCGTTCCTCGGGGCCGTGCTGTTCACCTACCAGCCGCTCAAGTCGCTCGCGAACGGCAGCCAGTGGCTCGTTCCGGGGCTGACCGCCGCGGAGCGCATCTTCGCGCTCATCGACGCCCCGCCTGCGATCGCCGATCGCCCCTCGGCGCGCACCCTCGCGCGCGTGCAGGGCCGGCTGCGCTTCGAGAACGTGACCGTGCGCTACGGCGAGAAGACCGCCCTCGACGGCCTCGAGCTGGACGTGAGGCCCGGCGAGAAGCTCGGCATCGTCGGGCCGAGCGGCGCGGGCAAGACGACCCTGCTGCACCTGGTGCCGCGCTTGCTCGACCCCGACTCGGGCCGCGTCTGCGTCGACGACCTCGACGTGCGGGAGGCCACGCTGGCCTCGTTGCGCCGCCAGGTCGCGCTCGTGGCGCAGGACGTCTTTCTCTTCGACGCGTCCGTGGCCGACAACGTCGCCGCGGCGGCCCCGGGCGCTTCCACCGAGCGCATCGAGGCGGCCCTGGAGGCTGCGGGCGCGCTCGCGTTCGTGCGCGCGCTACCCCAAGGGCTCGAGACGCGGCTCGGCGAGCGCGGGGCCATGCTCTCGGGCGGGCAGCGGCAGCGGCTGGCGATCGCGCGGGCGCTCTTGAAGGACGCGCCCGTGCTGCTCCTCGACGAGGCCACGAGCGCGCTCGACGCCGCCACCGAGGGCGAGGTGCAGCGCGCGCTGGCGGTGCTGATGGCCCACCGGACCGTGCTCGTCGTGGCCCACCGCCTGTCGACCGTCCGCGACTCCGACCGCCTGATCGTGCTCGAGGGGGGCCGGCTGGTCGAGCAAGGTACGCACGCGCAGCTCTGGGGAGCGGGCGGCCTCTACCGCCGCCTCTGCGACTTGCAGGGAGGAGCCGCCGCCGCGGGCAATGCCGATGTTTGAAGCGTGCCCAGACGCAGAGACGACGACCGCGACGACCTCGAAGAGGACGTCACGCAGCTCATCCAGCCCCCCGGCCGCACCCCGCTCGGCGAGGAGCTGACGCCCGAACGGCCGACCGCGCGAGTGGCGGAGGACGCGTCGGCCGAGCTCGGCGAGGTGGAGCCGCGCGACGAGCCGGTCGATCAGGCGCCCGACATCACGCCCGATCAGATCGAGCGCCGCAGCCCACCGGCCGAGCGCGAGGTGACCGCCCGCCCGGACGAGTGGCCGCCGGCCCACGAGGAAGACTAGACCGCCCAGACGTACTGCGCCCGGATGCCCAGGTCGCGCAGCTTCACCCGCACCACGTCCGGGCCCAGCACCTTCCCCTGCACGCGCGGCACGGCCACGTGGAACTCGCCGCCGTAGAGCTCGGCGGCGGAGAAGAACAGGGTCCAGCGGCTCTCGGTCATGGGGTCGAGGATCTGCTCGATCGGCACCGCGTCGAGCAGGATGGCGGTCGCCTCAGCGTCGCTCTGCAAGCAGGTCACGTCCGGTTGGTGGTTGCGCAGCGACCCGTTGATGGTGGACGGCTGCGGATAGCCCGGCAGCCGCGCCCGTACGTCCAGGTAGCCGAGCGAGCGGAAGAACTCCGCCATCAGCTGGATGAGCCGCGCCCGCGCCGTGCCGATTTCTTCGACCTCCGTCTGGATGCTCTCCACGGGCGACCCCCTTTGAACGAGGTTAAGGCTGCCGCTG
Organism: Myxococcales bacterium; assembly: GCA_035508175.1. Lineage (GTDB taxonomy): Bacteria > Myxococcota > Myxococcia > Myxococcales > JAKAPL01 > DATJNL01. Next base: position 22,468 of record DATJNL010000281.1, read on the forward strand.
CGATTCGCGGGGCGGCCGGGGGCCCGCTCGCGCGGCGCCCCCTTGGCCCGCCGTGATCAGCTCAGCTCGGCGCGCCGGCCCGCGTTGATCAGCTCGCGCACGCGCTGCCCGCCCTTCTTGCCGATCTTCGAGAAGAACTCGGGGCCGCGCTCCTGCAGGACGCGCTCGCCGCCCTTGCGCCCGGCCTCGACCACGCTCATCGTGCTCGCCTTGTGGGCGGGCGCTGCTTTCCGTGCCTTCGCCATGTGACACCTCCTTTTCGACACTCCGAAGGGAAGCTAATCACCGTCGAGCCGGCGCTTGACGCGGGGGCGGCCGATGGAAGATCTGTCGCCTTCCATGGACCCTTTGCCGGCTGGCTGCGACGTCGCCGTGGTGGGGGCGGGAGCCGTCGGCTGCGCCGTCGCCTGGCGGCTGGCGCAGGGAGGGCTCTCGGTCGTTCTCGTGGAGCGGACGCGGCCCGGCGCCGAAGCCTCGTCGGCCGCGGCGGGTCTCCTCGCGTCCCAGCACGAGGGTTCGGAGGACGGCCCCTTCTTCCGGCTCCTGCGGCGCTCCGAGCGGATGTGGGGCGAATTCGCGCGCGAGCTGGCCGAGGCCGGCGCGCCGGACATGGGTTATCGCGCGAGCGGGGCGGTCGACGTGGCGTTCGACGAAGGCGAAGCGGCCGTGCTCGCCGGCCGGCTCTCCTGGCAGCGGCAGGCCGGGCTGGCCGTGGAGCTGCTCGAGGCGCCCGATGTGCGGGCGCGCTTTCCGGCGCTCGCCCCCCGGATCCAGCAGGCGCTCTGGTACCCCGAGGCCGCCCAGGTCGACGCGCAGCGCCTCTGCGCGAGCCTGTGGGCCGCTGCCCGCTCGGCCGGCGTGCGCTGGCTGGCCGGCGAAGCCCGGAGCCTCCTGCTGCGCGGGGGCCGCCTCGCGGGGCTCACCGTGGACGGCCGGCCGCTCGAGGCGGAGGCAGTCATCGTGGCGGCCGGCGCGTTCGGCGCGCTCATCGAAGGGGTGGGCCTCGCGCCAGCGGCGCTCCGGCCGATCCGGGGGCAGCTCGTCTGCTTCGAGCTCGAGCCGCCGTTCGAGGCCGCGGTGTTCGGCGCCGGCGGCTACCTCGCGCCCAAGCCGGACGGCCGCGTGCTCGCGGGGTCCACCATGGAGGACGTGGGCTTCGACAAGCGGGTGACCGCCGCAGGGGTCCAGTCGATCCTGGAGCGGGCAGCTCGCCTCTGCCCGCGGCTGGCCAAGGCGCCCGTGGGCGCTCTCTGGGCGGGCCTGCGGCCGGCGACGCCCGACGGCCTGCCCGCGCTCGGCCCCGTGCCGAGCATTCCGGGACTTCACCTCGCCGCGGGGCACCTGCGCAACGGCATACTCCTCACCCCGGTGACGGCCGAGCTCCTCGCGGCGTCCGTGCGAGGACAGCCCCTCGATCTGCCCCGCGAGCTCCAGGCGGCGCGGCTCTTCGCGTAGCGGCGGCCCTACCGGCAGAGGCCCGCGAGGAAGCCGGGCTCCACCTCGCAGCGCTGATCGCTCGGACAGCTCGGCCCGCCGTCCACGGGATTGCAGAGCGGCGCGCAGCTGCCCGGGCCAGCGCCCGGCTGCGCGCAGCCGAGGCCCACCTGGCACAGCGGGGCAGCCCCGGTCCGGTCCGTCTCGCACGCGCCGCCGTCCGCGGCCGGTCCGCCGGCCTGGCACACGCCGAACACGCCCGCGTCGACGTAGGGGTACGGGACGCAGGTGCCGTCGCCCGTGTCCTCGACATCGCAGGGCGCGAAGAACGCCGTGCCGTTCGCCGAGCCGCCGTCGGCGGCGCTGCCCGGCCCGCACGCGTCGGGCATGCAGAAGCTCCCGGGCGGTTGGATGGAGCTCCCACAGATCGTGTCGGGGTCCGGGCAGTCCGCCGTGTGCGCACAGGTGGCGACGCAGAAGTACGGCGGCGAGACATCGGGAAAGGGCCCGTGGCAGCCGTACGGCGCCGCGCAGCCGAAGCTCGGGTCACACGAGGCGAACTCTCCCGGCAGGCTGCAGACGCCGCTTCCGCCGTCCGAGACGCAAACGAACTCCCACACCGTGCAGAACGAGGCGTCGGCGGGATCGCAGGCCTGCCCGAGCGGCGGCTTCGGGCTGCACGCCAGGGCCCCCAGGGCGCCCGCCGCGAAGGCGGCGAGGGGCGCCCAGCTCCGGCGGCGTCGATCTGGCACCCGCGGCTTCACGTCGTTCGAGTCTAGCGAAGCTCCCGCTCGCGGCCTACGCAAACTCTACAGAGGCGCCCCGCACGTTTGTGGACCAAAGGCCTTCTCGGTCCGTTGACACGGCGAGAAATGCAAGGAAGATGGCAGGGGGCAGCACGGGCGGGCGGGGCACGGGGCTTGCGTAACGGGCGGGGTCACCTTTGGAGGGCGCGATGGAATCTTCGAGAAGGCTGCGGCTGGGCAGGCTCTCGGTCGCTGCGTGCGCAGCGCTCGCGGCCTTCGGCTGCAGCAGCGCCGGTTCGGGCGGCACCACCAGCAGCGGTGGGGGCACGAGCGCGGGGTCGACGGGCCAGGCCTCCAGCTCCGCGGGGACGGGCTCCGCCAGCGGCGGCGCCGGCTCGACCACGGGCCACGCCACGACCGGCGCGTCGGGTAGCTCCTCGGCGTCGTCTTCGGCCGGCGCTTCCGGTGGATCTGCAGCCGGCTCCTCGAGCGCGTCGTCGAGCGGTTCCGCGGGTGCAACATCCAGCGGCTCGTCGGGCGCGGCCTCCAGCGGCTCCGCCGGCGCCACGGGCGGCATCGCCGGCACGTCGTCGGGCGGCTCCGTCGGCACGTCCACCGGCAGCTCGTCCGGCGGGACGGGCACCTCCGGCGCAGGCGCGGCCTACACCGGCTCGGTGGTCTTCTCGGCGAGCTCGGTCGCCGGAATGGACTACTACCAGGCCTCGGCCAGCTTCGCCGCGGCCGACGCCGGCGCAAGCCCGGACGGAGGCTGCAGCGGTGGCTGCTGCTTCACGCCGCCCGGCAACCCTGGCGCGCCCCCCTCGCCCTCGGCGAGCGCCGGGTCGATCGCCCTCACCGACAACGGCGTCTCGATGAACTCGATCGTCTACGACGCGGACGCGGGCTACTACGCCTTCCTGAGCGGCACCAACGACCCCGCGCTCTTCTGGAGCGGCGGCGACACGCTGGCCGTGAGCGCGGCGGGCGACCCGAGCGGCGTGGCGGCTTTCAGCGGCTCCGTGACGGCCCCGGTGGACCTCGCCGGCATCAACCCCACGGTGTCGTTCACCGGCACGAAGCCGAAGGTCTCCATCTCGAGC
>DATJNL010000282.1:0-6304 GCA_035508175.1 Myxococcales bacterium
ATCGCCTTCGAGATCGCTTGGGTCGAGGCACGCTCCGTTGCAGCAGTTGCCGAGGCTGACGCCGTCCGATTCGAGGCAGGCGAGCACCGACGAGGCACCGGTGCAGCTGGTCACCACGCAGGCGCCGCCCTGGCACGTGGCGCTGGCGGGGCAAGGAGACTGGCAGGCGCCACAGTTCAGCGGGTCGGAGGTGAAGTCGACGCACTGCCCGCCGCAACACAGGCCGTCGTCCCCGCCGGGGGCCGCGCAGCCCGTCCCTTCCGGACAGCTGGAGCCGCCGCCGTTGCCGCCGCCTCCCGTCGAAGAGTGGCCGGGTTGAGTCGAGCAGGCCAGGGCCAGCGAGACGAGGGCGAAGAGCAGGCGGCGCATGGGAGTCCTCCGGGCTTCGCAGATGGACGCGCCGGCCCGCGAAATAGTCAAAGGAGAAGCGCTTCAGCTCAGCAGCTTGCCGAGCTTCATCGCGAGGCCCATGTCCATGGGCTTGAAGCGCAGCTTGCCCTGCATCGCCGCCATCTGGGCGTTCAGCTGCTTGTTGACGATCTTCACGAAGTCCTGGTCGCCGCAGACGATCGTCATCTTGGGCGTGCCCTCGGCGCCGGCTTTGATCCAGTCCTTGTCCTTCGTGAGGTCGACGGTCCAGGTGCCGCCCGTGGGGCCGTCGATCTGGAAGTGCAGCACCGCGTTGAGCTCCTTCGCGAGAGCCGGGTTCTGCTGGAGGCGCTGCGCCATCATCTCTTCGAAGATCGCCTTCGGGGTCATGTCGGCCATGGGTCTCCTCTCGGGTGCCTCGCTGGGAGCGGGCGCGGGCAACTTAGCCAGCGAGCGCTGGCCCGTCAACGCTTCGAAGCAGGCTCACGTCGCTTCGGCCGCCAGCGGCTGCCGGGAGAAGCGCCCCTGCAGCAGCGACATCAGGCCCACGTAGAGGAAGCCGATCTGCGAGAGCACGAGGAACGGCAGCGACGCCCAGAGCCCCCGGTCGATCACGAACCAGACGGCGCACGAGAGGTAGCAACCGAGGGCGACCTCGAGGAAGGGCTGGAAGCCGACCCAGCTCCCGCGGTAGCGCAGCTGCGCCCAGCGCCCGTTGCCCGTCTCGCCGACGCCGTGCTTCGGCGTGCGGGTGAACGCGCTCTGGTGGTTGAACAGGGCCTCGATCACCGCCCGCGCGTTGTTGATGGAGAGGCCGATGCCGAGGCTCATCAGGAAGGGCAGGTACTTGAGCCGCTGCCACCAGCTCCGCCCCACCTCGCGCTGGGAGGCCACGTAAAAGCCGCACACCGAGAGCGTCGCCGCCACGAAGAAGGGGAAGTCCAGGAGGAGCACGCCGTACCAGCCATGGCTGTAGCGCACCACCACCGAGATGGGCATGAGCACGGAGATCAGCACCATCAGGAGGTAGGCCAGGTTGTTCGTCAGGTGGAAGAAGGCCTCGACCTTCACGGCGCGGGGCAGGTCGCTCCGGAAGATCTCCGGCAAGAGCTTCTTCGCCGTCTGGATGGAGCCCTTGGCCCAGCGGTGCTGCTGGCTCTTGAAGGCGTTCATCTCCACAGGCACCTCGGCGGGCGAGACGACCTCGGGCAGGAAGACGAACTGCCAGCCGCGCAGCTGGGCGCGGTACGAGAGATCGAGGTCCTCGGTGAGCGTATCGTGGTGCCAGCCGCCGGCGTCCACGATGGCCGAGCGCCGCCAGATGCCGGCCGTGCCGTTGAAGTTGAAGAACCGGCCCGAGCGGTTGCGGGCGGTGTGCTCGATGACGAAGTGCCCGTCGAGCATGATCGACTGGGCCTGCGTGAGCACCGAGAAGGCGCGGTTGAGGTGGCCCCAGCGTACCTGCACCATGCCGACTCGCGGCTCGCTGAAGTGCGGGACGGTGCGCCGCAGAAAGTCCGGGGCGGGCACGAAGTCCGCGTCGAACACGGCGATGAGCTCGCCCCGCGCGCTCTTGAGCCCCTCCTCGAGCGCGCCGGCCTTGTAGCCGCGCCGGTCGTCGCGGTGCAGGTAGCGGATGTCGATGCCGCTCGCGCGACAGCGCTCGACGGCCGCGGCGGCGATCTCCCGGGTTTCATCGGTGCTGTCGTCGAGCACCTGCACCTCGAGGAGCTCGCGCGGGTACTCGATGGCGCAGACGGACTCGATCAGCCGCTCGCAGACGTACATCTCGTTGTAGATGGGGAGCTGCACCGTCACGCGCGGGAGCGGCCCCTGGAACGGCAGCGGCTCGGGCGTGTTGTACTTGTGCTTGAAGTACAGGTACGCCATCACGTACCGGTGGCCGCCATAGAGCGACACCACCAGCATCACCGCGAAGTAGAGGCAGAGAAAGGCGATCTCGGAAGGGCTCATCGGCGGCAGGCGAGGCTCCTAGAATGGGGCAAGAATCCCGTGGCGGCTGGGCGAGGTGCCGCGCGGGCTCCGAGGGGTCGCAACCCTCCCATTGCGGCCCGGAACTTAGGGAAAGGCGCGCCTGAAGTCAACGAGTTGGAGCCCGAATGGGCATGTTCAGTGGAAGTCGTGCGAGCGCGGAGTGACGACGTCGCGGCCGAAGCCCCACAGCTTCCGGGCCTGGACGGTGGCCACGCCACGGAGGTTCTGCAGCGGCCCCTCGATCACGAGCAGCCGCGCCTCGAGCAGCAGGCGCCGGTGGCGCGCGAAGACCTCCGGCAGCACGACGGCGTTCGCGTGGCCGGTCTCGTCTTCCACCGTCACGAAGACGAGGCCGCGCACGGTGGTGGGGTGCTGGCGCGCGATCACGAGCCCACCGATGCGCGCCCAGCGGCCGTGGGGCAGGTCCAGCACGTCCACCGCGCGCGCCACCCCGGCGCGCCGGAGCTCCTCGCGGTGGTGGGCGACCACCTGCGGCCCCACGGTGACGCCCGACGTGCGGTAGTCGGCGAGCGTCTCTTCGTAGGCGTCCATCTCGGGCAGCGCGGCGCCCTCCCCTGGGTTGCGCGGGGCGTTCGGTCTTCCCTCCGCCGGCTGCGCAAACAGCGGACCGCCGGTGGCCATGGCCACCTCCCACAACGCCGACCGCCGCGTGGGCGCGAAGCCCGACAGCGCGCCGGCTTCGGCGAGGATCTCCATCTGCCGCGCGGAGAGGCCGCAGCGCTCGGCCAGATCCGCCGGCGACCGGAACGGGCCGCGCTGCCGCTCGGCCTCGAAGCGCTCGCCGGCCCTGGCCCCCAGGCCCTGCACGGTGGCGAGGCCGAGCCGCACGGCACCGGCTTCGATCGTCGTCTTCCACTCGCTGCGCGCGACGTCCGGTGGCAGCACCTCGACTCCGTGCCGCTGCGCGTCCTTCACCAGCGTCGCCGGGCTGTAGAAGCCCATCGGCTGGGCGTTGAGCAGCGAGACCAGGAAGGCCGCGGGGTGGTGCACTTTGAGATAGGCGCTCGCATAGACCCAGTAGGCGAAAGCGAAGGCGTGGCTCTCGGGGAAGCCGTACTGGGCGAAGCCGTCGAACCATGCCCAGGCCTCCTCGGCCTTGTCGGGCGCCAGGCCGTGATCCACGGCGCCCTCCTTGAAGCGGCGCGCGAAGGCGGCCATGCGCTCGTCGGAGCGCTTGTGCGTCATGGCGCGCCGCAGCGCCTCGGCGTCGCCGCCGGAGAAGCCGGCGAGCGTCATGGCCACGCGCAAGAGCTGCTCCTGGAAGAGCGGGAAGCCCAGCGTCCGGTCGAGGATCGGCTCGAGCGACGGATGGAGAAACGTCACCGGCTGCCGGCCGGCCCGGCGCTCGAGGTAGGGGTTCACCATCTTGCCGACGAGCGGTCCGGGGCGAATGAGCCCCACTTCGATCACCAGATCGTAGAAGCACCTCGGCTTCTGGCGGGGGAGCGTGGCGATCTGGGCGCGCGATTCGATCTGGAAGACGCCGATCGTGTCCGGGAAGCGCTCGTTGCAAGCCTCGTAGACCGCGGGATCGTCGGGCGGCAGGTGGGCCACGTCGAAGCTCCGCGCCTCGTGGAACCGGACCAGATCCTGGGCCTCCTGCAGCGCCGCGAGCATGCCGAGGCCGAGCAGGTCGATCTTGATGAGCCCGAGCGACTCGGCGTCGTCCTTGTCCCACTGGATGATCGTGCGGCCGGGCATGCGCGCGGGCTGGATGGGCACGACCTCGTCGAGGTGATCGGCGGCGACGATGAGCCCCCCCGAGTGCTGCGAGAGGTGCCGCGGCAGATCCTGGATCTGCCGGCAGAGCTCGATCCAGAGCTGCACGCGCCGGTCGCCCGGGGAGAGGCCGGCCGAGGCGAGTCGCTCCGACACTTTCAGCGGGGCGGGCTCGAACCAGACGAGCCCGCTCGCGAAGCGCTCGATCTGCTCCGCCCCGAAGCCGAGCGCCTTGCCCACCTCGCGCGCCGCGCTGCGATCGCGGTAGGTGATCACCTCGGCGCACATCGCGGCGCGCCGGCGGCCGTAGGTGGCGAAGACGTACTGGATCACCTTCTCGCGCTCGTCACCGCTCGGAAGATCGACGTCGATGTCGGGCCACTCCGCGCGCTCCTCCGAGAGGAAGCGCTCGAAGAGCAGGTGGTTGCCGACCGGATCGACGCAGGTGATGTCGAGCGCGTAGCAGACGGCGGAGTTCGCGGCCGAGCCTCGCCCCTTGGCGAGGATGCCCTCGCGGCGGCAGTAGTCGATGATGTCCGCGACGATGAGGAAGTAGCCCGCCAGGCCGAGCTTCTCGATGAGGGCGAGCTCGCGGTCGAGCTGGGCGCGCACTGCAGGCGTCATCGGCCGGTAGAGCCGGCGAGCCCCTTCCTCCGTCTTGTAGCGAAGGAGCGACGCCTCGCTCGTGCCTGCGGGCGTGGGGAACTCAGGGAAACGGTACGGCAGGGAGTCGAGCGTGAAGGCGCACTCCCGCGCGACGTCGAGCGTGGCCGCGACGGCCTCGGGCTGGTCGGCGAAGAGCGCCTCCATCTCGGCGGGCGCCTTGAGCCGCCGTTCGCCGTTGAGGGCGAGCCGCGTGCCGGCCTCGTCGAGGGTGATCTTGTGCCGGATGCAGGTGAGCACGTCGAGGAGCGGGCGGTCCGCGGGGTGGAGCAGGCGGACGCCGTTCGTGGCCACCACGCGCAGCCCCACGGCGGCAGCGAGATCGAGGGTCCGGCGGTTGAGCCGCTCCTGGCGCGGGTCGCCGTGGCGCTGGATCTCGCCGAGCACGTTCTCGCGCCCGAGAACGCCGCACAGACGATCGACGAGCCGGCGGACCCGATCGTCGTTCCCCCCTTCGAGCGCCCGCGTCAAGAGCCCCGCGTCCCCGCCGGTGAGCGCCACGAGCCCGTCCCCATGGTCCTCGAGCTCCTCCCACGACAGCGCAGGCGCCTCGCGCACGTGCGCCAGCGTGGCGAGCCGGCAGAGCCGCCGGTAGCCGTCGACGTCCTTGGCGAGCAGCAAGAGCCGCCCGCCCTCGCAGAGGCCCAGGTCGATGCCCACGAGGGCGCGCAGGCCGGCCTGCTTCGCCACGGACCAGAAACGGGGCGCCCCGTAGAAGCCGTCGAAGTCCGCGAGCGCCAGGTGGCCGTAACCCAGCTCCGCAGCCCGCGCGGCGAGCGCCTCGGGCATCGCGGTCGACCGCAGGAACGAGAAGGCCGAGAGGGCGCGCAGCTCACAGTAAGGAGCTTTCACCGGGGGCTCCGCCCCCGCGCCCCTGCTGCTGCAGACGATCTCGAGACGAGGGGCGCGGGTTGGCGAGAGATGAAGCGCGGGGCGGCGGGACGGGTTCGGGGCCGGCCGGTCCACTCGCGGCTCGGCCTCGCCTGTCTCGATCCCGCAGCGTATAGACGCTCGTTCCCGAGTGGCATCGGCCTCGACGCTCGGTCCCAGTCGCCCCCTCGCCCGTCCCGCCTCTCCACTCTACGAACCCCCTTCAACCCGAGATCCATGATCTTCAAACCTTGCCTGCGGCGCTGATCGAGACGCGCTCGAGAACAGGTGCATAGGCGGTGGGGGGTAAATGAAAGAGGGGAGGAGGGGGGCCGACGCGCAGGGGGTGTCGGGGCCCCCGGACGCGCCCGCAGCGCGCCCATGTCGCGGCACGAGATCCGGTACAAAGCGGTAACGCGCGTGGGGAGCGCGAGGACGGACCGGGGTGGCACCCCCGAGCAAGCGGCTCCCCCTCCGTCCCGCGTTCATCCGCCGCCATCCCTCGCACCGCGGCTCGAGCTCGCAGCGGGGGCGCGGGGGCAAAGCCCCCGATGAGCAGAAACCCGTTACTCGTGCTCTCCCTCCACGCGAGCAGGTGCATCGGCGGCAGGGGGTCAATGAAAGAGGGAAGGAGGAGGGCCGACGCGCAGGGGTCCGGGGGGCCCCC
>DATJNL010000283.1:0-26208 GCA_035508175.1 Myxococcales bacterium
CGCGACGGTCCCGCTCTTCTACGACTTCTACGGTTTCCCCGAGCGCTACTACCAGGTGAAGTACCCCGCGCCCGGCGCGCCCGCCTTGGCCGCGCGCGTGCGCGCCCTCCTGTCCGGGGCCGGTGAGCCGACCCGCGACGAGCCTACCCGCGGCCTCGACCACGGCGCCTACGTGCCGCTCGTGGCGATGTACCCCGCGGCCGACGTGCCGGTGTTGCAGATCTCGCTGCCGGCGCTCGATCCGGCGCGCCTCCTCGAGCTGGGCCGCCGGCTCGCGCCGCTGCGGGACGAAGGCGTCCTCATCCTCGGGAGTGGCTTCCTCACGCACAACCTGCGGCTGGTGGAGTTTTCCCCTGACGCGCTGGTCCCCGCCTGGGCCCGGGAATTCGACCACTGGGTCGCCGAGACGCTGCGCCGCCGCGACGTCGACGCGCTCCTCGACTACCGGGCGCGTGCGCCGGGCGTCGATCTGGCGTTGCCCACGCACGAGCACTTCGTGCCCGTCATTGCCGCGCAGGGCGCCGCGCTCGCGGACCCGGCCAGCTTTCCGATCGAGGGCTTCGTCTGGGGGCCGTTCACCAAGCGTTCCGTCCAGTTCGGCTAGCCCGCGCATCCGATCGATCGGGCGCGCCGTAGCCATGGCATGCGCCTGCTCCTCTCGCTGGCCATCGCGCTCGGCGCGGCTCCGCCCGCTCGCTACGTCGCCCTGGGGGACTCGTTCACGATCGGCACCGGCGGACCACCAGAGCGGTCGTTCCCCGCGCGGCTGGCCAAGCTCTGGGGCGGCACCACGCTCGAAAACCTGGGCGTCAACGGCTACTCGACCGAGCAGGTGATCGAAGAGGAGCTCCCCGAGCTCGCCCGCTTCCGGCCCAGCGTGGTGACGCTCGCCATCGGCGCCAACGACATCGTGCGCGGCGACGACGCCGACGGCTACCGGGCCAACGTGCGGCGCATCCTGGGCGCCGTGCTCGCGGCCGGCGTCAGGCCCGATCGGATCTTCACCCTGCCGCAGCCCGACTGGTCACTCTCGCCGACGGCGGCGCTCTTCGGCGACGCCGAGGCGCTGGGGCGGCGCATCCGGCTCTACAACCGGATCCTCGCCGAGGAGAGCGCCCGCGCGGGCGCGCGCTTCGTCGACCTCTTTCCCCTCATGGAGAGCGAGGCCAAGGCCGGCGAGGTGGCCGACGACGGCCTACATCCCTCCGCGGCTGCCTACGCGGCCTGGGCGGACGCGATCGCCCGCGCCGTGCGTCCTTGAGCCTCCTCCCGCGTCGCTTCGCGCCCTAGCTTCCCTGGGAGGGCGCATCTGGTGCTCGACGCCCGCAAGTCGAAAGAACCGCCGGCCGCCGGCCCCCCCTTGGGTCTGCCCGCACAGGTGTGGGCGTGCCTGTTCGATCTCGACGGCGTGCTGACGGAGACTGCCACGCTGCACGCGAGGGCGTGGAAGACGGCCTTCGACGCCTTTCTCCGTGAGCGGCAGGGGCCGGCGTTCATTCCCTTCGACGCGGTCGACGACTACGACCGCTACGTCGACGGCAAGCCCCGGCAGGATGGCGCGCGTGCCTTCCTCGCCGCCCGCGGCCTTTCGCTGCCCGAGGGACACGAGGGCGATCCGCCCCAGGCCGAGACCATCGCGGGCCTCGCCGAGCGCAAGGACGAGATCTTCCTGCGGCTGCTCCGCGCGGAAGGCGGGCGCGCGTACGCGGGATCGGTTCGCTACCTCGAGGCGGTTCGCCACGCCGGTCTGCGGACGGCCGTGGTGTCCTCGAGCCGGCACTGCGCCCAGATCCTGGAGGCGGCGCGGCTCACGAGCCTGTTCGAGGCCCGGGTGGATGGCCTCACCGCCGCGCGCGAGCACCTGGCCGGCAAGCCCGCGCCCGACACGTACCTCGCCGCGGCACGGGGGCTCGGCGTCGAGCCGGCGCACGGCGCCGTCTTCGAAGACGCGCTCGCCGGAGTCGAGGCGGGGCGCGCGGGCCGCTTCGGCTTCGTGGTGGGCGTCGACCGCCGGGGGGAAGCCGCGGAGCTGCGGCGGCACGGCGCGGACGTGGTGGTGCCCGACCTCGCGTGGCTCCTGAGGACCCCGTGATCGAGCACCCGTCCTACCGCGTCGAACCCTGGGCTTTGCACGAGACCGAGCTGACCCTCTCGCTCCTGGCCCAGAGCGAATCGCTCTTTGCGCTGTCGAACGGCCACATCGGGCTGCGGGCGAACCTCGACGAGGGCGAGCCGCACGGGCTGCCCGGGACCTACCTGAACGGCTTCTACGAGCTGCGGCCGGTGCCGTATGCCGAGATCGAATACGGCTCTCCGGAATCGTGCCAGACGATCGTGAACGTGACCAACGGCAAGGTGATCCGCCTCCTGGTCGACGACGAGCCGTTCGACGTCCGATATGGCGACGTCCTGGCCCACGACCGCTTGCTCGATCTGCGCGCCGGCACGCTCTGTCGCCGCGTGGAGTGGCGGTCGCCCGCCCACCACACGATCCGCGTCACGTCCACGAGGCTGGTCTCGTTCACGCACCGCGCCATCGCCGCCGTCGCCTACGAGGTCGAGCCGCTGGACGGGCCGGTGAGCGTCGTCGTGCAGTCGGAGCTGGTGGCGAACGAGCAGATGCCCGCAGCGCGCCGCGATCCGCGGGTGGGCGCCTCCGTGGAGTCGCCGCTGGTAGGCGAGGCGCACTCGGTGGAGGGGACGAAGGCCACGCTCGTCCACCGAACCCGGCGCAGCGGGCTGCGCCTCGCCGCCGCCATGGACCACGTCGCGCAGGGGACGCCGCGCCTCCAGCTGACGTCGCAGGTGGAACCGGACATGGCACGCGTCACCGTGACCGATTCGCTCGAGCCCGGCCGGCCGCTCCGCGTGGTGAAGCTCATCGCCTACGGGTGGTCGCTCGAGCGGAGCGTGCCGGCGCTGCGCGACCAGGTGGCAGCGGCGCTCGACGCCGCGCGGCAGGAGGGCTGGGATGCGCTCCTCCAGAGTCAACGGAGCTACCTGGACGACTTCTGGGCGCGCGCGGATGTGGAGCTCGGCGGAGATCCGGAGCTGCAGCAGGCCGTGCGCTTCGCGCTCTTCCACCTGCTCCAGGCCGGCGCGCGCGCCGAGCACCGCGCCATCCCCGCGAAGGGGCTCACCGGCACGGGCTACGACGGACATTCCTTCTGGGACACGGAGGCCTTCATCCTGCCCGTCCTCACGCACACGGTGCCGGACGCGGCGGCCGACGCGCTGAGCTGGCGCCACTCCACGCTGCCCGCCGCACGTCAGCGCGCCGCGGTGCTCGGGCTCCGGGGCGCCACCTTCCCCTGGCGGACCATCCACGGCGAGGAGTGCTCCGGTTACTGGCCGGCCGGCACCGCGGCCTTCCACGTGAACGCCGACATCGCCGACGCGGTGATCCGCTTCGGGGACGCGACGGGCGACGAGGAGTTCGAGCGCAGGATCGGCGTGGAGCTGCTCGTCGAGACCGCCCGGCTGTGGCGCTCCCTGGGCCACCACGACCTCGCCGGCCGCTTCCGCATCGACGGCGTGACCGGCCCCGACGAGTACAGCGCCCTCTCGGACGACAACGTCTACACGAACCTGATGGCGCGCCGGAACCTGCTGGGCGCCGCGGCCGCCTGCGAGCGCCAGGCGGACCGCGCCCGCGACCTGGGCGTCACCGCCGGCGAGATGGCCTCGTGGCGCGCGGCGGCGGAGCACATGGAGATTCCCTTCGACGCGCGCCTCGGCCTGCATCCACAGGCCGAGGCGTTCACCAAGCACGAGGTCTGGGATTTCGCCGCGACGCGCGAGGACCAGTACCCGCTCATGCTGCACTTTCCCTACTTCGACCTGTACCGCAAGCAGGTCGTCAAGCAGGCCGACCTGGTCCTCGCCATCCAGCGCTGCCCCGACGCCTTCACGGCCGAGCAGAAGGCGCGCGACTTCGAGTACTACGAGCGCCTCACCGTCCGGGACTCGTCGCTGTCGGCGTGCACGCAGGCCGTCGTGGCGGCCGAGGTGGGCCACCTGCGCCTCGCGCTCGACTACACGGCCGAGGCGGCCCTCGTCGATCTCCACGACCTGGAGCACAACGTGAGCGATGGGCTGCACCTGGCCGCGATCGCCGGGGCGTGGATCGCCCTCGTCGACGGCTTCGGCGGCATGCGCGACGACTGCGGCACGCTCTCCTTCGCGCCGCGGCTGCCGGAGGGGCTGACCTTTCTTTCGTTCGCCATCGTCCGGCGCGGCCTCTGGCTGCGGGTGAAGGTGCAAGCCGAGACGGCCACGTACCAGCTGACGCGCGGCGACGGCCCGCTGCAGCTCCGCCACCACGGGGAGCTGCTCGCGCTCCAAGGCGCCCAGCCGCTCACGCGGCCCATCCCGCCGCTGGCCGAGCGCCCACCCGCGACGCAGCCGCCGGGCAGGGAGCCGCGCCGGCGGTCACCGGGTTGACCCTGCGGCGGAGCTCACTCCTTCGGCTCGGCGCCCGGGATCGGGGGAAGCTGGTCGAGCGATTCGCGAGCGACCTTCCAGGCGCGCTGCACCACCCAGCTGCGCGACCGGTCCAGCCGCTCGGCGACCTCGTCGATCTCGGCCACCACGTCGACCGGCAGGTACAGGTAGAGGCGTTGCTTGTCCTGGTCGTCCCGCACGGTGCCGGCCTCCCGCTCCATCCAGTCCCCCTGCCGGTAGTTGCCCGGGCCCCGACCAATCCGTCACACCAAATCCTCGTTCGTGACCGGACGGCTGGCGTAGAGTGCCCTCGTGCGCAAGGGGAGAGCCAGCAACACGGCACAGTTCGTCGCCTTCAACCGGGCGCTCGGCGATCTCTCCCCGGAGATCGAGGGCTTCTCGGACCCCATCGCCGCACGGCTCCTGCCACCCAAGTGGACCCGGCGCGTGGCGCGCGCCCAGCGGCGGCTCCCGCGGTCGCCCCTCCCCTTCTGGATGCGAGGCATGGCGCTCTTCAACCAGTTCCGGACGGTGGTCCTCGACCGGGCGGTCCTGGCCGCGCTTCCCTTCGACCAGCTCGTCATCCTGGGCGCAGGCCTCGACGGCCGGGCCTTCCGCCTGGAGGGTCTTCGCGACGCCACCGTGTACGAGGTCGACCACCCGAGCACCCAGCGCACGAAGCAGGAGCGGACCACGCCGCTGTCCCCCCTCGCGAAGGCCGTGCGCTTCGTCCCGGTCGACTTCACCGTCGACGACCTGTCGGCCCGGCTCGCCGAGGCGGGCTTCGACCCGCTGCGAAAGACGTTCTGGCTGTGGGAAGGCGTCACCATGTACCTCGAGGCCGCGGACGTGCAGAAGACGCTCTCTACCTTGGCGCGCCTGTCCGCGCCGGGCAGCCGGGTGGCGCTCACCTACATGGGCAAGACCCCGCTGCGCCTCACCACCCGCGTCTTCCTGGTGTTCTTCGGCCTCATGACGGGCGAGCCGATGCGCTCGTCGTTCACCGCGGGCGACCTGCAGGCCCTCGCCGGCGCTGCCGGCTGGGACAAGCTCGCGAACACGGGCATCGAGGAGTGGAAGCCCGCCCTCGCCCCGAAGCTCGTGCTCACCGCGCGCCAGGTGGGGCTGCAGTGGAACGAGCGGATCTGGGTGGGCGCGCGGCCGCCCGAGCCCGCCTCACACCGAGGGGTGTTGCAGGCAGACGCCGGCCGCAAATCGCCCATGGCAACGCCCTAGCACCGGCGGGACCGAAATCGCAGATGGCGAGAACCGGGGCCGCGGGTCGGGTCGCTGAGCCTGGTCGTCCCATCGGTTGTTGGGGTGGCACCAACCTGGTAATGGAGGCGCCTCGTCAGCTCGTTCACCCTGGGAGGTTCATATGAAGACGTGGCTCGCCGCTCTTGTCCTGGCCGCGCTGGTCAGCGCCTGCTCCTCGGGATCGCCATTTGGGGAAGGGTGCAAGACAGGGGATGCTCCGTGCGTCAGCGGCTTGACCTGTCGCACCGATGGCTGCGCGACGCAGCTGGGCACCTTCTGCTCGAAGACATGCTCGGTCGCCAGCGACTGCCCGGCTCCATCGTCGCCGGCCTGCAGCGCTTTCTGCGACAGCAGCTGCGACGCTGGCCCGCCGGTCTGTGCCGAAAGCTGCACCCTGGACTGACACGCAAACCCGAGCATCCGCGTGGGTGTAGCCCGAGGCCATGCCGAGCGGGGGTTCGCGCTTCTTCGAAAACGAAAGGCCGCGACCGCTCTGGATTCACCAAAGAAGTCGCGGCCTTCGCAGGGTCGGGGAGACAGGATTTGAACCTGCGACCCCTTGGTCCCGAACCAAGTGCTCTACCAGACTGAGCCACTCCCCGGGGAGGCAGCGCTCATAGCAGCGATGGAGGGCGCGCGCAAGCCGGCTTGCCTTGACGGGCCGCAGCGCCGGTCCTTATATGCGCCTTCCCACCGCCGTGAACTTGGAGACCCACGAGAGCCGCGCCTCGCCGCGCGAGGAGGGCCCCGGCGCGCTCGACCGCTTGCGCGCGCTCCTCGAGGACGGTGCGCGCGCGGTCGACATTGGCGGCGTCGGGGGCGCGGCGCGCGGCGCGCTGGTGCGGGAGCTCTTGCGGCACGGCCTCGGGCCGGTGGTGGCGGTGGCGCCGGACGAGGACGCCGCGGCCTCGCTCGAGCGCGACCTGCGCTTCTTCCTCGCGGGAGCGGCCGAGCCCGACGACGCGCCCGCGGTGGTGCGGCTGCCGGCCGACGAGCTGTTGCCCTACGGCGAGCTCTCGCAGGATCGCGGCATCGAGCTGGCGCGGCTGCGCGCGCTCCTGCTGCTCAGCCAGCGCGGCCTCGGGAAGGCGCCGGCCGCGCTCGTCCTCTCGGTGCGGGCGCTCGCGCGCAAGGTCCTGCCGCGGCGGCTCGTGGACGAGCGCTCGGAGCTCCTCGGCAAGGGGGCGCAGATCGATCGCGACGGCCTGGCGCGCCGCCTCCAGGGCCTCGGCTACGCGCACGTGCCGCTCGTCGAGGACCCCGGCACCTACGCGGTGCGCGGGGGCATTGTCGACGTCTTCTCGCCCATCTACCAGAAGCCCGCCCGCCTCGAGCTCTTCGGCGACGAGGTCGAGTCGGTGCGCCTCTTCGATCCCGAGAGCCAGCGCACCCTCGCCGACCTCGCCGAGCTGTACGTCTGCCCCGCCCGGGAGATCCTCTTCGACGAGACGACCACGCCGGCCGCCATCGCCGCCGCGCGCGAGGCGGCCGACCGCGTGGACCTCCCGAGCCGCAAGCTGCGCGAGCTCACCGACCAGATCCAGCAAGGGATCCACGCGCCCGGCATCGAGACGCTCTTCCCGGGCTTCTACGGCGGCCGGCTCTCCACGGTGCTCGACTACCTGCCGGCCAACCCGCTCTTCCTGCTCGATGATCCCGACGCCGCGGCGGACGAGGCCGAGTCCCTGGCCGAGAAGCTCGACGAGGAGTTGGCGGCCGCGCGCGGCCGCGGCGAGCTCGCGCTCCCGCCCGAGCAGCACTACGCCGACCCGCTGGCGCTGCTCGAGGGCAAGCGGCTGCTGCGCTCGCGGCCACTCGCGACGGGCGCCGAGGCCACCGTGCAGCTCCCCTACGGCGACACCGCCGGGCTGCGGCAGGCGATCCTCGAGCACCACGGCGAGGAGGGCGCGCTCACCCCGCTCGTGAGCCGCCTCGCGAGCTGGCGCGACGCCTCCATCGCCGCGGCCGTCGCCTGCCACACCTCCGGGCAGGCCGAGCGGCTGAAGCGCCTGCTCCTCGACCGGCGGGTGATGGTGAAGCTGCACGCGGAGGCCTTCGCCGAGGCGAAGGAGCCGCTCTACGACCCCGCGGTCCACGCCCACCTCTTCGTGGGCGAGGTGAGCCACGGCTTCGTCGACGCGCGCGGCGGCCTCGCCGTCGTCGCCGACGAGGAGATCTTCGGCCCGCGCTCGGCGCGGGTGGTCCGCAGCCACCGCGCCGAGCAGCCGTTCATCGACGCCTTCCGCGAGCTGAACGAGGGCGACCTCGTGGTGCACGTGGACCACGGCATCGCCCGCTACGCCGGCCTCACCCGCATGAGCATCCGCGGCGTCGACGGCGACTTCCTGCTGCTCCAGTACGACGGCGCCGACAAGCTCTACCTGCCGGTCGGCAAGCTGCGGCAGGTGCAGAAGTTCCAGGGCGCCGACCCGACCTCGGCGAAGCTCGACAAGCTCGGCAGCCAGAGCTTCGCGCGCACCAAGAAGAAGGTGAAGGATCAGCTGCTGCGCATGGCCGCGGAGCTGCTCGACATCTACGCGGCCCGGCAGGCGCACCCCGGCCACGCCTTCGCCGAGCCCGACGGCTACTTCCGCCAGTTCGAGGCCGACTTTCCGTTCGAGGAGACGCCCGACCAGGCCCGCGCCATCGAGGACGTGCTCAAGGACATGGCGTCCACGCGCCCCATGGACCGCCTCGTCTGCGGCGACGTGGGCTTCGGCAAGACGGAGGTCGCGCTGCGCGCGGCGTTCCGCGCGGTGCTCGACAAGAAGCAGGTGGCCGTGCTCGTGCCCACCACGGTGCTCGCGAGCCAGCACTTCCGGACCTTCCGCGAGCGCTTCAAGGACTACCCCGTCTCGGTGGAGATGCTCTCGCGGCTGCGCAACGCCGCCGAGTCGCGCGAGATCCTCGAGCGGCTGAAGGAGGGCGGGCTCGACGTCGTCATCGGCACGCACAAGCTGCTCGGCAAGGAGATCGCCTTCAAGGACCTCGGCCTCGTGATCGTCGACGAGGAGCAGCGCTTCGGCGTCACCCACAAGGAGCGGCTCAAGAAGCTGCGCAAGCTGGTGGACGTGCTGACGCTCACCGCGACGCCCATCCCCCGCACGCTGCACATGTCGATGGCCGGCATCCGCGACCTCTCGATCATCGCCACGCCACCGGAAGACCGCCGCGCCATTCGCACCTTCGTGCTCAAGTTCGAGCCGCCGGTGATCAAGGAGGCCATCGAGCGCGAGGTCCAGCGCGGCGGGCAGGTCTTCTTCGTGCACAACCGCGTGCGCAGCATCGCCTCCATCGAGAAGTTCCTGCGCGAGCTGTGCCCCACGGTGCGCTTCGCGGTGGCGCACGGGCAGATGGAGGAGCACCAGCTCGACCAGGTGATGTCCGAGTTCATCGAGCGGAAGGCCGACGTGCTCGTCTGCACCTCGATCATCGAGGCCGGCCTCGACATCCCCTCGGCGAACACCATGATCGTGAACCGCTCGGACACGTTCGGCCTCGCGCAGCTCTACCAGCTGCGCGGCCGCGTGGGCCGCAGCAGCGAGCGCGCCTACGCCTACCTGCTGGTCCCGGCGCGGCGCCAGGTCACCAAGGACGCGCAGCGCCGCCTCGACGCGCTGCAGGAATTCACCGAGCTGGGCTCGGGCTTCCGCATCGCGAGCCACGACCTCGAGATCCGCGGCGCGGGGAACCTCCTCGGCCCCGACCAGTCCGGCCCCATCGCAGCCGTGGGCTTCGACCTGTACAGCCAGCTCATGGACGAGGCGGTGCGCGAGCTGCGCGGCGAGCCGCCGCGCGACGACGTGGAGCCCGAGATCAACCTGCCCGTGGCGGCGCTGCTGCCCGAGGACTACCTGCCCGACGTGCACCAGCGGCTGCTTTTCTACAAGAAGCTCGCGCAGGCGCAGAGCGACGACGAGGTCTTCGACATCCGCGGCGAGCTGCGCGACCGCTGCGGCGAGCTGCCCGCCGAGGTCGACTGCCTCACCGAGCTCACCTCGCTGCGCATCTCCATGCGCAAGCTCCGGCTGCGCGGCCTCGAGACCGGCCCCGCGCGCCTCGTGGTCTCGCTCGGCCCCGACGCCGCGCTCGAGCCGGCCAAGCTCGCCGCCAAGGTGCAGCGCAGCAAGGGCGCCTGGCGGCTCACGCCCGAGATGAAGCTGGTCTCGCGGCTCGACGGCTCCCCCGGCGGCGCGGACCTGCTCGAGGCGGCGCGCAGGCTCGTGGCCGAGCTGGGAACGTGCGCCTGAGACTGTGGTAAATTGACGCCGATGGCCGCGAAAAAGCTCGTCGCCGTGCTGCTGGGCGGACCTTCGTCGGAGCACGACGTCTCCCTCGCAACCGGCTCGCTCGTGCTCGAGCGGCTCGACCGCGCCCGCTTCGACGGCGTCCCGGTCTACGTCGACCGGCAGCGCGTCTGGCACTTCCCGAAGCTCCCCCATCCGCCCGCGCAGTCGTGGCGCGACGCGCTGCCCGCGGCGACGCCCTGGCAGGCCGATGGATCGCCGATGCCCTGGCGCCCGGACGTCTGTTTCCTCGGGCTGCACGGCGCCTACGGCGAGGACGGCCAGGTGCAGGACATCCTCGAGCGTGCCAGCGTGCCCTACACCGGCTCGGGCCCGGCCGCGAGCCGGCTCGCCATGAACAAGCGCGCCGCCAAGGACGTCTTCCGCCGCAAGGGCCTGCCCGTCGCCCCGGAGGTGGAGATCGCCATGGGTGAGGCGCCCGCCGCGGCGACCGGGCGCGTGCGGCAGAAAATCGAGGGCCCCTGGGTGGTGAAGCCGCGCGACGGCGGCTCCAGCGTGGGCGTCGTGATGGTCGGCGATCCCGCGGCCCTCGAGGCCGCCATCACCGCCGGGCTCGCCGAGCCCCTCCTCGTGGAGCCCCGCCTCGCCGGGCGCGAGATGACCTGCGGCGTGCTCGAGGAGCTCGCGACGCGGCGGCCCCGCTCGCTGCCCGTGACCGAGATCCGCCCCAAGGGCGGCGCCTTCTTCGACTACAAGGCCAAGTACACCGCCGGCCAGTCGGAGGAGATCACCCCCGCCGACATCCCCACCGCCGCCCGCGACGAGATCCAGCGCGTGGCCCTCGCCGCCCACGAGGCGCTCGGTTGCCGCGCGTACTCGCGCTCGGATTTCATCCTGCAGCCCGATGGCAAGCCGATCCTGCTCGAGACCAACACCCTGCCCGGCCTCACCGCGACGTCGCTCCTGCCGCAGGAAGCCGCCGCCGTCGGCATCGACTACCCGTCGCTGCTGAGCCTGCTCATCGACCTCGCGCTGCCGCGCTAAGGCGTGAGCGACGTGCCGAAGATCGGCGCGCCGCCCGTCACCGGCATGTACAGGTTGCCGCCGAGCGGCGTGGCGAACACCGGCGCGCCGCCCGTGGCGGGCATGACGGTATGCAGACCCATGGAGGGCGCCGCGGGGAACGGCGCCTGGAACGACGGCGCGGCCGAGGACGGGAAAGCCGGCGAGGGGGCGGACGCCGTCCCCCAGGCTGCGCCCCAGCCTCCCGGCGGCGGCTGGTTCTCGGGCTCGAGCCGGCTGCCGAAGGCGAGCTCCGGCCCGGTGTCGTCCCCGTCGCCGGCGCCCCACTGCGCCTGCGGCGCATACGGGTCCTTGGCCGCGAGGCCAATCGTGGCGCAGGCCGGCCCCACGGCGGTCAGGAGCATCAAGCAGAGGATCTCGCGCGTTCTCATGGTCGGCCTCGTTGGCTGCTGGTAGGACGTGGAGGGGCCGCCGGAATTCAAGGGGCCATTCCCCGTGTTCCGTCACGCCGAGGCCGACGAGAGTCGGGGCCGCAAGGCGCCCCGGGGCGCAAGACCTCGAGAAACTCATACGCCACGATCTGCCGTGTCCAGGCACGCGCTCCCTCGACGCCAAAGCCCCCGGGGATCGCTCCCCGGGGGCCCTGGCTTGCCGCTGTGCTACGCCCCGCTCGAAGGCGTGCCGCTGCCGGCCGGAACGACCGGTGCGCTCACGCCCGCGCTGGGCTGCTGCGTGCCGCTCGCCTGCGTGCTGCTCGCTGCGACCGTGCCGTTCACCGTGGGCAGCTGCGCGTCCTGCGCGGTGCCCGGGATCACGACCGGGTTGCCATCGGGGTTCACCATCACCGCGGGTGTCGCCACCCCCGGCTGGATCGCCGCCTTCTGCTTCTTGCCCTTGGTGCCGCGTGCCGCGCGGGTCTGCGCCCGCTTGGCCGCCGTCACCGCCAGCTGAGCGCTCGTCTTCGGCGCCTTGGTCTTCGCCGGCGTCAAGCCGAAGTCGACCAGCTGGGGACTCTGGCTGCCGAGGAACGCGACGATCGCCTTCTTGCACTGAAGGTAGAAGTCACGCGCCTCGACGGCCTCGTTGCGGCGCGCCACCAGCGCCGTCTGGTACTGCGACTTGGCCGCGTCGGCCGCCTGGATCGTCGCCAGATACTGCTGGATCTGGGTGTCGATCTGCGCGCCCGTCATGGCCTTCCCGTTCAGCATCAAGGAAGACTTGGCGGGAATGTCTTTCAACACGCCCGCGTCCATCTCCTTGAACTCCTGCTCCAGCTTCCCTGCCTGCACTCCTTTTGAACTGCTCGCGATGATCGTCATCGCTCACGCTCCTTGGTAGGAGCGGCCGCGGCACCAGCGCCTCGACCGCCCGGGTTGACCTCCGACCGCACCTTCACCCCGCTACCGCTTCACCTCCTTTCCCCTCTTGCGTTCGAGGAACTCCTCGATGAGCCGCAGCTCCTGCTCGCGGGCCGCGCGCGGCGCCAGCCGTGCGCGCGACGGGACCGGGTCGTCGATGGAGTCGAGCAGGTCGTGGAAGTGGCCGCGCACCGCGAACACCGCCAGCGACAGCTTCTCCGTCTCCGACGCCACCTGCGCCGCCGGCACCGCCCCGAGCGCCTTCTGCACCGAGAGCGCCCGCGCGAGCGCCTCGATCTCGTCGAGCGCCGCCAGCACCTCGCGCTCCCGCTTCTCCAGGCCTCGCTTCATCGGCCGGCTGCGCAGGTAGTCCGACCGCCGCCGCATCTCCTCGGCGATCTCCTCGGGCCCCGCGAGCTTGCGCACGCCCAGCCGCAAGTCCCGCGCGTGCTCGCGGAGCTCTCGAGCCTCGCGCCCCTGCTGCACCAGCGCGTTGACCTCGCTCCCGCCCGCGAACCGCACCGGCTCCTCGCGGCAGAAGGACGCCGCGCGCTGCTCGTTCCGCAGGAACTGCTCCACCAGATCCATCGTCTTCATGGCTTCGCTCCGTGAATCGACGCCGGGCCTCATTGCCCGCCGAGAGGAGCCGTCGTCGCGACCCTCTAAGAAGGTCGTTGCAACCGCGCCAAAGCTGACGCGTTGCGGCACGATCATTCGGAGAGAAAGCGCACAAGCTCCGGAACTGGCTGGGCAAAGCGGGTGGAACGGCCGGATAACCACCCCGCGGGGCACCACCAAAATGGTGGTTTCGCGCCACCAGAATGGTGGTTCACCACCAGAATGGTGGTGGGCGAACGATGCGTGCTACCTTGCACCGTCGTGCGCCCGAGGCTGCTGCCCCAAATTCTTTGTCTTTCGCTCGGGGCCCTCGGCTGCAGCGGCGGCTCGGGGCTGGACGCGGGCTGCAACGAATCGCTGGCCGCGGCAGCCGTGAACCAGGTTGCGGCGGCGCTCACGGACGCCGGGGCTTGCAACACCGCCGCAGACTGCGTCCTCGTGCAGCTCCCGTGCGCGCTCACGGCCTGTGGCCTCCCCCTCGCCGCCGTGAACCAGGCGAACCAGGCCGACATCGAGCACGTCTTCTCCGTGACGGCCGCGGAGACGTGCCACGGCTGCGGGCTCGGCTTCGTCACGCTGAGCGAGACCTGCCTGGGGAACGAGCTGACCGCGGGCCAGCAGGCCGGCGTCACGTGCCAGCAAGGGGTCTGCGCCGTCTCCGGTTTCGACGGCGGCGGCTTCTAGCGCCCCTGCTTCTCGGGCACGGCGCCCTGGTGGTGGGTTTCGCACAGTGCGTGCTACCGTGCGCCGGCGATGAACACCTTGATGAAGCTCTACCTGCTGCACGAAGGCCGCACGCAGCGCGTGTGGGACATGCGCCCCGGCCAGAGCTACCTGGTGGGCGGCAGCACCTCGAACGACATCGTCATCGACCGCCGCCTCTGCCACTGGGATGCGCTCTGCGAGGTGGAGGCGCAGCCCGGCCGGCTCGTCGTGACCGCGGTGTTCGACGGCCCGTCCATCGAGGGCCCGAAGGGCGCCGCCCAGCTCGTCGCCTTGCGAAACTTCGAGACCGCCGGCGTGGGCAGCCTGCGCCTCGGCGCCGTCGAGCAGCCGCTCGCCTTCGACTGGTCGGAGGGCGAATCGGGCCAGGAGCTGCTGCCCACCGCGGCCGATCTGGGCGTCGTGCCGGCGGAGAAGAAGCTGCTCGTGTTCGAGCTGCTCGACGGCAAGGGCGGCCGGCTCTACCAGGTGAAGCACGGCTTTCTCCTCGGCCGCGTGAAGACCGACAACGGCATCCGCTTCCAGAACCTCGCCGTGTCCGCCCGGCACGCGCTCGTCGAGGAGCGGCGCGACGGCTTCTACCTCATCGACGACAGCACGCACGGCACCTGGATCAACGGCGTGCACTACCCCAAGGGCGTGCCCGTGAAGCTCGAGAAGGGGATGAAGATCCAGCTCTCGCCCGGCGGGCTCGTGCCGCTCATCGAGGTGCACGAGGCGGCCGACCTCGTGAGGGGCCGTTCCGGCAGCCCCATCGTGGGAGAGAGTCCGGCCACGCTCGCGATCGTCACCCGTGTCCGGCAGATGTGCACCGCCGGCGGCCGGCGTCGCTTCCTGGTGCTCGGCGCCCCGGGCACCGGCAAGGAGCTGGTGGGCGACGAGGTCGCCCGCTGGGTCAACGCCCGGAAGGAGAAGGTCGTCTGCGACTGCTCCACCCTGCCGCCGACGATCATCGAGAGCGAGCTGTTCGGCACGGTGCTCGGCGCCTTCACCGATGCCGTCGATCGGCCCGGCCTCGTGGAGGCGGCCGCCGGCGGCGTGCTCTACCTCGACGAGATCGGCGACATGCCGCTCGCGCTGCAGCCGAAGCTCCTGCGCCTGCTCGAGAAGGGCGACTTCCACCGGGCCGGCGAGACGAAGCTGCGCACGGCCGACTGCGTCGTCGTGGCCGCCACCAACCGCGACCTCGAGGCGATGGTGCTGGCGGGGACCTTCCGCAAGGACCTCCACGACCGGCTCAAGATGGGCACCGTGGTCCACCTGCAGCCGCTGGCCGAGCGCAAGCAGGACATCCTCCCCATCGCCGCGAGCTACCTCGCCCGCCGCGAGGGCCGCAGCCACCCCTCGCTCTCCAGGGAAGCCGCGTACGCGCTCGTGGATCACGACTGGCCCGGCAACGTGCGCGAGCTCCTGGGCGTGGTCGAGGTGGCCGCCGCCCGCACCGACGGCGCCGAGATCGAAGCGGCCACCATCCGCGAGGTGATCGCGGAGCAGCGCGGGCCCGCCGGGAACGCCGCGTCCCCGCGCGAGGCGCTGCCCAGGAACGTGCCCGAACGGCTGCGCGCCCTGGAGCGGCAGCTCGTCGAGGAGGGCTTCAACCTGTACGGGCGCCGCTGGCACACCGCCGCCAAGAAGCTCGGCTACGCGCCCAGCACCTTCAAGCGGCGCGTCATCGAGTTCGGCCTCCTCACCAGGGAAGAGGCCGACCGGCAGGAGAAAGAGGGGGACTGAGTGGCCTTCGACCTCGAGAACCGAGGCCTCATCGGGCGCGGCGCGCACGGCAGCGTGTGGCTCGTGTACGACCGGAGCCAGGGCCGCTTCCTCGCGCTCAAGCTGGTCGGGTGCGCGAGCTGGGAGGAGGTGGACCGCCGGATCGAGGCGCTGCGCCCCCTCGTCAGCGGCGAGCCGAACCCCTGGCACGTGACGCCCCTCGAGCTCGGCCGCGGCGACGCCGCCCCCGAGGGCATTCGCCGGGCCTTCCCCACCGAGGTCCAGGGGCGCCCCTGCCTGTTCGTGCTCATGCCTCACGTCCACGGCCCCTCGGCCACCGAGCTGGCGGCGGCCGACCCCGCCTTCGGCTGGGCCGAGGCCATGGCCATCGGCAGCCAGGTCGCCTCGAGGCTCGCGCGCCGTCCGCCGGGCGCCGCCCACCTCGACCTGAAGCCCGAGAACGTGCTGATCGATCGGAAGAGCGGCGAGGTCTTCCTCGTCGACGCCCACTGCGGCGTGACCACCGGCACGCCCGCCTACGCCGCCCCCGAGCAGTCCGCGCCCGGCGTCACGCCCGGCCCCGCCGCGGACATGTTCGCCCTGGGCCGGTTGCTGCGCCACCTCGCCGCGCGCGACGTCGGCCCCGACGTCCATGCCGGCATCCTCCCGCCCTGGCCGGACATCCCTGCCGCGTGGCCACCCTCCCGCCGCAGCCTGGCGCAGGACTTCACCCTGATCGCCGATCAGACCCTCTGCCAGGCCGAGCCCGAGCGCCGCATGGAGGCGCAGCCCGCCGCCAGCCTGCTGCTCGTGACCGCAGGCGCCTTCGCCGGCCCCGACCTGCCCGGCGTGCTCGTCGCTTCGATGTCCCGCGCGCACCTGGAGCGCGTCGAACGCGAGGCCGCTCAGCTCGCGAAGGGAAGCCGCGGAGACGGCCCCCAGCAGGGGACCAGCCAGGCCGGAAACCCTCTCCCCCAGCAGGGGACCAGCCAGACCGGAAACCCTCTCCCCCAGCGGGGGACCAGTCAGACCGGAAACCCTCTCCCCCAGCAGGAGACCAGCCAGGCCGGAAACCCTCTCCCCCAGCAGGGGACCACCCAGGCCGGAAACCCTCTCCCCCAGCAGGGGACCAGTCAGACCAGAAACCCTCTCCCCCAGCGGGGGACCAGTCAGACCGGAAGCCCTCTCCCCCAGCGGGGGAGAGGGCAGGGTGAGGGGGCCACGCGGCTCCTCGCGCCCCGCTTCATCCTGATTGCCGCCGGTCTCGTCGCCGCCGTCGTCGGCTTCGGCCTGTGGCCCATCCTCTTCGCCCGCCACCACGCCGTCCGCGCCGCGCCCGCCGCCCCTCTGGCCACTCCGCGCGAGCCCGTCCCGCAGGCCGCCGCGAACGCCTCCGGCTGCCCCTTCGGCCAGATCCTCGCCCCCTCCCGCATCCGTTGCCTGAGCGCCGGCGAGGACGTGACCCCACCCGACCAGGAGCTCAGCATCACGGTGCGCGGCCGCTCCCGCGGCACGTCCATCGTCGCCACCGGCGAGGACGAGCAACCGCTGTGGCAAGCGACCGACCCGCCGCTCCACGCCACCGTCGCCCTCGCGCTCAAGGGCCCGCACGTGTACCTGTTCAAGAGCCCCATCTGGGGCGGCCACGATTGGCAGTACTACTGCAACACCAAGCGCGACTGCGCCCCCCAGTTCATCGACGGCGAGGTCGAGTTCTCCCCTGGGGACTCTCACGTCGAGGACTACGCCGCCATCCAGAAGAACGAGCCCCGGCGCCTCTTCCACCGCGACGCGTCCTTTCCCCGCTTCACCGCGCCCCTGAAGCTCTACGCCGGTCCCCGCCAGTTCGTCCGCCTCGACGTGCAAGGCCCCGCCGAGCTCACCTGGAACGTCACCGAGCACCCCTGCGACCCGCCCCGCATGCCCATGCAGGACCTCGAGTACCTGTCACCCAAGTTCCCCTTTCCCCTCGACGACGGCAGCACCCTGTGGCTCTGCCCCAAGCCCGGCCAGGGCCCCGTGACGCTGCACGTCGAGGGCTACACGCCGAAGTGACCGCCCGCCTTCCATCGCCGAGGAAGAGGCCCGGAGCTCGGCGTCCCCGCCATCTCGTAGCTCTCCTCGCGCTCGCCGCCTGCCTCCCAACGAACATCCAGGCCGACGGCAGCTGCGACATCAGCGAACAGTGCGCGTCCGGCCTCGCCTGCCTCGCCACCTCCACCGGCCAGGGCCCCTGCAACGGCCCGAGCACCGCCCGGCAGTTCTGCACCCTACCGTGCAGCAGCGACGCCGACTGCGCCGACCTGCCGGCAGGCGACCGCATCCATCTCATCTGGACCTGCGTCCCCTCCTGCACCGCGGACGCGGGCGCGTGCAGGACGTTCCCCTAGAGACGCCGATCGTCGGAGCTACGAGCGCTTGGCGTCGTAACCGGCTGGCCCTTCCGCGGCCAGGGGCAGGACCGGCTCCTCGAGCGCGCCGTCTTCTGCCCATGTCTCGCAGAGCCGCTCGGCCTGCTCCATCACCGTCGCCGTGGCCTGCTCCTGCTTGTCGGGAGGGTAGCCGTGCTTGCGGAGCAGGCGCCGCACCATCGTTCGGAGCTTGGCGCGGGCGGTCTCCCGCTGGGTCCAGTCGAGCGTCACATTGCGCCGAATCGTCTGGGTGAGCTCGCGGGCGATGGCGCGCAAGACCTCGTCGCCCATCACCTTCACCGCGGCGTCGTTCACGCCGAGGGCGTCGTAGAACGCCAGCTCTTCATCGGAGAGCCCCAGCTCCTCGCCCTTCGCCTGCGCTTCCCGCATCTCCTTCGCGAGCTCGATGAGCTTCTCGATGACCTGCGCCGTCTCGACGGCGCGGTTCTTGTAGGCATTGAGCGCGCGCTCGAGCATCTCGGAGAAGCTGCGCGATTGAACGAGGTTCTTGCGCGCGCGCGTGACCAGCTCGTCCTGCAGTAGCTTTCGGAGCAGCTCCACGGCGACGTTCTTCTGTGGCAGGCCGCGCACCTCCGCGAGGAACTCGTCGGAGAGGATCGAAAGGTCCGGTTTCTTGAGGCCGGCGGCGGCGAAGATGTCGACCACCTGTCCCGGAGCGGCGATGGCGCGGCCGACGATCTGGCGGATGGCGTGCTCCAGATCGGCCTCGGGCCTGGCGTTGGAGCGCGCGCGCTTCACGAGAGCGGCCTGCACCGCCTGGAAGAAAGCCACCTCGTCCCGCACGCGCAGTGCCTCGTCGGCGGGCACGGCCAGCGCGAAGGCCTTCGACAGCTCGGTCACGGCGCGGACGAACCGTTCCTTCCCATCGGGCTGCGCGAGGACGTGCTCCTGCGCGGCGGGGAGCAACGCGAACGCGGCCTTGGGGCCCGCGGCGAGCGCGGCCGCGTAGTCGAAGCCGTGGAAGATCCCCTGGCAGATCTCCAGCCGCTCCAGCATTGCCGCCACGGCGTCCGCCTGGTTCACCGCCGGCTCGCCCTTCCCGCCCGATTCCGTGTAGGTCGCCAGCGCGCTGCGCAGCTGGTCGGCGAGGCCGAGGTAGTCGACCACCAGGCCGCCCGGCTTGTCCCGGAACACGCGGTTCACCCGCGCGATGGCCTGCATGAGGCCGTGCCCGCGCATCGGCTTGTCCACGTAGAGCGTGTGCAGGCAGGGCGCGTCGAAGCCGGTCAGCCACATGTCCCGCACCAGCACGAGCTTGAGCGGGTCGGCCGGGTTCTTGAATCGCTTCGCCAGCGCCTCGCGCTTCTTCTTCGAACGCACGTGCGGCTGGAAGGACTCCGGGTCGTCGGTGGATCCGGTCATCACCACCTTGATGGCGCCGGTCTCGTCGTCGTCGCTCGCCCAGCTCGGCCTCAGCTTCACGATCGCGTCGTACAGCTCGACGCAGATGCGCCGGCTCATGCAAACGACCATCGCCTTGCCGTCCAGCACCGAAAGCCGCTGCTCGAGGTGGGCGACCAGATCCGCGGCGATCAGCTTCAGTCGTTTCTCAGCCCCGACGATCGCCTCGAGCTGCGCCCAGCGCGTCTTGAGCTTCGTCTTGCGCGCTTCCTCCTCCCCTTCCGTGACTTCCTCGAACTCGGGGTCGATGCGCGGCCGCTCCGCTTCCGACAGCTCCAGCTTCGCGAGCCTCCCCTCGTAGTAGATCGGCACCGTGGCGCCGTCTTCCACCGAGCGCTGGATGTCGTAGACGCTCAGGTAGTCGCCGAACACGGCGCGCGTGTTCTTGTCGGTGAGCTCGATGGGCGTGCCCGTGAAGCCCACGAAGCTCGCGTTCGGCAGCGCGTCGCGCAGGTGGCGCGCGAAGCCGTCGATGAAGTCGTACTGGCTGCGGTGCGCCTCGTCGGCGATCACCACGACATTGCGCCGGTCGCTCAGGAGCGGAAACCGGTCGCCCTTCTCCTCGGGAAAGAACTTCTGCACCGTGGTGAACACGATCCCCCCGGCCGCCACCGCGAGCTTCTCGCGCAGGTCCGCCCGGCTAGCCGCCTGCACCGGCGTCTGGCGCAGAAGCTTCTGGCAACGGCTGAACGTGCCGAAGAGCTGGTCGTCGAGATCGTTGCGGTCGGTGAGCACGACCAGCGTGGGGTTCTCCAGTTCCGGCGCCACGGCGAGCTTGCCCGCGTAGAAGACCATGGTGAGGCTCTTGCCCGAGCCCTGCGTGTGCCAGATCACGCCCACCCGCCGGTCCCCCGCGGGGCGGGAGGCCTTCACCGTGGCCTCCACCGCCCGCTGCACCGCGTGGAACTGGTGGTAGCCCGCGATCTTCTTCTGCAGCTCGGAGCCGTCGTCCTCGAAGACGATGAAGTGGCGCAGGAGCTCCAGGAGCCGCCGCTGGTCGAACACCCCACGCAGCAGCACCTCCAGCCCGAGCAGCGTCGGCGGCGCGAGCTGTTCCCCCTCGATGGTGCGCCAGGGGGCGAAGCGCTCGCGGTCTGCCGTGAGCGACCCGAGCCGCGCCTCCAGCCCGTCGCTCGCCACCAGGAGCTCGTTGAAGTGAAAGAGCGACGGAATCTGACGCTTGTAGTTCTGCAGCTTCTGGAACGCCGTCCAGACGTCCGTCTTCTCCTCCGCCGGGTTCTTCAGCTCGATCACCGCGAGCGGCAGCCCGTTCACGAAGACGAGCACGTCCGGCCGCCGGTTGTGCCCGTTCTCGACGATCGTGAACTGGCTCACCGCCAGCCAATCGTTGGCGCCAGGATCGTCGAAGTCGATCACCCGCACGCTCTCGCCCTGGATGCGCCCGTCGCGCGCACGCGCCTCCAGCTCGACCCCCGTCACCAGCATCGAGTGGTTGCGCCGGTTCTGCCCGACCAGCGAGGCTGACTCGTGGAGCAGCAGCTTGCGGACCGCCTCCTCGCGCGCCTCGGCCGAGACGCCGGGGTTCAGCCGGTCGACGGCCTCTTGCAGCTTCCCGAGAAGCACGACCTCGCCGAGCGCCTCGCGGTGCGGCCCGGTATCCCCCGGACGGAGGATCTCCACGGCGTAGCCCAGCTCGCCCAGCCAGCGCAGGGCCTCGGCTTCGGCGACGCTCTCGTCGACCTTGGGAGGCACTTCAACAGTCTGCCAGCCGGCCGACGGTAGGCAAGCAACCGTGCGAAGGCTGCTTCCCGGCTACGGTAGGGGGGGCTGGCGACGAGCGTGCTTCCGGGGTCGCACACACGCACGTACCCGCCGAGGATTCCCGCGAATCTCCTCAGAACGTCCAGCCCTCTGCCTCGATCAGGCCGAGGAGATTCGTGCATCGTACGCCCACCTTCCCGCAGACGACCGGGATCCGGCTCTCCAAATCCTTCCGCTCCTCGGTTACCACCCTGAGCCCTCGGAGGCGCGCCAGCGCAATCACCCACGGATCGGCCCACGCCTTGCTCAGGGCAACCTCCGGCAGACCCCTCGCTGGATAGGCCGGCAGAACGATTCTCGTAACCACGTCCTGCTGCGCTGCGTCCAGGGGCACAAAGAGCCCCCGCTGGGTCCTTGCCCACTCGAGCAGCTCGTCGTCCTCGACCGACAGTTCCTTGAGAACCTCGTCTGGCGCCACGACACTGCCCCCGGCTATCAGCGCCTCGAGCCTTTCCCAGAGGCTCGGGAAGAGGCTTCTCGGATAAGCGCGGCGGTGGGCCTGGATGAGGGACGACGTGTCGATGCACCAGCTCACACGGAGGCCTTCCGGCCGCCGCTGGCCCAGGCCGCCTGCTCGATTTTCGGCAGGTGCTTGAGCCGAGTGCCGAGGTAAGTCGCGACTTGGCTCAGCGTGATGCGATCGGCCGCGTGCGCCGACAGGACGGTTCGCACATAGGTTGCCCCGAGGCTGGAGATCACCTTGCGAAACACGGGCACCGGGCCGCTCTGCTGCTTCGGCGGCGGCGAGCTTCGCAGCCGCCGGATCTCCTGCTGGAGGAAGCGGCCAGAAATGCGGCCAGTCTCGGCGAGGCGACGGAGCACGACTTCCTCGCTCGCCTGAAAACGATCGCAGAGCCGTTTTATCTGGTCCGCCTCGAGCGACGCGGCACGGGCGCCCGCACGGGGAATGCCAGGGCTTCGATCGAGCGCCTCCTCTGGCACGAGCATCACGGCCGCCACCGCGTTGCAGAAGCGCTCCGTCGGGTCGGGGGTGTCTTCGCCGCGCTCTTCCTCGCTGCCACAGAGAGCGCCACTTCCCAGCGCGAGGTGTGTGAGCTCGTGCAGCAGCGAGAAGCAGCGCGCCCGGGGCGAGTCCTTCGTGTTGACCGTCACGAGGGGGAAACGCTCGTGAACGATGGAGAAGCCGCGCATCTCCTCGCGACTCAGGCTCGCCTGGAACGTGAGAATGCCCTGCCGCTCCAGCGCCTGCCGCCAAGCCCCGAGCGCGGCATATGGCTGCTGCCAGCCCTCCTGCTCCTCCAAGGTCACTCCAAGGAGTTCCCTCAGGCGCCTCGCGACTGCTGGAACGCCCTCGCTGGTCTTCGCACGCCCGCCGAAGGGCTCTGGAAGCTGGTCTGCCTCACGCGCGAGCTCGAGAGCAACCTCCCGGCGCCCGTTGGCAAAGCGGAGCTCCAGCGCCAAGTCGTAGGAAACCTCCCGCTCCTCGTGCTCGGGAAGCCGCCGGAAGGCGAACAGCAAGTCCTCTTCGCCTGGCGGCTCGCCGAGATAGAAGACCGCGATCGGACGCCGGTACAGCGAGGCCAGCTTCCGGAGCTGGGGGACGCTCGGCTTCCCTTCCCCGGTTTCCCACGCCCGGAGGTCGATCTCCTTCACCTTCAGGCGGGTCGCGGCCTCGGCGAGCGAAAGGCGAACGCCCTCGCGTCCCCAGCGCAGCAGGGCAGGATTGACGAGGGCAGGTTCGCGAGGGGGCATCCCGAGGGCTCCGGCCTACAGCGAGGAATGTAGCACGGACGTCCGTCTCAGCCGGGAACGTGCTCGAGAGCGCTCTGGTCGCGGAGACGCAGGCGCAATACGTACCGCTGCACCGCTCGACGCGGTACGAATGGTTTGGAAACAGTCGACCTCGCCCTATGGCTTTCGCCGGCGACCTCGCGACCAAGGGCGCCTGGTGGCGTTTCGCGCCATGAACTGCCCTATCTCGTCGTGACACATTCAACGAAGCCTCCACTGCTGGCGACGAAGTCGTAGACAACGAGCGCCGGCTGAGCCTTCCGCAGGACCTGCCGGCCACATCCAATCGCGATCGGCGCTGGTACCGCCGGGAAGAGGTGGATCTCCGTGGCATCGGGGTGGTCTGCAACGATCCTCGCGAGCAGCTCCCTGTACGCCTCTTCAAACCGGACGTAGTCATCTCTGCTCCGAAGGAAATCGGTCGAAGGCCGTTGATCCTTCAGTGCCAACTCGTAGATCGTGAACGATCCGGCCAGGAAGGTGGGCAGCCGCTCGGCGGCAATCGCCCCGCTCAGCGGTAGAACCAGTGCCACGTTTTTCCTAGCGCTCCCTCTTTGACGTAGCCTCCACTGGTAGGAGGCCGGCGGTCCGTCCTTCCTCCACGTCCAGCTTTCGGTATCCCGATGACGCTGATACAGATCGACGGGGATCTTGTTGCTGAGGCGAGAGCCCAGGAACACCAGGAGCGGGATCGGCGCAAGTGCGAAGAGCGAGATGTGCTGCACCTGCTCGACGTCCATCCCTGCCCCGTATAGCCTGCCGATCTCCCGCTCGATCTGTTCGCAGGCGGCCGCGTAAAATGACTCGCTCTCGGCCTCGAGACCAGTGAGATCAATGACCTGACCCTGCCTGCTTGCCGGCCACCGATCCCCGGAAAGCGCCTTCAGAACTTCGCTGAAGCCAATCTCGACAGCCGCGCCGCCGATCCTGGCTTTGAGTTGGACGACCCGGGTTCTTCGCGCTGGGTCATAGCCAGTCACGAGTTGGATCCGCTCCTCGTGTTCACGCTTGAAGGTCTCCAGCAAAGCCCGGGGGTGCGCCTCCGGCTGCTGATCGATCAAGGTGTGACAGGACGCGCAGAGCAGCATCAGGTTGCTCGGGTCGTTCACGTCCGTGGGGCGCGCGGGGTCGTTTCCCCGAGGGCCATCCCTCCTAAAGCCTACTACGTGGGCAATTTCGGCGAAGTTGCCCTCGCGGCGCGTCAGGTGGTGCTCGAGCAAGTACTCGTTGCATCCCCTAAACTCGCACCGCCCGCCGGCTTGAACCCAGATCCGGAGGGTCGTCTTCAGCGGCAGGCGCCGCTTCAGCTGGACAGGCGAACGCTCGACGCTCCTCTCCCGCGGACCCATGATTTTGAGATCTTACTCCTGCGGCGCCATGCTGTCGGCGGCCGAACGCTATCCCCGGGCGTGTTCGGCTTGACACAGCGCTGGCTGCTCTTATGTTCAGGTGACTTGTTTGGGGCCCTGGCAATGGAACCGCCGAGGGGGAACCACAGCAGGCGGAGCAGGAGCGGGACATGCCAGGCCTCACCCAGACCCTGCTGCACCGACGCCTTTCCAGGTTCGTCGAGTGGATTCGCACCGAATCCGATCGCGAGGACGAAATCCGAGCGCAAGCCGGCGAGATTCGGGGGCGGATAAAGGGTAAGGCTGAGGATGACGGCCTGGTCGTTCGGAGTACCCCAAACTCAGGGTCGTTCGCCAAGCGAACCGGCATCAGGCGCCATCTCTACGGCACCGCTGAGGTCGAAGGCCAGGACGTCGACCTCCCCTTCGTGGTCTCGCCGAAGACGGCCGACGGCGAGAAGCTCACAGCTCTGCTCGACCGCTTTGACCGCTATGCGAAGGCCAGCTACCCAGACACAGAACGCCACCGCACCAAGAGCTCGGTACAACTCTCCTTCGTCGGCTCCAAGCTCAATTACGATTTGGTGCCCATGCTAGCCACGGAGAAGGAGGACGAACAGATTCTCCTACGCGGCAACGGCGAGCGCAAACGTACGTCCGTACAGAAGCATATCGAGTTCATCCGGGGCAGGACCGAGCGAAGCAACCGGCAGAAGGGCGTCGTCAAGTTCAACGACTGCGTCCGCCTGCTCAAGTGGTGGAAGGAGTTCAGGACATCCGAGAGCCGCCTGGTCGAAGCGGACGACGTCCCGACCTTTCTGATCGAATTGCTGGCGGCGGGAGCGTTCGATGAGCTGGGGGTCCGGGAGACCTATGCGGAAACGCTCCTCGCGTGGTTTGGCTGGCTGGGGAATGCAGTCGGAGCGAAGCGGCGGATCGCCTTCTCCGACTTCGGCCGCCCACCCACCGCGCAGAGCGTGGCGTGGGCCGTACTGGACCCCGTTAACGCGCTCAACAACGTGGCCGAGAGACTTAGCGGACCGCAGATCGACGAGCTCGCGGAGTGGTTCTCGACCTCACACGATCGGCTTGCTTTTGCACTCGCGGCCGATCGCGACGGAGAGGATGGTAGCTCTCTCGACGAGCTCATCGGCCTATTCGGTTCGCCCTTCGAGCACCACTGCAGCGAGGAGTGAACCTCGACCATGACGACAACCCTCACGCAAACGACGGCATACACCGAGGCTCGCGCGCGGGAAGTCACGCGGAAAGCGTGGGCCGATCTCGAGTGCTTCGTTTCTCGCGGATTCCTCGCGCGGGAGCGCCTCGAAGGGTTCGTGGACGATCTTCGGGAGTTCCTCAACCACGAGGGTGTCGAGTGGTTCGAACTTCAGATCGAGCGTCCAAACGGCAACCGTGAATCGATCCGCTATCTCGTAGACGATAGCGGATCCATCGTTGGCAACGACCGATCGGGGGGCCTGGATCCGTGGGCGTACCCCGCAGGCTGCGCGGTCGCCTTCGTGATCCGCTTTCGCGACGTCGCCTTCAAGAACGCTGCGTTGGCCGCGCTCCGCAACCGCTTGGGTTGGACGGCTGCAGCTCGTTCGGTTGAAGGCGAGATCCGGTACGATCGCGTTTACTCCAAGGACGGCTACGCCCTTCGCCGGGCGAGCGTCGGGAAAGCCAGCTAGATGCCGGTCGAGCCCCGCGAAAGCATCCATCCAGACAAGCGCGACGCCGGCCCGCAGTTCGAACGCCTCATCGGAATCGATGAGCACAAGGGGCAGTTGCTCGACGAGTTGCATCTGCTTCTGCGGCCGGACGAGATCGCCTCGTGGCAAAAGAAGCACCACGCGGGAGTCCCAGAGCTAGTCAAGCGCTTCGCCAACCGCTGCCCGGCCGTGCTCCTTTCGGGCGATGTCGGTTGCGGCAAGTCCGCACTTGCACGAACGGTGGGCACGCCCCTTGCGGATAGGATTGGCGCTCGGCTGAAGGTCATCGAGAGCCCGACGGACCTGCGCGGAGGCGGTCACGTCGGCGAGCTATCGACGCGCGTAACCGAGCTCTTCCGCAAGACTAGGACGATGCTCGGCAACGCCCCCGGCCTGCT
>DATJNL010000284.1:0-7767 GCA_035508175.1 Myxococcales bacterium
GAGCACGACGCGGGGGTCGGTGCGGGCGTCAACGATGCCGAGTTCGTGCGGGCCGGCGCCACGGTAGCCAAGGGCGCGTCCGAGGTCTGGGAGCGCTCCGACATGATCGTCAAGGTGAAGGAGCCGCTGCCACCGGAGTACGACCTGATCCGTGAGGGGCAGATCGTCTACACCTATTTTCACCTCGCGGCCGTACCCGAGCTGGCGACGCTGCTCCTCGAGAAGAAGGTCGCGGCCGTCGCGTACGAGACCATTCAGACCGACGACGGTGCGCTTCCTCTGCTCAAGCCCATGAGCGAGGTGGCGGGCAAGATGGCCATCCAGGTTGGAGCCGCGTCGCTCGAGCGCGAGCACGGTGGGAAAGGCCTCCTGCTCGGCGGTGTGCCGGGCGTCCGCCGCGGACGCGTGGCAATCCTCGGTGGCGGCGTGGTGGGCACGAATGCTGCCAAGATGGCGATCGGCCTCGGCGCCGAAGTCAACCTGCTCGACATCAACCTCGACCGCCTGGGTTACCTGGACGACATCTTCCTGGGCCGCGTCACCACGCTCCACAGCGATACTTCCCAGATCGAGCGGGCCGTCTCGGAGGCCGACCTCGTGATCGGTGCCGTCTTGATCCCGGGTGCCCGGGCGCCGAAGCTGGTCCCAGAGGCGTTGGTCGCCGAGATGAGCGAGGGTTCCGTGGTGGTCGACGTGGCCGTGGATCAGGGCGGCTGCATCGAGACCTGCAAGCCGACGACTCACGACAATCCCACCTACGTGAAGCACGGCGTCGTTCACTACTGCGTCGCCAACATGCCAGGCGCGGTGTCCCACACCTCGACCTTTGCGCTGACCAACGCCACCCTGAGGTACGCGACCCTGATCGCAGATCAGGGGCTGGCCGCCGCCGCTGGGGCCAACCGGGCGCTCGCCCTCGGCGTCAATGCCTATGACGGGCATCTCACGCACGAGGCAGTCGCACGCTCGCTGGGGATGCCCTACCGTCCCCTGGCCGATGCGTTGCGGGGCAGTGAAGCCAAGGGCGCATCGAGCCGGAAGGCGGCGGCCAAGGCGAGAACCAAGGCGAGCGAACCGGCGGCCTGATTTCAATGGGTTGCATGGCCGCGCAGGACCAGAGCGAGCCCATCTTTGCAAGGAATAGGACCGGGCGTCGGCTTGTTTAGCCCGCAGCCGCCATGGTTAACTTAATCAAGGAACATTCTTGAAGAATCCGCTGGGAGAGTCCGTGTTCGACCTGAGGC
This sequence comes from Myxococcales bacterium, assembly GCA_035508175.1. Taxonomy (GTDB): domain Bacteria; phylum Myxococcota; class Myxococcia; order Myxococcales; family JAKAPL01; genus DATJNL01. The sequence continues at coordinate 1,245 of DATJNL010000284.1, forward strand.
AGAGCGATGACACGCGGCGCGAGTTCGAGGAACTGGCGCTGGCGCACGTCGATCCGCTGTTCTCCGCCGCGCTGCGCCTGACCCGCAACGAGCGCGACGCCGAAGATCTGGTGCAAGACACCTTCATGAGGGCGTACCGCTTCTTCGACAAGTTCGAGCGCGGGACCAACATCAAGGCGTGGCTCTTCAAGATCCTCACGAACACGTTCATCAACCGCTACCGACGGCGCGTGAAGGAGCGCAGCGTCGTCGAAGGCAACGAGCGCGAGGCGGTGCACGACCGCTTCATGTCCAGGGACGCGACCGACTATGCGGCCAACCCGGAGCAGTACCTCTTCGATCGACTCCTCTCGGACGAGGTCCTGCGCTCCATCGATGCCCTTCCGGTCGATTTCCGCCTCGTGGTGATCCTCGCGGACCTGCAGGAGTTCTCCTACAAGGAGATCGCCGAGGTGCTCGATTGCCCGGTCGGCACGGTGATGTCCCGCCTCTACCGGGGCCGGAAGCTTCTCCAGAAGAGCCTGTCGACGTACGCGCACGAGATGGGCATCGGCGCCGAGGGAGCCGGACCTCACGATGAGCAGCCGCCCGCCGACCTGGAGGCGTTTCGCCGCCGTCGGAATGCGGGCAATCACTAGCCGCCATGGCTCCCGTCCTGCCGCCGGCGGCGAGCGACCGCCCCTTCGAGTGTGCTGACGTCGAGAGCTTCTCTTACGCGTACCTCGACGGAGAGTTTGCGGCGGCGGAGCGGGAGCTGCTGGAGCAGCACCTCTCGGAATGCGCCGGATGCGCCAGGAAGATGCAGGAGGCCGCGGCGTTTCGGTCGCTGCTCCGCCTCCACGCACGCGCGGCCGTCTCGGCGCCGACATCGCTGCGGACCCGGATTACCGAGGGTCTCGACCTCGAGGTGCGCGAGGACCGCCGTCGGGCAATGTGGAACGGGGCGCGGCATGCATTTCCGGCCATCGCGGCGGGCCTCGCGGCGGCAGCGAGCTTGGCCTTTCTGTTCGTCCGCGTGGCTCCGTTCTCGTCTGCCCAGTGGGTCGCCGACGACGCGGTGCGCATGCACACGCGCGCGTTGCCGCTCGAGGTGTCGACGGGCGATTTCAGCCACTTGCTGCCGCTGTTCGAGCACCAGCTCGGGTTCGCGGTGCGGCCGCCCTCTTTTCCGCAACGCCGCGTCGCCCTGGTCGGGGGGCGGCTCTCCCACCTCGGTCCCCGCGATGCAGCCTACCTCGAGTATGGCGCAGGTCCGGGTCACCGTGTGTCGCTGTTCATCATGGCCGATCCCGAGCGCGAGCTCCGCTTCTTCGGCTCGCAAACGGAACGCATCGCGAATCGGCCGGTGCTGCTCACGAACGTCCGCGGCTATAGCGTTGCGGTCTGGCGCCGGAACGAGATCGTATATTCGATGGTGAGCGACTTGAACGACTCCGAGATGCAGCAGCTCGTCGCCGCAGGCGACGGCCCGTAGCCTGGCCGGCACCTTGCAGCAATGTTTGACTCGCTCCGGCGCGTCTTCTAGGATTTCGGGGGGTTGCCTCTCGTTTCCGCTGGGGTCGGCATGGCGAAGAAGATACTCCTCATCGACAGCGACGCCGCCTTGGTTGGCGCCGCGTCTTCCGACCTCGAGGCCAAGGGATTCGAGGTGCTGCAGACGACGGACGGCAAGGAGGGCATCGAACTGGCGAGGCAGCACCGGCCCGACCTCGTCGTGCTGTGCGTGGAATTGCCCCGCGCGTCCGGCTACAGCATCTGCAGCAAGCTGAAGAAGGACGAAGAGCTGCGGGCGATACCCATCATCCTCACCTCGGCCGAAGCCAGTCAGAAGACCTTCGACGATCACAAGAAGCTCAAGATCGGACGGGCGGACGAGTACCTCATCAAGCCTTTCCAGACCTCGGCGCTCGTCGCCAAGGTCGAGGCATTGATCGGCCTTCCCGAGGCCGGCTCCGAGTCCACCGGAGACGAGCCGCTCGACATTTCGGGCCTCGCGGAGGAAGTCTCCGTTGCCGGCGAGGAGCCCGTCACCGTCGAAGAAGTCGAGGAAATCGCCGTCGACGAGGCCGAGGTCGCCCCCACCCCCGAAACCCTCCCGGGTGACGAGGACTTGGCGATGCTCGACGCGGCATTCGAGAACATCGAGGAGAAGAAGCAGGCCCAGGCCAGAGCGGCCGCCAACGGCCGCCACCTCGAGACCCACGATGAGCCGCCCCCCCCTCTCGCCGAACCCGCTCATGCGGCGCCTTCCGACGATCTGCTCGCGGTGCTCGAGGAGCATGCGCCCGAGGCCCCGACCGTGCTCGGAACCGGCCCGGATCACGACGAGCTCGACCGCTTGCGCGACGAGATCGCCTCCCTGAAGAGACAGCTGGAGGCCGCCGCCGAGGCGAAGCCCGCCACCGGCAGCCGCGACAAGGATTACTTCGCGGCCCGGGAAAAGCTCGCCCAGCGCGAGAAGGAGCTCCTGCGGCTGCGCGAAGAGCTGAACGAGAAGGACAAGGAGCTCGTCGAGCAACGCGACAAGGAGACCGCGCTGGAGCAGCAGATCGCCGCGCACGACGAGGAGATCGGCAAGCGCGAGCAGCAGATCAAGACGCTGCAGCAAAAGGTCGACGCGCTCGTTGCCGGGCAGAGACGCACCGAGCGCGACCTCGTGGCCGCCCGCGAAGAAGCACGCCAGTCCACGGCCAAGATGCAGGCCGCGGAGCAGGAGCTCTCCACCGTCCAAGCCGCGGCTGCCGAGCACGAGTCCACCGCACGCCGGGTGACGGAAGAGCTGGAAACGGCCACGAGGCGAGCCGGCGAGCTGGAGGGTGACCTCGGGTCCGAGCGCTCTCGCAACGACGAGCTCTCGGCCGAGCTGCACGGCACGCGGACGCAACTCGAGGAGGCGCAGGCGGCCACGGAGGAGCTCCGGCGGCGCGTGAGCGACCTCGAGGATCAGAGCGCCAAGAACGAGGACCGGGTCGTCAAGGCCTACCAGCGGATCAAGGGTGACGAGAAGCTGAAGGAGAAGGTCAAGAAGGCCCTGGGCATCGCGCTGCAGCTCCTCGAGGAACAGGGGCTCGAGGTCGACGAAAGCATCGAGGACAGGCCGTAGCTCCGGGCCTACCGGGTGGCCTCAGTGGCCCCCGCCGCTGCTCCCCGCGCTCTTCTTCGCCATCATCACGCGCGCCTGGTTCTTCACGCCGCTCGGAACGTTCCGATCGCGCGAGAGATCGCGAATGTCGGGCTCGCGCAGCAGCGGCAGGAATCGCATGGCGGTCGGTAGCGGCACCTTGGGATTCTTCACGAGCGCCAGCTTGAGCTGGTAGTTCTTCAGCCAGTCCCGGTTCGCGGCGATGTACCGGAGCAGGTCGTCGGGCGCCGTGCGGTTGTTGGCCATCGACAGCACCTCGCCCTCGGTGATCCGCGGGCTCTGGATGGCCGACATCGAGACGAGCTTGTTCGTGTCCCGCAGGAGAACGGTGCGCGCCTCCTTGTTTCCCAGGGCCGCCAGCTTGATCTTCTCCGCGATGTTCATCTTCAAGATCTTCTGCGTGAAGGTGAGCCGCTTGCCCTCTTCCATCGGGATGTCGCCGTCCGTCTGCGCGACCGCAAACTCCTGCACGATCTCCTCTGCGGTGGGGCCGGTCTGCGCCGCCGCCTCTCCGCCCGGGACATCGCCGAAGACGCGCCGGTGGGCTTCGACCAGCGCCGGAACGTCGGCCAGGTAGACCCCGGAGCGCACCGCAAAATCGGCGATCCCATCGAGGGTGGATTTGAGCGCGTGCGGGTTGCTCAGGAGCGCCCGCAGGAGAGGCTCGTAGCGAAGCAAGCGAAGCTGGTTCTGCCCGATCGTGTCCGCGAGCTTCTCGGAGCAATCCGCGGCGATGCGGGCGACCGTCTCGTCGGACGTCGAGGGATTGAGACAGATCCATTCGAGGAAGTTCTCCTTCCCGGTGAGCGCGCCGGCAAAGAAGTCGAGCGCCTGGGGGTGGAGGTCGTTGTCGCGCAGGGCGGCCGCCAGGATCCGCTCCGGAAGCGCGCCAGCCGTCTTTCGCGCCTGCTCGGCGATATCCGGGTCCGCGTCGAACGTGAGCATGAACAGGGCCGTGGCGATCTGCGGAGGCGCCATCGGGACCAGGCCCTTCGCCGCCATGCCGCGCAGCGGCTTTGGCGACGCGGGATCGACGTGCTTGCGGAAGTTGGGGGGCAGCGCTTCTGGGGTGAGCGGGCAATCGGCCATCGGTCTCCTCAGCGCGTGCGCGCCTGCCCGCCGCCCAGCAGGCGGTGGCGGAGCCGACCGAGCACGCGGTTGACGGGGTTGCTGCGTCCCAGAAAGCCCAGGACGGGTTTGCGCCGCACGCCGAGTCTCTCCATCTCGACACGCAGCCCGGCATGCTCCGGCGACAGGTCGAGGCCCCTCTGGTACGCGCGGACCGCTCGGTCCTTGTAGCCCAGCGCATCGAAGGCGCGGCCGAGGTTCAGCCATCCCAGGGGCGCCTCCGCCCCCCCTCCCCGCAGGACCGCCTCTTCGCAGTAGCGCACGCCCAGGTTCGAGTTGCGCTCGACGAGGATGAGCGTCAGGCCGTACCACGACTGGCAGCGGAAGTCCGAAGGGCGCCGGCGGTGAGCCCTCGCGAAGGCTCCATGCGCTTCCTCGAGCAAGCCCTGTCCGTGCAACTCCTCACCTCTCCTCAGAAGCTCTTCGACCTCTTGATCGGGTGCCGGCGCCCCCACGGCTGCAGGTCGCTTGAGGGCCGACGAGGCACGAGACGTCGAGTCAGCGGGGCTCATGCGTTCCGTTCGTGAATCAGCCTCAAGCCGTCGAGGGTCAGGAACTCGTCGACGGCCTCGATGACCTCGGATTCCTTCGCCACCAATGGGGCCAGCCCACCGGTCGCCACGACCTTGGGACGCGGCGACCCCATCTCGGCAATCATCCGCCTGGCGAGACCGTCGCAGAGAGACACGTAGCCGTAGAGCAACCCCGATTGCAGGCTCGCAATGGTGTTTCGCCCGACGACGTGCTCGGGCTTGAGCAGCTCGACGCGGGGCAACTTCGAAGCGTGATGGAAGAGCGCGTCCATCGAGACTTGAATGCCGGGGCTGATCGCCCCGCCCAGGTACTCGCCCCGCGCGCTCACGCAGTCGAAGGTCGTGGCGGTGCCGAAATCCACCACCACGAGCGCCCCGGGCCAGCGCTCGTAGGCCGCCACCGCGTTGACGATGCGGTCCGCGCCCACCTCCCGCGGATTGTCGTAGAGGATGGGCATCCCCGTGCGCAGGCCGGGCCCGACGAAGAGCGGAGGCCGCCCGAAGTAGCGCCGCGAGAACTCCTGCAACGCAAATTGCAGGGGCGGCACCACGCTCGCGATCGCGACGGCGTCGATGTCCGCTGCCGCGAGCGAGGCGTCTCGAAAGAGCCCGAGCACGAAGACGCCGTACTCGTCCGCCGTCCGGGCGGGATCGGTGGTGAGGCGCCAGTGGCGCAGGAGCTCCTTGCCCCTGAAGACGCCGAGCACGGTGTTGGTGTTGCCGACGTCGACGGCGAGCAGCATGGCGCGATCGTAGACGAAGGGTACGGCGGACGACAAGTCGCTCCCGCTCGGCCGCGGACTCAGGCCGGCGAAACGTCCCCTGCCACGACCCGCCGCGTCCGGCCTGCGTCGTCCTTCACGAGCAACGCTCCCGTGGCATCCAGATCCAGGGCCATCCCCGTGATCCGATCGCCGCCCTCGTCGACGGTCACTCGCGTGCCCACGGTGGCGCTCAGCTCGAGCCAGCGCGCGCGGACCTGCCCGAACCCGGCGTCCCGGTGGCGCTCGAGCCAAGCTTCCAGCGAGGCGAGCAGCGCGGCGAGGAGAAAGCTGCGAGGGACGGGCTCGCCGCGTTCGATGCGGAGCGACGTCGCTCCTTCGGCCAGCTCGGGCGGAAGGGCGCCGCGATCGAAGTTCACGTTCAGGCCGATGCCGAGGACAGCGAAGCGAACACGCGAAGCCTCTGCCGAGAGCTCCGTCAGGATCCCCGCCACCTTTCGCCCCCGGATGAGCACGTCGTTCGGCCACTTGATGCGAGCCTCGAAGCCGGCGTCCCGGAGCACCTCGGTCACGGCGACCGCGGCCAGGAGGGTCAGCTCGGGCGCGCGGACTGGCGGGAGCTCGGGCCGGAGGATCACCGAGAACAGAAGGCTCGTCCCGGCCGGCGCGATCCAGGCCCGACCGCGCCGACCCCGACCGTGGCGTTGCAACTCCGCGACGACCAGCTCGCCGTGCGCGGCGCCCTCCTCGGCCAGCTGGCGGGCGACGTCGCTCGTCGAATCGAGCTCCTCGAAGGCGTGCACGGTTCGCCCCAGCTCGTGCGTCGCGAGGATCGGCTGCAGCTCGAGGCCCGTGAGACGGTCGGGCATCGCGACCAGACGGTAGCCCTTTCTGGGGATGGCATCGATCTGGTAGCCCTTCGAGCGCAGCCCGTCGATGCGCTTGAAGATCAGGGCGCGCGGCAAACCGAGCTTGTCGGACAGCGCCTCGCCGGACAG
>DATJNL010000285.1:0-3829 GCA_035508175.1 Myxococcales bacterium
GAGCCCCCAGTCGGCTCCGGCGCCGTAGCCCGCGCACGCGCCGGCGCAGCTCGGACCCGCATCACCGGCTGGATTGCCGGCGACCTGGTCGAGCTCACAGACGGGTTCACAGTAGCCGTGGGTGCCGGTGTCGTCGGGGACGCACTGCAGTCCCGCGCCGCACAGCGAGGCGGCGCCGGCGTCCGTCCGGTAGTACTGGCACGGCGCTCCCGCGGCCGCCGCGCCGGTCGCGAAGCAGACGCCTTCCGGAGAGGTGCCGGTGCCGCCGTTGGTGGTCGGGAACTCGAAAGAGAGGCAGAAGCCGTCGTCGTCGCTCGTGACCGTGCACGGTCCGTAGAACGTCGCGCCGTTGGCCGGCTGAACGCCCGGCCCGCAGTAGTTGGGCAGGCAGTACTCCGTGCTGCCCCCCAGCGATTGGCAGCTCGTCTCCGGATCCAGGCAGTCGATGGAGGCCGTGCAACTCTGGAGGCAGTAGTCGCCGGCGCCGGGTACCGCGGTGCACGCGCAGGGAATGGGGGCCTGGGCACAACCGGTGGCCGTCGCGCAGCCGTACAGCTCGCCGGGCAGCTGGCAGGTGCCCTCGGCTCCGCCGTCCCCGGCCAGCGTGCAGACGAGCCCCACGGCGTTGCAGGGGTCGACCGCCGTCTGGCTCTGGGGCAGCACGCAGCTGCTGCCGAGCTGCAGGGTCGGCCCGGCATCGACGAGGTTGCAGCTGCCCCCATCGGGCGTGGGCGCGAGACCGGGGGTCGCCGCCGGAGCAGTGGTGCTGAAGAAACGGATCGTGGTGGGCGTCGTGGTGTTGTCGGTCGAAACGAGGTCCAGGGTTCCCGCCGCGTCGTAGAGGCCCAGGTAGTCTCCGAACCACTGCAGGGCCTCGCGGGACGTCTCGAGGACCAGGTTGTCCGCGGCGATGACGCTGGGCGCGAACGTCTTGCCGTCCGCCGCGTGACTGAACCGCAGGGTGGCGGCGGGGTCGTTCGCGCAGTCGCCGGCGTAGTACGCGACGTCGAGCGCGCCCGATGGCTCGCCGGTCAGCCACGGGTTCAGGTAGTACTGGCCGGCCGCGAGGTCCTCCACGTCCTCGCGGTCGTCGATCGACGCCCCCGCGTTGCTCGAGTGGGCCAGGCGCAGGCTGGAGACGAGCGCGACGGTCGTGCCGGTCTGCTGGGAGGGATTCTTCGACAGCGAGTAGAGCACATCGACATTGGTACCGTCGGTCACGCAAGGCGCGATGCCGTAGACCCACTCGGCCAGCTCGGTGCTCTCCTGTACTGCGGTCGGCGACCCCGTCTGCCAGGTCACGCCGTCGTCGTCGCTCCAGCCCAGGGCCGATCCCACGTCGGAGTCGGCGTAGGAGATGAAGATGCGTCCCTCCGCCGCAGGCGCGCAGATTCGCGCCATGCCGCGCCCCGAGCCGGCGCTGCCTGGTCCCGCGACGGTGGTGCGGCTCCAGGTCTGGCCGTCGGTGCTGGTGGCGTCGACGATGTAGGAAGTCGCGAAATCGACCGAATCCTTCTCGTAGCTCACGTTGATCGTCCCGCTGGCGGTCAGGACGACGTGGGGTTGGTCGTAGATGCCGACCGCTTCCGTCGGATCGTCCACCTCCACCGGGGATCCGAAGGCGTACTCGCCGGGCGAGGCGGTCGCGACGTAGACGTGCTGGTTGCTCCGATTGCCCTGGGAGTCCACCTGCTCCGCCCCCCAGGCCAGGTAGAGCGTTCCCTTCGCGTCCGCGGCCACCGAGGCGTTGGCCTGGACGTTGTTGCCGGGTTGGAACGGCAGCAGCGTCGCGGGTCCCCAGGTTTGGCCGTCGTCGCTCGAGATCCGGTACCCGACGGTGATCCCGCCGGAGATGTAGGAGAGCCACGAAACCACCATGTCTCCCTCTGGCGAAGCGGCGACGGAGGGCTCGTGGTCCCCCAAGCTCTTGGAGGTCGTGGAAATGGCGGCTTCGTCGAGGATCGCGGGTCCGGCGTCGGTACCCCCGTCGACGCCTGCATCACCGCCTGGGCCAGCGCCGCCATCGGCTCCCGCGTCGACGCCCGCGTGGGTGCCGGCATCGCCACCGCCGTCCTGCCACGTGGGAAGCGGGCCGGCGTCGCCTCCGCCGACGCCTTTGGCGCCACACGAGGCCACCGCTCCAATGAGGGCCAGGGAGGACAGGTACTTCGCGATGCGCTTCATGAGGACCTCGCCGTGTGGGCTCGCGCCTGCTCGAGCCAGCGCTGTCATTATCCCGTCGGCGAGTCTCGATCTCCGCGAATCGTGCGATTCGTCATGCGAATCGTGCCGTTCCGGCAGCCCCGATGCCGCATGGCGCTCGGCAGGCGCCCGGTGTGCGCGCGGAAAGCCCTGCTGAAGCGCCCCAGGTCCTGAAAGCCCACGTCGAAGGCGACCTCGGTCACGCTGATCCCGCCACGGTGGAGCAGTTCCTCCGCGCGGGCGACCCGAGTGGCCAGCAGCTGCTGGTAGGGGCTCCTGCCCACCTGCTCCCGGAACAGGCGGCTGAAATGGAAGCGGCTCATGCCTGCCGCCTTGGCGAGGTCGGCCACGGAGAGGGGCTGCGCGTACAGGCTCTCGATTCGATCCAGCGCCGCTCGAATCCGTGGATCTCGCTCGCCGGAAAACGATTGGAGCGCGCGCCGCCGCACGGTCTCGATCATCACCGATTCGCAGAGCGCCTCGGCGCCGGCCCGGTCTCCCATCGGCGAGGCGAGCTCGCGCCGGACCAGGTTGCCGAGGGCCACGAGCCGCTGCGGGTCCCGCACGAGACCGTGGCTCGGCTGTCGGCCGGACCCGAAGGCATCGCACAGCTCCTCGAAGGCCCCTGCTTCCAGCTTGATGGAGCCCGACTCGAAGCCGGCGCCGGCTTCGGTGACGTGCTCGACGCCGGCCCGGACGAGGATCGCCTGGCCGGCCGGCACTGCGAGGGTCTCGGATCCGACCCGGTACCGCGTCTGCCCGGAAGTGACCCAGGTGACCTCGACGGTCTGGTGGGCAGATTTTCCGGGAGGCAGCCGTTCGAGATCGTACCACTGGAACCGGAGCTGCGGGCTCAGCTGGCGGTCGATCTGCGGTCCGCTGGACATCCACCAGCGACTAGCATGGGCGCGCCGAAGCGATCAAACCCGCCAGGAGCGGGGCTGACACGACTCCGGGGGCGCTAGCGACTCTTGCCGTCGATCCGCCGCACGCCGAGGCTCCACGGGTCCACGCCGGCGAGGCAGCGCACGTTGAGCATGAACATCGGCTTGCCGTCCCGCCCGGTCCCCTGCGCGTAGGCGTGGATGCCGCAGGTGGAGCAAAAGAGGTGGTGGAGCGCCTTCTTGCCGAACTGGTAGTCGGTGGTCGCGCCCTCGCCGGACTTGAGCGCGAAGCTCTCGGCGGGCACGAACGCCATGAGCGCGCCCTTGCGGCCGCAGATGCTGCAGTTGCACTCCAGCACCTCGCCGAGGTCCGCGGTGGCCTCGTAGGTGATCTTTCCGCAGTGGCAGCTTCCCTCGTAGCGCTTTCGCTCGCCCATGGCGTGCCTCCGTCCGTGCGCGCGAGCCTAGCACGGGTGGCCGTGGCGCTGGACGATCCGAGGTTCGCCGGTGACGCCCCCGGGCGTCGTAGGCGCGAGGACGATCCGCTGCGCGGTGCGAGGCGCTTCCGCCCAGGCTCGCTCGACCTCGGCCAGGGGCATGGGGCGCGCGTCCACCTCGAACGTGCCCCTCGTGATCTCCTGGGCCAGCGCCGGCAGCTCGGCGAGGATGTCGCGGGGGCCGACGGAGCCCTGACCGCTCCCGACGATCTGGAGACGCGCGGCGCGGAGCGCCCCGGGGGGAAA
>DATJNL010000286.1:0-7064 GCA_035508175.1 Myxococcales bacterium
CGGCGTGCTCGAGGATCGCCGACTGCACGAAGATCGTGGAGCGCTCGGGGTCCAGGCCGGCCGCCAGCCAGTCGGCGATCATCTCGCGCTCGTCGCTGCGGATGGGCGCGGTGGCGTGGTAGCCGGTGGTGAGCGCGTGCCAGTCGGCCGAGAAGAAGAAGCAGTCGTACTCGCCCTGCAGCTCCACCCAGCGCGTGAGCGCCCCGTGGAGGTTCCCGAGGTGCAGCCGGCCGGTGGGCCGCATGCCGCTGACGACGCGTTTCTTTCCCACGGCGGGAGCTTATAGCACACCCCTCCCGACACTCGGCCGCGGGCGCGGGAAGGCAAGCGGCGCGGCCCCTCGGACCCGCGGGGCGCTCGTGACGCACGCCGTCGAAGCGCTGCAAGCGTGCGCTTGTACCGCAGCGACCGGCCAGGTAGCGTGAACTCGACGTTCTCCACTTAGGCCGGGGGTCGCTAGGCCAATGATTCGATCGGCGTTGCTGTGGGGGGCGCTGGGCTCGGCCGGGGTGCTCCTGGGGTGCGGAGCGCAGACCGTGGCGCCGCCGGGATCGACGGGCGCCACGACCGCCGGCAGCGAAGGGTCGAGCGGCGCAGCTGCCAGCGGGGGCAGCGCCACGGCCAGTTCCAGCGGCGGCTCCACGGGGCAGCGGGCCACCACCGGCGGCAGCACCGGCCGCGCAGCGAGCGGCAGCGGCAGCACGGGCCGGGGGCCGAGCTCGGGCGGTGCGTCCACCGCTACCGGCGGGACGGGCGGCACGGCGAGCGGCGGCACGAGCTCGGCATCGACCGGCGCGGCCTCGACCGGCACGAGCTCCGGCGGCGCCGCCGGCTCGGGCACGGCTGGTGGGGCCTCCAGCGGAGGCGCTGGCGCCAGCTCCACGGGAACCTCCGGCGGCGGCGCGTCCAGCAGCGGCGGCTCGAGCGCGGGCGGCGCGGGCGCGGCCTGCGCCGGCGCCGGCCAGTGCCTCTCGGGAATCTGCCTCGGCGACGTCTGCTGTGCCGCCGCGTGCGACACCGCGGACCCCACCTGCGGCGCGACGGCCTGCGCGACCGGCAGCGGCGACTGCGTGTACCCCACGACCTCGTGCGGGGCGTGCGGCACGTGCGCGGCCGGGAGCTGCGACGTCCCCGTCGTGTCGGCGGCGAGCGCCCTGCAGGCCACGTCGACGTGCCTCACGGCGGGCTCGGGCGCCGAGCTGGCCGCGGTGGTCACGGTCGTCGACAGCGCCGGCCAGCCGGTCACGGGGGCCACCGTGTCCTTCGCCGTCTCGGGCATCACGCCGAGCTGGGTCGAGAGCCAGCCGGTCGAGGTCGCGAGCCCCGCGGGCACCTACTACCAGACCCTCGAGGCCCCGGCGGCCTCGGGCACCGGCACGCTCAGCGCCCAGGTGACCTACTGCTCCCAGACCGTGACGCTCACGGAGACCGTGCCGCTCACCTTCGCGGCGCCGGCACCCGCCACCGGCTACGGGGGCGCGGCGTTCCAGGGGGTCGCCGGCTGCTCGCCGGTCCAGGGCGGGCTGCGCGTGCTGGCGATCGCCGCCGAGACCGGCGCGCCCCTTGCGGGCGCGAGCGTGCTCGTGGGCAGCGCGGCCGGCACGCCCTTCGTGGGCAGCGCCGCCGATCTCTGGCCGAGCCCGGCCCCCGCGGCGGCGAATACCGCCACCACCGACGCGCAAGGCTACGCGGTCTTCCAGGACTTCGGCACGGCGCTCCAGGGCGCGCAGGTCGTCACCGCCGGCGCGGCCAACCGGGCGTACGTCACCGCGTACGACTTCGACGGCGCCGACGTGGTCCTGGCACTGCCCGAGACGCGCCCCGTCGTCACCACCGAGGCCTTCAGCGCCGGGCTCGCCAGCGGCTTCGCCGCCAAGCCCCAGTGCGACAGCGATGTGCAGGTGGGCGTCGCGCTCGCGCCGACCCGGCTGGACGCCTTCGCCGCGCTCCCCTTCACCGGCCTCTTCGGCCCCGGCGCCTGCACCACCGGCCACGCCGCGGACGTCGCCAGCAACATGTACCTGGGCGGCGGCGGGAACAGCCAGGAGTGCGCGGAGTGCTTCATCGGCTTCTGCGCGGCCAACCTCGAGAACGAGTGGGCGCTCACCGTGCCCGGCGGCAGCGAGATCACCATGCCGTTCGTCCTCACTCCGACGGGCAACCTCGACGCGACGCCGCCCAACACGGTGGCCGCCATCCAGCAGGCGACGTGGCAGGGCATCGGCTACCAGGCGGCCGGCGGCTCGGGGACGGACACCGGCGTCAACGTCGACGTCGGCACGGACAGCTTCCCGGTCACCGCGACGTTCGACTTCTCGGGCCAGCCGGATCCCACGCACACCGACGTGCTGGGCCTCGCCGCGCTCGACTTCTCGGGCGGCGACGGGACGGGCTCCCTGGGCATCGTCGGGCTGAACGTGGACAGCTCGTTCGCAGCGGGCGGCAGCGGCAGCGTGGCCGTGCCGGTCGCGACCGCGACGCAGGCGCCGGCGGGCGCCACCTACCTCGGCTCCGTCGAGGCGGAGTACATCGCGCCGCCCACCGGCTTCACGCCCCCGGCGGACGTCGCGAGCGCCACCTCGAGCGTGCTCGTGCGCGAGTCCGCCGCGGGAGGGGAGCCGTTCAGCGCGAGCGCCGCCGCGACGATCCAGGTCTCGGGCTTCCTGAATCTCGTGCCGCTCCTCGTCGGCTCGGGTGCCACCGCCTTCACCTTCGCGGACGGCGCGCTGAACGGGCAGACGCCGGATTACAGCGTCTCGACGCTCGAGATCGCCCACACCACGTGGTACCCGCAGCTGTCCTGCCAGACCGCCAACTCGCAGCAGGTGACCGCGACGTACCCCCAGTGGCTCGTCTACAAGCCGTACGCGCTCGACGGCTCCGGCTGCGCCGCGCTCTCCCCCCCCACGGCGGGCTGCGAGGCATTCACGCTCCCCACGCTCCCCGCGAGCTTCCCCCGCGCCGCGGCCGGTGTGCAGCAGCAGTCGGGCTTCGAGCAGTTCGTCGGCAGCGGGAAGGCGTGCAGCGGCAGCGCCCCGTGTGCGCTGGCCGGGGAGAGCTGCGTGAAGCCGACCGGCAGCGGCCTCGCCGACCAGTGCATGGGCACGAGCGGCGCCCAGCAGTTCACCGAGGGTTACGTGTGGAGCTTCGCCGAGAGCCGCCTCGGCCTCGCGCCCGGAGCGGTGTCGCCGGGGGCCGCGGACTTCACCCAGGCGCTGCCGGGCGCCACGCAGGTCAGCGCGAACCAGACGGCTTTCCCCTGATGCGCGCTCGCTGGGCCGCGCTGCTCTGCGTCACCTGGCTGGGCTGTCCGGGGCCACACCCGGGCGAGCCGGACGCCTCGGTGCCCACCGACGGCGGCGAGCAGCCCGACGCGTCCGTCCCGCCCGCCGACGGCGGAATCCACGACGGCGGGGACGCCGGCCCGGCTGACGCGGGCCCGGCCGATGCCGGACGGCCCGACGCCTCGCTGCCGGATGCCTCGCTCCCCGACGCGGGCGACGCGGGGCGCCTCGACGCCGGGGGAGCCGACGCGGGAGACGGAGGCGACGCCGGCCCGACCGATGCCGGCGAGGGGGCGGACGGCGGCGACGCGGGCGGAGACGCCGGCTCGCCGACGGTCGCCTACAGCGTCCAGGTCGTGGACCTCTGCAACAATTACGCGCCGATCCAGGGCGTGCAGGTATCGCTGCTCGGCGGCGGCGCGTCGTCGATCACCAACGCCCAGGGCTTCTTCCAGCAGCCGGTCCAGGCCGGTGGGCCGTTCACCGCGGTGATGCAGCTCAGCGGCTACCAGACTTCCTACCTGGAGGAGAGCGAGATCGAGAGCGCCTTCACGCTGCCGGTGCAGATCCCCCTGGCCTGCACGAGCCTCTACCAGAGCCTCGCGAGCTCCCTCGTCAACGTGAACCCGAACGAGGGCATCCTGCTCGCCAAGGTCTACTCGCTGGCGTCGACGGGGAGCTGCACCGACCAGTCGGGCTGGTCGTTCCAGATCTCGCCCGCGGGCGGGGAGAGCACCGTCTACTTCGACGTCACCGGCTCGCCGAATCCCGCGCTCACCTCGACGGCGTCGTTCGGCCTGGGCGTCATCTACAACATCGCCGCCCCCCGCGTGCAGCTCGCGGCCGCCAAGGCAGACGCCGGCTGCTCGAACGTGAGCGCGCTCGAGGGGCTCACGGGCTACGTGGACCTCGCGCCGCAGGTGATGAGCCTCGGAGGCTACTTCATCCAGTGACCCGCGCCGCGCGAGTCGCCTGCACCGCGGTGGCACTCGCGGCCTGCCAGTCGCGGAGCTACGCCATCGTGACCGTGCAGGGGGCCGAGGGCCTTCCGCCCATCGGCCAGCTCCAGGTCCAGGCGAACGACGGGCTCAGCCAGGGCTCGGCCGACTTTCCCGCCGCGCCGGTCGCCTCGGGCATCGCCTTTCCGGAGACGTGCACCGTGGGCTTCTCCAGCCGGGCGGGCTCACTGTCGGTGGTCGTCGAGGGCTTTGCCGCGGACGGCGGCGCGGTCGTGGCGCGGGGCAGCGCGCAGGCGGCCTTGCAGGCCTCGGTCCAGGCCACGGTCACCGTCACCCTGACCCCGGCGTGCGCCGGCCCGCGCGATTGTGATCCCGGCGGCGTCTGCGCGGGAACGATCACGTGCAGCTCCGCGGGCGCCTGCGTGGCCGGCACGGGCGTCCCTCCGGGCGACGGCGCGCCCTGCGGGCCCTTCGGCAGCTGCGGCGCGGGGCACTGCCTCCTGCCCGCTTGCGGCGACGGCGTGGTCGAGAGCGGCGAGCAGTGCGACTGGGGAGGCGCCGACGCCGGCCGCTGCACCGGACCGGACGGCGGCTGCAACAGCGACACCGCGCCGAACGCCTGCCGCACGGATTGCCTCGCGGCGCACTGCGGCGACGGAGTCGTCGACGACGGCGAGCGCTGCGACCTGGGTACCGGCGCCAACGGGACGGGGCAAGGCTGCAACGCCACCTGCACCCTGCTGGGCGCGGTGACCACGTATGCGGGGCTGGCCGGCGGGCCGGGCGACTTCGACGGCGTGGGCACGAGCGCCCGGTTCGAGAATCCGGGCGCCCTGGCGGTCGACGACGGCTACGTCTACGTCATCGACCCGGGCGAGCCCTTGATCCGCCGCGTCTCGCGGGCGACCGGCGCGGTCTCGACGTGGGTGGGCACGCGAGGCGTCTCCGGCTACGCGGACGGCGTGGGGCCGGCGGCCACGCTCGGCCGGCCCGCCTCGCTCGCGTTCGCGGGCCGGTACCTCTACCTGAGCGACGCCACGTACTCGGTGATCCGCCGCATCGATCCGGCCACCGCGGAGGTCACCACGGTCGCCGGGGTGCCGGGCGACCTCGGCGCCAAGGATGGGCCGGCGGGGCTCGCCACCTTCAACGACGCCTGGGGGCTCGCCACCTGCGACGGTCGGGAGCTCTACCTCGCCGACCTGCACAACTGCGTGCTGCGCCGCCTCGACCTGGACGACGGCGGGCTCGTGACCGCCGTCACGACGGTGGCTGGCGACGCGGCGGCGGCCGACCATTGTTCCGAAATGGACGCCGCCGGGAGCGCCGCGCGCTTCTCCTTCCCGACCTGGATCGCCTGCGACGGCGCGACCCTCTACGTCGGCGACAACAACGGAAACCTCCGCTTCGTCGACATCGACGCCGGCTACCAGGTGACCACGCAGCAGATCGTCCAGTTCGCGGAGTCCGCGCCGCCCGTCGCCGTGGCCGGCGGCAGCGTCTACGTGGTCGACGACGCCACCGGCGCGATCCTCGCTGGCGTGGCCGCGGGCGCCCGGACCGTGCTGGCCCCGTTCGCGGGCGGCGGCACGGGTTACGCGGACGGCCAGGGCAACGCCGCCCTCTTCGACGTGCCCCAGGAGCCCGCCGCCGACCCCACGGGCGCCACGCTCTACGTGCCCGACACGGGCAACAGCGCCATCCGGTCGGTCACCCTCGCGACCGCCGAGGTGGCGACCTTCGCCGGCGAGGGGCCACACCCCGGGACGGCCGACGGCGTGGGCCCGCAGGCCCGCTTCAAGAACCCGTGGGGGCTCGCCCGGAGCGGCGGCGCGCTCTACGTCGCCGATCGCGGGAACGACCTCTTGCGCGCCATCGATCTCGACGGGGGCGCGGTGACGACGGTCGCAGGCCAGGCCGGCCTCGCGGAGACCGTGGACGGCACCGGCGCGCAGGCGGCGTTCAGCGTACCGACGGCCGTGGCGCCCTTTGCGGGCGGGCTCGCGGTCTCCGAGTCCGCGGCGCTGCGCTCGGTGGCGATTCCCGGCGCAGCCGTCACGACCCTCGCCGGCCAGTCCCACCTGGCCATCGGCTTCGAGGACGGCACGCTCGCCGCCGCGCAGTTCGCGAGCCCGAGCGGCCTCGCCCCCGACGGCCTGCTCCTGTTCGTGGCCGACCTGGGCAACGACGTCGTGCGCGAGCTGGACCTGGACGCGGGGCTCGTCTCCACGCTGGCCGGCCACCCCGGCCTCGCCGGCACCGGCGACGCGGAGGGCGCGCGCTTCGACAGCCCGGCGGCGGTAGCGGTCCTCGGCGGCCTCGTCTACGTGGCCGACACCGGGAACGAGATCATCCGCAGCGTCGACGCCGACGGCGGAGCGGTCACGACCGTGGCCGGCTTCCCGGGCGTGGTGGGGTACGCCGACGGCGTCGGCCAGGCAGCCGGGTTCAGCAGCCCGGAGGGGCTCTGCACCGACGGCCGCTCGGTCTTCGTGGTGGACACCGGCAACAACGCGATTCGCCAGCTGGAGCCCGCGACCGGCGCCGTGTCCACCGTGGCGGGGGGCGGCGCGGCGGCGTCGGTGGACGGCACGGGCCTGCAGGGCGAATTCAACACACCCACCGGCTGCGCCTTCGACCCGGCGTCGGGTGACCTCTTCGTGACCGACCGCCAGGAGAACGTCATCCGCCGCATCCACTGATCCCCCCGAGCCGTGGGCCGGCGCGGCGGGGGTATACTCGACCTCGATGATGCAGCCCGAGCCGTTCGGCCGCTACCTGCTGCTGCACAAGCTCGCGACCGGCGGCATGGGCGAGGTCT
>DATJNL010000287.1:0-5301 GCA_035508175.1 Myxococcales bacterium
GGTCGGGGTCGCGGTCGCGGTCGCCCCTACACGTACCCCGCCCCGCTCGATTCAACCGCCTCCGGCAGGTATTTCCCCAGCAGCCCGAGGAGCCCGTCCGCGTCCACCAGCTCGCACGTCGTCTCCTTCACCGCGAGCTTCGCCTCCGCCGAGAACCCCAGCGGCGAGATCACCACCGCCTTCGCGATCCCCTCGCCGCGCGCCTCGTCGAGCGCGGCCTGCACCTCCGCCTGCTCGATCATCCCGTGGTCCGCTTGCAGAAGCCCACGCACGTGCACGCGCCCGCCCGTGAGCGGCGCGGGATCGACGACGACCATGTCGAGTCGCCCGGCGCGCACCTCGCTGCGCTCCACCGTGAAGCGCATCGCCCCGAAGAGCCGGTGCAACAGCTTCTCGAGCGCGTCCAGGTTGAGCCGCGACAGCCAGAACGCCCCTTCGCGCGGTGGCTCGACCGGCGCAGTCTCGCGCGGTCCACCTTTCCCCCCATACAGCGCGAGGAAGAGAAACACGCCCCCGACGGCGACCCCGGCGAAGAGGAAGACCGCCACGGCTCAGGGAGACAAGAGCTCCCGGAAGGCCGGGGTCTCCCGCACGCTCGCAAGATCCGGATCCGTCTTCATCAACTCGAAGTCGTCGAAGCCCGCCTCCAGCGCCTGCCGGAGCCACCACAGGCACTCGCGCTGGTGACCCATGCGCGCCTGGTAGCAGGCCAGGTTGTAGCGAACGGTCGCGCCGAGCTGCTTCGGGATGTCCCGCTGCAGCGCCGCCATCCCTTCAGCAACGGCCTCCGGGTAGTGGTTCTGATCGCCCTGGATCTCGCTGAGAATCGCGTGCACCTCGCCCCCGGAGGGGTCCAGCGCGGCGGCGCGCTCCTCCGCCTGCTGGGCGGCGGTCAGCTCCTTCTCCTGCAAGAGGACCTCCCCCAGCCCGGCAAAGGCGGACGCGTCGCCCGGCGCCCGGTGCACCGCGCCCTCGAAGGCCTGCTGCGCCTCCGGCAAGTGGTGCTGCGCCAGGAGGAGCCCGCCCAGGCTCTTGTAGATCTCCACCGGACAGCCGGGCTGCCGCGATGCCTCCTGCAGCGCCTCCACCGCCTCGCCAGGGTGGCCGCGCTGCGCCTCCAGCCCTCCAAGCAGCGCCCAGCGGTCGAAGCGGCCCGGGTGCTGCGCCAGCTCGCGGCGCAGCTCGAGCGCGGCGCGGCCCGGCATGCCTGCCGCCAGGTCGGCCTCGAAGAGCCGCTCGCGCAAGGCCGGCGTGTCGTCGAGCGCCACCGCGCGGGCGAGGAGAGCCGCCGCCTTCCCCGGATCGCGCTCCGTCGAGATGGCCCGCGTGGCCGCGTCCTCGAGCTCCTTGGCGCTGGCTCGTGCGGGCGGTTCATCCCCGGGTGGCGTGTGCAGGGCGAGCGAATCCGCCGCGCGCATCCAGGCCACCAGCCCGCGCCCCAGGAGCTGCTGGGCGCCCACGAGGCCGATCTCGAGGAGCCGGTGGCCGTCGCGCACGCTCAGCTCCAGCGCTTGCACGGTGAGCCCCGAGCTCTTGCCCGTGAGCTGCAACCGCCAGCCGGATCGACCGTCCACCAGCGCCGGCCCCTCCTCCGCGATGGCGGCGTCGCCGAAGCCGCGCAGCATCGACTCCACGCAGTCGCGGGCGAGCGAGCGCAGCGGCTGGCTCTCCTGGTCTGGCTGCAGGTAGTGCGCCTCCACCTCGAGGAACACCGGCAGGCCCTGGAGCTGCAGCTTCACCGCGTTGGGCCGGTCGAGCACGAGCGTCCAGCCTTCGGCCGGCAGGTCGGTCGAGAAGGTGGGTTTCGCGAACGCGCGCTCGCCCGTCCGAACCTTCGCGTCCGGGGGCTGCGGGCCGTGCTGCCCGACGGTAGCGCACGCCGAGAGCGCCGCCGCGAGAGCGACCCCTCCAGGTCTGCCGAAAGCCTTCAAGGGTACGTGTAGATCTCCAGCCCGCCGACGGGCCTTCCGTCGGCGTCTTCTCCAGAGACTACCAGAGCTGCGCCCGAACCTGAAATGTCGACGACGGCCGGGCGGATGCGCGGCTGGTTGAACGGGGTGGGGACAACCGAGCTGGACCCGTCCGCGAGGTCGATGAGCTCCGCGCTGGAGAGCGGCGCGCCTCCGCCGCCGCGTCCGCCCACGACCAGCACCGAGCCGCCGTTCACCGGAACGGTGGTCCAGCCGAAGTCCGCGCGCGCCGTGGTGAAACCGGTCGACGGCGCGCCCAACGGGAAGGTCGCGAACGTGGCCACCGGCACGCCTCCGATCTCGCCGCCGAACTGCAGGAGGCCGCCGTCGCCGAAGGCCACGGCGCCGAAGCCTTGGCGGACGGGCGAGTCCGCACCCCAGCGGCGCCCGCCGTCGGGGCCCAGCAAGGTGAACCCGCCGTCGGCCACGTCGCCGACCAGCACGGAATCGAGCCCAGGGATCCAGGTGAGCTGCCCCTGCTCACAGGGCGCCGGGAGTGGAAGGATGCCCTCCAGACCCCCGCCCGCAATCCCGGTCAGCGCCGCTGCGGGTAGGTAGAGGTTCACCGAGGCGGGGCCGCCCGCACCGCAGCCGACGAACAACTCGAGCCCGTTGCCCGCGACGGCGGCTGCCGGCCAGCGCTGCGGCGCGCTCAAAGGCGGCAGCGCATGCTGGCCACCATCGGCGAGCAGCTCCACCGTCGAGGAGGCCGCGCCGCTCGGATCTTCGCCGCCCGCCAAGAAGAGGGCGCGGTTGCCTGCAGCGTCGAGCGTGACCGCAGCCAGGTGGTGGGCGCGGGGCTCGAGGCTCGTCAGCGGCGTCGCCTGGATCGAGGCCTGCTGGTAGAGCCAGAGCGCACTGGAGAGCCCCCCGTCGGCGGCGCGCCCGCCCGAGATGAGTACCTGCCCGGGACCCCAGGCGACCGCGGCGCTGCCGGCGAGCGGCGGCATGACGCCCGTACCATCGAACGAGGCGAACTGCCCGATCGGCCCCAGCAACACGCGCGCGACCGCGTGGCCCGAGGAGCCCGGCACCTGCACGCCGCGCGCGATGCCGCGCCAACCCGCGCCGCCGTCGGCCAGGAGGCCGCTGACGGTGAGATCGATCGGCCCGGCGGGCAAGGAGAGGGAGAGGCTGCCGCCATCGGCGAAAGCAACGACCATCTGCGAGCTGCCGCCGCTCCACTGCGCGACGACCTGCAGCTGGGTGACACCCGTGACGGGCGGCTGGTCCGGGAGCACCAGCTGAATGTCGAGCCGCGTGCCCCCGCTGCAACCGGCGATGAGCGCGAGGGCGAGGGCCGTCCGCCTCACAGCCCGCCCTGCTGCGTGGAGAAGGCGGCGTCGGGGGAGGAGCGGAGGGCGAAGTAGAGGGCCACGCCCGTCCCCACGGCGACGACGGCGGCGCCGGCGATGATCCAGGGGAGAGAGGAGGCGTGGTGGACGGTGGCGGGGCGTGGGGCTTCGGTCGCGGCGGGGGGCAGGGTCGGGGTCGGGGTCGAGGTCGAGGTCGAGGTCGGGGTCGAGGTCGCGGTCGCGGTCGCGGTGGGAGTCCGGACGAGCTGCTGCGCGAGCAAGCCCATCCCACCGCCCGCCACCCTCGCGCTGGCCACTCGCCCGCCCGCCTCCATTTGCACGTTCCAACAGTCTCCCTCGGCACAGCGCCCCAACGCCGCTACCCCGTCCACCTGCAGCCATCCTGCGAGCCGCGACAACAGCGCCGGCGTGCTGGGGTCCCCGGGCTGCACGCGCAGCACGAGCCGCCCGTCGTCGAGCGCCAGGTGCGATTCCAGATCCAGGTCGATCGCCACCGCGGCGGGGCTCCCGCCCAGGTCGACGGCGTGGGCGAGGCTGCGCCGCCCGGCGCGCTCGAGCCAAATCCAGGCGCGACGCGGTGCCAACGCCACGAGCGTCAGGGGCGTCTCTCCGCGCAGCACCCCGTCCACGTACACCGAGGCGCCCCGGCTGCCCGTCACCGTGAGGACGGCGGCCGCGCGCGCCCGGGCCACGGCGCGGGCCATGTCCACCTTGGAGCGCAACGGCGGCGCGAAGCGAGCCAGGTCGAAGGCCATCGCGGGATCGCGCGCGGCCACCCAGGCCAGGTGTCCCTCGACGCCTGCGGCGCCCGCCGCCGCGAGCGACAGCCCCCAGAGAAGCTGCGCGTTGCGCTCGGCGGCCTCCACGGCGACCGAACGCGGCGCCGCCGCGAGCCGCGCGTCCGCCTGCTGGGCCAGCCGCGCCGCCTCGCCGAAGCGCCCGTCGTCGAAGGCGGTCCCGGCCACGGCGAGCAAAGTGGCAGCCTCGGCCGGGGCCTCGACGCCCACCTCCCGCACGTCTTCGAGCGAGGACGCCGGCGCGACGACGGCGCCGCGCTTGGCGAGCTCCTGGGCGAGCTGTCCGGCCACGGCGAGAGCCGCGGAGGGATCGTCGCCGGGAGCCGAGGCAGCGAGCACGGCCCAGCGCGGCGCGGCGGCAAGGAAGAAGGCGAGCGGCCAGGCGGGCATGACATCTTGTGCCACAGGGAAGGGCCGCGGATCCAGAAGGTCGCGTTGTCCACAGTATCCGGAGGCCGGGAATGCTGGGGGGTCGGGGGCGAAATCGCGCTCGCCCTCGGCTTCCGCGCTCGTTGTCTCCCCGCCGTCTCCTCTGTTACACCGTCTCCCCGTGGACGCTCCCCTTCCCGGCGTCGAGTGGCTCGTCGACGCCAGCGGTTGCCGGCCCGAGGCGCTCAGCGATCCCACGCGGCTCGTCGAGGTCCTGCGGCGCGCCATCGTCGAGCTCGACCTGCGGCCCGTCGCACAGCCGCTGGTGCACGTCTTTCCTCCCCCGGGCGGCGTGACGGCCGTGCTCGTTCTGTCCGAGTCGCACCTCACCTGCCACACCTTCCCAGAGACCGGCTACGCCGCCTTCAACCTCTACTGCTGCCGCCCGCGGCCCGACTGGGCGTGGCAGGAGCGGCTCGCGGAGACGCTCGGGGCCACGAGCGTCCGCGTGCGGCGGCTCGCGCGGCCAGACTCCGCGTGAGCGACACGCCGCAATCGCTGCGCTGCCCCGGGTGCGGCGCCGACGTACCGCTGAAGCTCGGCAACTCGCTCGTTGCCATCTGCCCGTACTGCCGCATGGCCATCGGCCGCGGCAACCTCGAGAAGCTCGGCAAGGTCGCGGAGCTCATCCCCACGGGCACGAAGCTCCGGCTCCACACCCGTGGCACGCTCGGCGGCCACCACTTCGAGCTGGTGGGCCGGGTGCAGCTCCGCTGGCAGGCGGGCGTCTGGGACGAGTGGTACGCCAGCTTCGACGACGGTCGGGAGGGCTGGGTCGCGGAGGCCCAG
>DATJNL010000288.1:0-4930 GCA_035508175.1 Myxococcales bacterium
AAGGCGAACGGCATCGACTCCTCGGGCGCCGTCGAAGCGATGGCCGCGGCGCAGGACGAGGAGAAGCCGGAGTAGCCTACCGCCCGCCGGATCGCCGGCGCCCCACCAGGATCGACGCGAGCAGCAGCAGCAGGGCCTGCGACGGTGCGCCGGGCCCGGTCGCGCAGCCTTCCGCTTGCTCTTCCGACGACGGCGTCGCGGCATAGAGCGCCTCGATGCCCGCCACGTCCTGCGCGTCGATCGTGCGCCGGGCCAGGTCGCCCGGGTAGGTCGAGGGCAGCATGGTGGAGGTGGGATCTGGCGTGTGGCCGAAGCCCAGCAGGTGGCCGATCTCGTGCGTGAGCGTGTTCTGCACGTCGTCCGCGCCCGGGTGCGGCTGGCCGTCGTCGAGCACGGCCCAGTGGTGCGTCACGTCGTTGAAGACGATGTCCGCGCGCACGATGACGTGGCTGTCGGGGTCCTCCACCAGGATGGCCACGGCCTGATCGTCGCCGTCGTAGTCCCACGCGGTCTGCTCCCAGGAGATCGTCACCGGGATTCCCAGCCGCGCGTCGTCCGGCCCCGGCGGGCCGAGCTGCGTCGGCCCGACGTCCTGGAAGGCGAGGCGCCCGCCGCCCGCCGCCGTCCAGCTGGCAAAGGCCGCGTGGACCGCCGGCAGGATCTGGGCGTAGGTGAGGTCGCGGCTCCCGCCCTGGTTCACGGCGTACTGGACGGTCCCTTCGACGCGCTGGGGCGAGCCGCTCGCGTCGAGCTGCAGCTCGTAGGCGCGGGCGGCTGGGCAGCAGAGGGCGGCGACGGCGAGCACGGTGGCGAAGCGCATGCTCCGTTCTTCCGCAAACGGGATGCCGCCGAAACGGCGCTGCAAGGCCCTGAAACCGCTGGCGCGATCCCGGGTGTTTTCGCTCTCGGGGGTCCTTTCCTACCCGGGCTCCGTTGAAGCGGCAGCGGCGGCGAGGTACTGACAGCCCGTGCGCTACCGCGTCGGCAACCTGCCCCTCTGGCTCGACGAGCCCGAGGCGAAGCTGACCGCCCTCGCCGCCGAGCGGCTGGGCGTGTCGCCGGCCAAGCTGTCGGGGCTCACGGTGGTGAAGCGCTCCCTCGACGCGCGCAAGAAGGGCCACCCGCGCTGGCTCCTCTCGGTGGACGTGGAGCTCGCCTCGGACGCGCGCCCCGGGCCGCTCGACGCGAGCGTCCTGCCGGTGCCCGAGGCGCCGCCCGCGCCGGCGCGGGTCTCGCGTCCCCATCGCCGCCCCATCATCGTGGGCGCGGGTCCGGCGGGGCTCTTCGCGGCGCTGGGGCTCCTCGAGCGCGGCGTGGCCTCGGTGCTGATCGAGCGCGGCCGGCCGGTGGGGCCGCGGCGTCGCGACGTGGCGAAGCTCTTCCGCGACGGCAGCCTCGATCCGGAGAGCAACATGAACTTCGGCGAGGGGGGCGCCGGGGCGTACACCGACGGCAAGCTCGGCACGCGCATCGGCCACCCGGCCGTGCGCAAGGTGGTCGAGACGTTCGCGTACTACGGTCAGAAGGAAGGGCTCGACCGGATCCTCGTGGAGGGCAAGCCGCACGTGGGGAGCGACCTGTTGCCCTGCGCGGTGGAGGGGCTGCGCGAACACCTCGTGGCCGAGGGCGTGGAGGTCCGCTGGGGGTGCCGCGTGGAGGACCTGCTGGTGGACGCGGCGGGCCGCTGCCGCGGCGTCGCGCTCGCCGGCGGCGGAGCGATCGAGAGCGACCGGGTGGTGCTCGCGCTCGGCAACAGCGGGCGCGAGCTGTTCGAGATCTTCGCGCGCCGCGGCTGGGGCGCTGCGCCGAAGCCCTTCGCGGTGGGCTTCCGCGTGGAGCACCCCCAGGAGCTCATCGACCACATCCAGTACGGCCCGGCCGCGGGGCACCCCGAGCTGCCGCCCGCCGACTACAAGCTCGCCGAGAACCCGAAGGTCGAGGGCGGCGTGCGCGGCGTCTTCAGCTTCTGCATGTGCCCCGGCGGCATCGTGGTCCCGACGCCGACCGAGGCGGGGATGCAGTGCACGAACGGCATGTCGAACTCGCGCCGCAACGCGCGCTTCGCCAACGCCGGCCTCGTCGTCGCCGTCTCGCCGGAGGACTACGCGCGCGAGGGCTTCGAGGGGCCGCTCGCGGGGCTCGAGTGGCAGCGCAAGTGGGAGCGCGCGGCGTACGAGCTGGGCGGCGGCGGCTACCGCGCGCCGGCGATGCGCCTCACGGACTACCTCGCCGGCCGGCCCACCAAGGAGCTGGGGCGCACCACCTACCGCCCGGCCCTCACGCCCGCCGACCTGCACCGCCTTTTCCCAGAGAGCGTCCACGCCGGGCTCCGGGCCGCGCTCGCGGGCTTCGAGCGCAAGATGCGCGGCTTCGTCACCGGGGACGCCGTGCTCATCGGCGTGGAATCGCGAACCTCCAGCCCGGTGCGGCTCTCGCGCAACGACGGCCTGCAGTCGGTCGCCCTCCCCGGCCTGTACCCGTGCGGCGAGGGCGCCGGCTACGCGGGCGGGATCGTCAGCTCGGCCGTGGACGGGCTGCGCGTGGCGGAGGCGATCGCGGCGGAGCTGGGCTGAAACGAGGGGCGCAGGAGCATGCGTCTCTCTGTTGGGGAGGAACGAGCAGCCGCTCGGACGGCCAGCGAGCCCGAACCGGCCCCGACCACTCACGAGCGCACGGCCAGCGTTCGAGGGCCGTGACGTCGCGATATTGGAAAGACGCGCCCAGGCCACGGAACGACGGCCACCGCCGTCGATCGCACGCCGCCCGCGCGTCGAGAGAAGCCATCGTTTGCCCGGGGGAGCGCATGAGTCCCCGATCGCACGCCCTGGACGCTTCGAAGCAAGCCATGCGATCGTCCGCTGTCGGCCCCAGTGGGCCGGCAGGCTGGACCGACGCTCGGCACGCCCCCGAGGTCGTTGCGCACCCGGACCGCGTCGCGGTTCGAGGAAGAGACCGCCCGAGGAGCCTCGATGACACGCCACCTGGTGAAGGGCATGATCCACGCCGTCGCGGGCGCCGCGCTGTGCCTCGGCTGCAGCGCCGGCACGGCGGAGAAGACCGCCGACGCAGGCATCTGCCACTCGTCCAGCGAGAGCTGCCGGACCAGCAGCGACTGCTGCACGGGCTTCGAGTGCGCCAACGCCGTCTGCCTCTTCGTCGAAAGCGGCCCGGGCTCGGGAAGCGGAGCCGGCTCGACCGGCGGGACGAGCAACCAGTCCACCGGGAGCAGCTCCGGCGGCGGCGTTTCCAGTGGCACGACCAGTGGCGGGGGCCAGAGCAGCGGCGGCAGCACGGGCGGCGGCTCCAGCACGGGAGCGCCGCCCACCACCGCCGGCTCCAGCGGAGGGACGGGTTGCGGCGCCCAGGGCGACGCCTGCGACGGCGGCTCCGGCACGACGAGTGGGGGCTCGACCACAGGGGGCTCGACCACCGGGGGCTCTAGCACGGGCGGCTCGACCACCGGCGGGAGCTCCGGCAGCTCTTCCGGCGGTAGCTGCCTGGCGGCAGGCAGCTGGGGCTGCGCGAACGACGGCATGTGCTGCACGAGCTCCTGCGCGCTGACGACCTCGGACGGGGGACTCTGCGAGTGCGCCCACAACGGCGGTCCTTGCGCCACGTCCAACGACTGCTGCAGCGGCGGCAGCTGCGACAACGGCGTCTGCGAGGACACGGGCTGCTCCGACGACGGCTACCCGTGCAGCGTCGCCTCGCCCTGCTGTGACTCGGAGAACTCGGAGTGCAACGCGTCGGGCGTGTGCGCGCAGACCTGTTCCTACGAAGGCCAGCCTTGCGGGCCCACGATGGGCTGCTGCGGCCAGGGTGCAGTCGTCTGCATGTCGGGCACCTGCCAGGCCTGCAGCAGCAGCTCCTGTCAGGCCTGCGCCCAGTCGGGAACCGACCAGCCCGGCAGCCCGTGCTCGAACGGCGTCTGCTGCTCGAGCCTGTTTCCCCTGATGGTCTGCGACGCCAGCAGCAGCACCTGCTGCCTCCCCGGCGCCTGCCCCTGACGAACGGGCCGCGCCCCCCGTTCTCGTGAGAGCCTAGACCGCCGGCCTCGCAGACGCGCCTACGGGTTGCGCCAGGTAGACCTTGAACCCGCCTGCTTCCCGACGACGTTGTTCGGTGGGGCAGCTCGGCTGTGCGGGCGGCGGGAGGACGGCCCGTCCCCGCGCGAGTTCCGCAGCGCGCCGCCAACCGACCTATTTCTTCTGGGCGCCCTTCGCGCGAGGACTGCCTGAGCGCGGGGGCGGGCCGTCCTCCCGCTGCCCGAAGGGCGCGACGTCAGTCCCGTCTCGTGAATCCCGCTCGTAGCGCGCGTCGCTTCCCGCGAACCCCGCGTCCCGCGCCCGCCGTCACTTCACGCGCGCGAGCGTCGCCACCATCTCCTGCGGGCTCACGAAGCCCACGATCTTGGGATCCTTGAGCACGTTGCCCTTGCTGTCGATGAAGATCACCGTGGGCAGCCCCTCGATGCCGTACTTGTCGTAGATGGCGTCCAGCGCGTCGGAGCTGCGCGTGCCGTCGACCTTGATGGCCACGAAGCGCCGGGCCGCCTCGCGGACGATCGCCGTCGGGTAGGTCTTCTCGTCGAGCTCTTTGCAGGCGCCGCACCAGTCCGCGTAGAAGTCGATGAAGGCCGGCTTCTGCGAGCTCTTCGCGAGGGCGATGCCCTTGTCGAGGTCGCGCACCCAGGCGACGGCCGAGGCTTCCTTGCAGGCGGGATCGTTCGGGTTGACGCAGGCGGCCTGGGCGGTGCCCTCGAAGCCGAAGCGCGCCACCACGCCCACCACGACCAGGGCGACCCCGGCTGCCTTGAGCAGCTTCTCGCGCCAGCTGCCGTGGAAGGAGAGGTGCACCGCCCCGAGGAGCAGGCCCAGGCACACCGCGCCCGCGGCGGCGTAGAGGATGCGGGGGTCGTTGCCGAGCGCTT
>DATJNL010000289.1:0-4188 GCA_035508175.1 Myxococcales bacterium
CGTTGCAAGTCCCCTCTCCCCTGCCAGGGGAGAGGGATAGGGTGAGGGGTCCTCGCATCAATCGCCGGCACCGCGCCTAGGACGGACGACCCGATGGAAAACGCCGACGTCGCCAGGGTGCTCTCCGAGGTTGCGGATCTCCTCGACCTGACCGGCGGCAGCGTCTTCCGCTCGCGCGCCTACCGCCAGGCGGCCCAGGTCGTCGACCTCCTGCCCGTGCCGGTCTCGGAGCTGTGGCGCAAGGGCGAGCTCACCGCGCAGCCCGGGATCGGCGATCGCATGGCGGAGCACATCGCCGAGCTGCTGAAGACCGGCGTCCTCCCCGAGCACCGGCGCCTCTCCGCGCGCGTGCCCCCGGGCGTCCTCGAGATGCTGCGCATCGAGGGCATGGGACCCAAGAGCGTCGCGCTCGCGTGGAAGGACTTGCACGTCGCCACGATCGCCGAGCTGGAGGCCGCCTGCCGCGACGGCCGCTTCGAGGCGCTGCCGCGCATGGGACCGAAGCGCGTCGCGGCGATCCTCGCCGCCATCGAGAGGCTGCGCGCCCGCGGCGGCCGGACGCCGCTCTACCGCGCCCTCCCCGCCGCCGAGGCGCTGCTCGCCCGCCTGCGGGCCGTCCGCGGCGTCGAGCGCGCGGAGATCGCGGGCTCCCTGCGCCGCCACCGCGAAACGATCGGCGACATCGACCTGCTCGCCGCGGCCGCCGATCCGGCGCCCGTGATGAAGGCGCTGACGGGGGCGCCGGACGTCGCCCAGATCCTCGGCAGCGGGCCCACCAAGAGCTCGGTGAAGCTCGAGGGCGGGCTGCAGGTGGACCTGCGCGTGCTGCCGGTGGAGTCGTTCGGCGCCGCGCTCCTCTACTTCACGGGCAGCCAGGCGCACAACATCGCCCTGCGCACCCGCGGCGTGCGGCTCGGCCTCAAGCTCAACGAGTACGGAGTCTTCGACAAGCACGGCAAGCGGCTCGGCGGCGCGACCGAGGAGGAAATGTACGCGGCGATCGGCCTCCCCTGGATCCCCCCGGAGCTGCGCGAAGCCCGCGGCGAGCTCGAGGCCGCCGAGAAGGGGACGCTGCCGGCCTTGATCGAGGAGGCCGACGTGCTCGGCGATCTGCACGTGCACTCCAAGCGCTCCAGCGACGGCCGCTCCTCGCTCGAGGAGCTCGCGGCCGAGGCGGCGCGACTGGGCCGCCGCTACCTCGCCATCACCGACCACTCGCGCTCGCGGCCCCTCGGCGTGACGGCCGAGCAGCTCCCGGCGCAGATCCGCGCCGTCCAGGCCGCCGATGCGGCCGCCCACGGCCGGCCGCACCTGCTCACCGGCCTCGAGGTCGACATCCTGCCCGACGGCACGCTCGACCTCCCGAACGAAGCGCTCGCGAAGCTCGACGTGGTCGTCGCCAGCGTACACTCCCACTTCAGCCAGCCCGCGGGGGAGATGACCGAGCGCATGATCCGCGCCATCCGCTCCGGCGTGGTCGACGTGCTCGGTCACCCCAGCGGCCGCCAGCTCGGCGCGCGCGACGCCTACGAGTTCGACCTCGAGAAGGTGCTCGACGCGGCGCGCGAGGCCGGCGTGGCGCTGGAAGTGAACGCCATGCCGGAGCGGCTGGACCTGACGGATACCGGCTGCCGGCTCGCGAAGTCGCACGGCGTGCGCGTCGCGATCTCGAGCGACGCCCACCTCGCCAGCCAGCTGGGCAACCTGCGCTACGGCGTGTGGACCGCGCGCCGCGGCTGGCTCGAGAAGGGCGACGTCCTCAATGCGTTGCCGCTGCAGAAGCTCGAGCGCGCCCTCGCCCGCGCGTAGCCCCTCGCCGTGCCGCCTGCTAGTGTGCCGCCGGAGGAGGTTCCCATGAGCCAGCCCAGCAGCCCGCCGAGGACGGTGTTCGCACAGCAGGCACTCGATCTCGCGCAGCTCTTCGCGATGGCCTTCGCCGAGCCGATCGCGAGCGGCAAGGTGCTCTACAAGGTCGAGATGTCCACGCCGGAAGGCCCATCCACGGGCGGCGGCGTGCAGGGCGTGCAGCACTTGACGCTCGTGCCCCAGGGCGGCGGTGCGGCCATCGTCATCGGGCTGGCCAACCGAGCCCAGAAGACGGCGGAGGTGCGGACCCACGCGCTCCTGCAGCAGATGCAGGAGCGGCGCTCGCCCGGCACGTCGTTCGCGCTCGATCCCGCGGTCTACGCCCAGCTGCTGGAGCGGCTCAAGAGCTTCTTCTCGAACGGCAGCATGACGGTGTCGATCGCCGACGCCACGGCGCCCGCCTCTTCAGCCGAGCCCGCCCTTCCCGCTCCCGGCCGCGTTCCCTGGGGACTCGTGATCGGCATCGCCGCGGTGGTCCTCGCGCTCGGGCTCGGCCTGGGCATCTGGTTGGGCCGCGCTCGCTAGCCGGTAGAGCATCACGATCTCCGCGCTGCGCAGCGCGTGCAGCGGATCCTCGGAGTCCTGGGCCCGACCGTGCCGCGGCGAGGCCCGCGCGAGCGGTTCGAGCGTGAGCCCCGCTTCCGCTGCCAGGGCCTCGAGGGTTCCCCGCGCGCGCAGGCCCAGCCGCTCGGCGAAATCCGACAGAAAGAGATAGCCGGCGCCGCCGGGCGCGAGGTGGCCCCGGAGCCCGGCGACGAAGCCGCGCAGGAAGCCCTCGCCCGGGTCGTACACCGCGCGGTCCAGCGCCGTCCGCGCTTCTCCGGGCAGCCAGGGCGGGTTGCAGACGACGACGTCGGCTCGGCCCTCCGGGAAGAGCTCGCCCACCCGGGCCTCGAAGCGCTCTTCGAAGCCCAGGGCGCGGGCGTCCTCGGTGGCCGACGCGACGGCGCTCGGCTCGACGTCCGTCGCGATGACGCGCGCGGCGCCCCGTTCGAGCAGGAGAAAACCGAGCACGCCGGTCCCCGCTCCCACGTCGAACACGACCCTGCCCGCGGGATCGGGGATCGCCGCGGCCAGCTCCGGGTACTCCGGCCGCGTCGGCAGGAACACGCCGTAGCGAGGGTGCAGCTTGCCGTGAAGCCCCGCGACCGGAACGCCCCGGCGGTACCACTCGAAGGCACCGACCACGCCGAGGAGCAGGCGGAGCGGCACGAGCCCTTCCCGCGGCTCGCCCCAGCGCCAGCGCACCGCCTCGCCGACGTCGGCCGCGTCGCGCAGCCGCAGGCGGCCCCCGGCGTCGAGCTCCACCAGCAGCCTCGAGAGGATCTCGTGCTCCCGCTCCCTCGCTCGACGCTGCGCGCGAAAGATGTCGAGGGGCACGCCGCGCGTCGTCGCCTGCAGCCGTCGCCCGAGCGCCGCGAGCAGCTGCCGGGCATTCTTGAAGTTGCCGCGGTAGACGAGCCACTCGCCGCGTCGCAGCCGGGCGAGCGCGGCCGAGGCGGTCAGCCGGTCGTCGACGGGCCGGAGCCGCTCGTCCGGAGGCGCGGCCTCCTCGCCGAGCCAGGCACGGTCCGCGGCGGCTCCATTTCTCTCCATTCAGGGGGCCACCGGCGCAGCGCGGATCGCGGCCCGCGTGGCATCCATCGTCCCCCGCGCGTCGCGGTCCATCGCTTCGTAGTACGGCTGGAATTCCGTCCAGTGCTTCTTCAACAGCGCGAGCGTCGCTTCGCCGTACGCTCCCACGAAGGAGCGCTCCACCTCGGAGAGACCGTGGCCCTTGCGACGATCGTGCAGCTCCTCGTAGTACGCGGCCGTCACCTCCTGCAGCCCCGCGATCTGGTCGACCACGAGCCCGTGCCGCCGCAGCGCGGCGTCGACCAAGGGCTGGATCCGCTTTCCGACCTCGTCGCCGACCGTCGACGGGTCTTCTCCCGCGGCCACGCGGAGCATCAGCTCCCGGTGCACCCTCAGCGCCTCGGGCTCCGTCTCGATCGCGAACGCCGCGTAGCGCGACAGCAGGTCGTCCGTCAGCGACCGAGCCACCCGGAGGCCGGCGTCGGTGGCGCGAATTCGAAACGCCGGAGCCGGCCGGTTGACGTAGTAGAACCAGAAGTCGGACCAGTGGGCGTCGAGAAGGACGGGCACGCGGGCGCCGTACCGCTTCGCCAGGTCCTTGCGCAGAAGGCCGAGGTACCGATCGACGATGGCCTGGAGCTTCCGGGTCGAAGCCTGGAGCTCCGGAGAGGCCGGCCCCCGCATCGTCGACCCCAGCGTGTCGCTGAAACCGAGGGCCGTGCTCGCCCGCGCGCGCGCCGTGTAGTA
>DATJNL010000290.1:0-11756 GCA_035508175.1 Myxococcales bacterium
GGTCGGGGGTCGGGGTCGGGGTTGCGGTCGAGGGTCGGGGGTCGGGGGTCGCGGTCGAGGGTCGCGGTCGTGGCCTTGAACCTCCGGCTGCGCCCTTCCGCGACCGGCGGTACACTCACTCTCAATGGACATCCGCAGCCAGAGCTCGCTGCTCGCCGGCGTCGTCTCCCTCGCGCTCGCCGTGTCCATGCTCCTTCGCCCGCGCCTCTCCCGGGGGCGTGCGCTCACGCTCTTCTCGCTTCTCTGCCTGTCCCTCTCCAGCTGGTACCTCGCCGATTTCCTCTCCGTGTTCTCCGGCAAGCCCATCTGGCCGCGGCTCGGGCTCGCGGCTGGCTCGATCGTGCCGCTCGCCGCCATCGCCTTCTTCACCGAGTTCCTGGGCATGGAGCAGCGGCCGGCGCGCCGGGCGCAGGAGGCCGCGCTCGCGGGCAGCCTGTTCGGCGTCGCCGTCGCGGTGACGCCGTTGTTCCGCTGGCCGTGGGTCACCGCGGCCGTCTCCCTGTGGGCTTTCGGCATCCTGGGCGTCACGCTCTGGCTGCTGCGCGGCCGCGAGCGGGCGACCGCCTCCCGGCTCGAGCAGGAGCGCCTGTTCTACCTGCTCATCGGCGCGACCATCGTCGTCTTCCTCTCCGCGCTCGATTTCGCGGCGCGCTTCGGCTACCCGTGGCCCACCCTCGGCAGCGTGTGCACCACGCTCTACCTCTTCTTCCTCGCGCAGACCGTCCAGCGCCACCGCCTCCTCGACCTTCACGAGCTGCTCGGGAAGGTGGCCTCGGTCTCCGCGCTGGCCCTCATGCTCGCGCTCGTCTACGGCGTGATCGGCTTCTGGCTCAAGGACCGACCGGGCCTCTTCCTCTACAACACGGTCATCGCGTCGTTCGTGATCCTGGCGCTCTACGAGCCACTGCGCGCCAAGGTGGAGGAGCAGGTGCTGGCGACGCTCTTCCGGGAGCGCTTCGAACTCATTCGCAGCCTCACCGACCTGAGGGCCCGCATCGCCACCGTGGTGAGCCCGCCGCAGCTCGCCTCGCTCGTCCTGGAGGCGCTCCATGACAGCCGCCGCGTCACGCACACGTCCTTCTACTTGCTCGCCGAGGACCGCCCTGGTTTCCGCCTGCTCGACCACCGGGGCCCGGCACCCATCGCGTTCCTGGAGGCCGCGGCGGCGCGGGGCCTCCTCGCGGCGGCGGCCGCGGGCGAGCGCGCCATCCTCCTCGAGGTCGTCGAGCGCAAGCTCGCCGAGATCTCGACCGCGTCGACGCCCGGCGGCCCGAGCGCCGACCCGGAGGCCGCCCGCTTCGAGAGCACGAAGGCCGCCCTGCTCCAGATGTGCTCCGGCATCTCCTTCCCGCTGGTCGCCGGCGACCGCGTGCTCGGCTTCTGGAACCTCTGGGACGATCGCGTGCCGGAGGCCTACAGCTCCGACGAGATCGCCGCGATGCTCGAGGTGGCCGAACGGGCCGCGGTGGTGCTCGAGTCGTCGCAGCTCTTCGAGCGCATGAAGGAGCGCGATCGCCTCGCCGCCCTCGGCGAGATGGCGGCGGGTCTCGCGCACGAGATCAGAAATCCGCTGGGCGCCATCAAGGGCGCCGCCCAGTACCTGAAGCCGGCCGATCTGCCCGGCGACGACGGCGATCTGCTCCAGGTCATCGTCGAGGAAGTGAACCGGCTCAACGGCGTGGTGACTGAGTTCCTCGACTACTCGCGGCCGGTGAAGTCGCAGCTCGCCCCCACCGACGTGAACGAGGTCCTGCAGCGCACCGTGAAGCTCTTGCAGTCGCAGGGGCTGCCGCCCGGCATCTCGATCGACCTGCGCCTGTCGCCCGACCTTCCGGCCGCGCAGGGCGACGCGGAGCAGCTCAAGCAGGTCTTCATCAACCTCGCGTTCAACGCGATCCAGGCGATGCCCCGCGGTGGCACGCTCACCATCCGCACCGAGGGCCTGGCGGCGTCGTCGGCCACCTGGCGCTTCGCCGAGGTCGGCCCCTCGCGCGCCCGCCGGAGCGGCCCCGAGCTCCTCGAGGTGCGCTTCCGCGACACTGGCGAGGGCATCCCGGAGGACGCGCGCGAGCGCATCTTCATCCCCTTCTACACGACCAAGGCCAAGGGCACCGGCCTTGGCCTCGCGATCGTCCAGCGCATCGTGAAGGCGCACAACGGCGCGATCTCGGTCGAGAGCCAGCCGGGCCTGGGCACCGAGTTCGTGATCCGCCTCCCCGTCGCGGCCGAGACGCTCACGCCGCTCCCCGTCAGCCGGCCGCTCGTGGCTACGGCAGCAGGCGCCGCAGTACGATCGGAACCTCCCCCGCGTCGCAGTCCGGGCACTCCTGAGCTCCAACCGCGACCGTCTCGCCGGCACCGTCGTCAGCGATCGCGGTGAGGCTCAACGTCGTGGATGGCATCTCCTCGTAGCTCCAGGCCCCGGCCGACCAGCGCAACATCGCCGGCGCCGGCGGCGTCGGTTGGGCCGTGGGGTTGCCGACCGCCGCGAAGAGCACGTCGCCGCCCGGCAGCTCGTGCACGGCGCGCAGCGGCGCGACGAATCCGAACGCCGCGAGCGAAAGCTCGCCGAAGCCTCCGTCCCGGCTCCAGGTGTACGCGAGCCCGTCGGCGCCGTCGTCGCCTGCGAGCCAGACGCGGCCGTCCTGCCCGACCGCCACGTCCGAGAGATCCAGGGCGTCCGCCGGCGCCCCCTCCGCGCTCCAGCCACCGTCGGCGCGCAGGAAGAGCGAGAGCGCGCTCGGCGCGGACCCGCCCGCACCTGGCGCCTCGCCCAGGGCGAGGATCGGACCGCCAGGTGGCCCAGTGACGCGGAAGAGGGTCGTGACGCCCGCAGTGCCCGCCACCGGCTCGGACGCGAGGCCACCGTCCGGGAACAGGTGCAGGACGAGCGGCGCGCCGGAGCGGGAGCCGACGGCCAGCGCTTCACCAGCGCCGAGCCCGAGGATGGCCTGCAGGGAGACGGGGCCGCCGTCGAACGCGAGCGGCGCGAGGCCGGCGTCGAGGCTGCCCTCCAGCCAGAGGACCCCGCCCGCGGCACTCTCCCCGACCGCGAAGACCTCGCCGTCGGCACCCTCCCAGACTCCGGAGAGCGCCAGGGCGGGAGGCGTGGCCCCGAGGGCAGTCCACGTCTGCAACAGACCCCCATCGACCGCGACACAGAGCCCCTGTCCGGCGTCGGGCGGTGGACCACCATCGGGCCCCGGCGCAACGACGGGGCCGACGAGGAGTTGCCCCACGCCCTCGCCCGTGCCCGCGGCCAGCGGGGGCTGCCCTGGCGGCAGCGTCAAGGAGCGCAGCGTGACGATCTGGGCATTCACGAGTTGCGGCGCCCAGACCGCGCAATCGTCGGGCGGGCCGCCGTCGAGATTGTAGCCGCCGTCGCTTCCGCCGATCACCGGGCAGGACGGCGTGGCACCCGCGTCGTCGAGCTCCGGCAGGCACAGCCCCTCCGTGGGATCGCAGACGTTCACCTGTAGCTCGAGACCGTTCGCGCAGGTCACGGTGCAGCAGTCCGAGCTGGCCGCGCAGGCCTCGCCCTCCTCGGAGCAGCCGGTGACGATGCCCGAGTCCGGCAGCACCAGCGGTCCGCTGTCGGGCGCACCGCCGTCGCCGCCGTCCCCGGCGGGAGTCGAGCTGCAGGCCGCGAGGACGAAGCCGATGGGAATGGCGATGGCGAGGCGCTTCATTGGGGGCGCGAGTATAGCGCCGCCCTGCCCCGCCCCAACCCCCGCCGCGCCGATTGTTGACGGATCCGGCACGAGGGCCTACGCTTGCCTGGTCGATCGCCCCGGAGGTCGCGCCCACACCATGTCCAAGGCCATGCTCCTGCCCCTGTCCGCCGCCGTGCTGGCCTTCGCATTGATGCTGGCGTTCGCGCCCTTCGGATCGTAGAGAGAGCACCGCCATGGCGGGGAAAGCGAACGGCCCGCGGAAAGCGGGCGCGAGGTCGGCCATTGCCGCGAGCGGGCGCGGGCGGTCGGTGGCCGTCACGGGCGCCTTCGGCTTCGTGGGACGGTCGCTCGTCGCGCGGCTGGAGGGCCAGCCGGGCATCGAGCGCGTGCTCGCCCTGGATCTGAAGCCCCCGCCGGGCGAGCTGCGCAAGACCAGCTTCGTCAAGGTCGACCTCACGCACCCGCGCGCGGACGCGACGATGGCCGAGGCGATGCTGGCCGCGGGCACGGACACGCTGGTGCACCTCGCGCTCCTCTACAACCCGGTGCACAACGCGTCGTACGCACACGAGGTCGAGGCCATCGGCACCCTGCAGCTGCTCGCCGCCGCGACGGCCGCGGGCGTGGACGCGCTGGTCGCCATGAGCAGCACCGCGCTCTACGGCGCGAGCCCCGAGAACCCGAACTTCCTGACCGAGGATCGCCCGCTGCGGCCGGCGCCGCAGAGCCGCTTCCTCGCGGACAAGCTCGAGGTCGAGCGGCAGCTGCAGGGTTTCCGCGAGGCGCGACCGGGCGCCGCGGTGGCCATCCTGCGCATGGCGCCGCTGCTCGGGCCGCGGGTCAGGAACCCGGTGACGCGGCTGCTGGGCCGGCCGATCGTGCCCGTGCTCATGGGCCGCGACCCCTTGATGCAGTTCCTCCACGAGGACGACGCGGTGCGCGCGCTCGAGCTCGCCGTGCTGCGGCGCGCCTCCGGGACCTTCAACATCGCCCCGCCCGGCGCGCTGCCGCTGTCTTCCGTGCTGAAGCTCCTCGGCTGCACCGCGCTGCCGCTCCCCGGCCCCATCGCCCGCGCCGGGATGGCCGCGCTCTGGTCGGTGCTGGGCTACGGCACGCCGCCCTCGTGGCTCGACTACCTGCGCTACCTGTGGGTCGCCGACGGCAGCCTGGCCGAGCGCGAGCTGGGGCTCGAATACGCGCACAGCGTGCAGGGAGCGGTGGCGGCGTTCGGACAGTCGCTGGGCCGGCTCACGCCGAGCCCGGTCCCGGTGGGGTGAGAGCGCGATGGCCCGACGCAGCGTCCTGGGTAACGATCCTTTCGAGCGCGGGGCAGCCGTGCGGCCGGAGCTGCAGCCGAGCGCGGCCCAAGCCGCTCCCCCTCCCGCGGCCACCGAGCGGACGTCGGAGGTCGTGGGCGAACGGGTGAAGCCGGCGGCGAAGGCCAAGAATGGACGACGGGAAGGGCGATCGACCAGGACCAGGACCTCGACCCCGACCCCGACCCCGCCCCAGACCCCGACCGCAAGCCCGACCCCGACCCTCGACCAGCACGCCACTGCCGCCCCTGCCCCCTCCTCGCGCCAGCCCGAAAGCCCCCCGGGCGCCCCTCCCCACTTCCAGACCGCCGGCGAGCGCCTCCGCCAGCTCTTCGGCCAGGCTCTCCCCGGCCTCGTCGACCGCCTCGGCCGCCTCGCCAGCGAGGGGCTCGGCTTCGTCACGCCGCCCACCGCCGTCCCGGAGATCGACGACTTCGGCATGTCCGAGGCCTTCTTCCGGCGCTGGCAGCCCTCCGTCGCCTTCGTGCTCCGCCGCTACTTCCGCCTCGTCGCGGACGGCCTCGAGCACGTGCCCGTGCGCGGGCCCGCCATCCTCGTCTGCAACCACTCCGGCGTCCTGCCCTACGACGAGGTGCTCGTCGAGGCCGCGGTCGCCGAGCTGCACCCCGCCCACCGCGTCGTCCGGCCGCTCACCGAGGACTTCGCCATTCACCTCCCCTTCGCCGGCTCGTGGCTCAACCGCTTCGGCTGCGTGCGCGCCTGCCCCGAGAACGCCGAGCGCCTCCTCGCCGCCGGCCACGTGATCGCCGTGTTCCCGGAGGGCTCGCGCGGCATCGGCAAGCTCTACCGCGACCGCTACCGGCTGCAGCGCTTCGGCCGCGGCGGCTTCGTGAAGATCGCGCTGCGCGCGCAGGTCCCCATCGTGCCCATGGCGCTGCTCGGTGCCGAGGAGGCGAACCCCGTCATCGCCCGCCTCGACCTGCCGCGCAGCGTGGGGGTGCCCTACCTGCCCGTCACGCCCACCTTCCCCTGGCTCGGCCCCCTCGGCCTCTGGCCCCTGCCGACCCGCCTCTTCCTGCGCGTGGGCGCGCCCATCGAGCTCGACCGCAAGCCGCACGACGCCGAGGACCGCCCGCTCGTCGCGCGCCTCGCCGAGGACGTGCGCGCGCGCGTGCAGGAGATCCTCGACGGCATGCGCGCGGAGCGCCGCTCGGTCTTCTGGTGAGCCGGACGCCTCAGTGGAACTGCGGCGTCACGCAGAACGTGCCGCCGTCGGCCCCGATGCCGCAGTAGTCTCCCTGGGCTTGCGGATCGCAGCAGATCGAGGTCGCGGCGTTGCAAGCGCTGCCGAGCGGCACGCACGGACCCGCGTCGGGGATCGGGCCGGCGTCGGCGGGACCGGCGTCCGGTCCGGCGTCGGGGAAGCCCGCGTCCACCAGGCCCCCGTCGGGGATCAGCCCGCCGTCGGGGAACTGCGTCCGGACGTCGAGGGTCCAGAACGCGCGGTGGTTCAGGTCGGTGAGCGTCTGGAAGGGCAACCAGAAGCCGGGGTAGCTCGGGTCCTGGGGCAGCTTGCCGAGGTCGACCGCGGCGACCCAGATCTGGTTGTTGCCGCCGTTCGTGAGGAGCCCGTACGGCCGCTGGCTGTTGAAGGCGAGCCAGTGGAGATCGCCCGGTGGCGCCCAGGTGGGCATGCTGTTCTCGGTGGGCGTCCAGGTGGCGTTGTTGACGACGGTGTTCGCCGCCGTCAGCTCGACCGGCGTTCCGCCGCCCGAGGGCACGAGGAACAGGTCGGTGGTGTCGGTGTAGGCGATCTGATCGCCCTCGGGATCGAACATGGGAAAGTCGTCAACCGTGGCGCCAGGGCCCGGCGGGCAGCCACCCGGCCCACCAGGGCCACCCGGCCCACCAGGGCCACCCGGACCGCCTGGCCCACCCGGTCCACCCGGGCCGCCCGGGCCCTGGCAACCTCCGTCCGGAACGCCCGCGACCTGGCTCACGCTCGAGAACTGGGTGCCCGTGGCGTCCACGGCGACGGTGGAGATGCCGCCCTTGGTGTCGGCGTAGGCGACCAGCGAGCCGTTGGGCGACCAGTCGACCGCCGAGCCTTCGACCGGCGTGCCGCCGACGGAGATGGACGAGATCGTCGCGCCCGTCGTCGCGTCGATCAGCAGGAGCTGGCCGCCGTTGCGCGGGCCCCAGACGAGCTTGGTCGTGTCCGGCGAGAACACCGTGTAGCCGTCGCCCATGGCGCCGGGGACGCTGGTCACGAGCGGCAGCGGCGGCGGGTTGGCGGTGACCTGCATGACCCACGGGCCGTGCACGTTGCTGGGACCCTGCGCTTGCAACGAAGCGGCCATCTTCTGGCCGTCGCGCGAGACGGTGTGGCAGGCGGCGCACTGGACCGTGTAGCCCTCCACCTGCGTCGCCGGACCGGGATTGTTTCCCACGAGGTAGTCCTGCGGCGCGACGTCCGACACCGTGGCGCGCTCGATGCCCCCGCGGTTCGCCGCCCAGTAGAAGATGGCGCCGAGGACGTCCAGTCGGGAGAAGCCGATCGTCTCGGGCGTTCCCAGGTAGACGGGGGCGCCCGCCCCCGCCGTGCCGTCCACCTCGACCTGCACGGTGCTCCCGGCGTTGCTGCCCGCGATGGCGTCCCAGCTCGCGGTGTCCGCCTGCCAGCAGGCTGCGGTGGGGACGGCCGCGCAGGCGGGGTCCTTGCCGTCCGTGTAGACCGTCACCGTGCTGGCCGCCCCGGTGAAGGTGAGGCGGAACTGGCTGCTGCCGTCCGGTTTCCACTGGAAGAGGATCTTGTAGACGTTGCGCGGGAAGCGCGTCTCCGCGCTCGGGTAGACCAGGTCGGGCGCGCTGGGCGAGCCCGACACGCCGCCGTCGCCGAAATCCCCCGGCGCCCCGCCGTCGGTCGCGATCGTCTCGAAGAGGGTCAGGGTCACCGTCGCGGTACCGGAGGCGCCGCAACCCGTGGCGGTGATCGTCACGGTGCCACCGGCGCCGCCGTAGGGAGTGAACACGCCGGCCGTCACGGTGCCGGGGTTGGTGCCGTCCTGGCGCGTCGCCGTCCAGGCGAGCAGCGAGGCATCGACCGGCTGCTGCTGCCCCTGCGCGGTCGTCCCCGTGACCGTGAACGTGATCGGCACGGGCTGGGAGCCGTCGAGGGTGACGGTCGAGCTCTGCGGAGACAGCGCGAGCGACGCAAAGGTGGCAGGGCAGCTGGCCCCGGTGCCGCCGGAAGACGAACCCGCCGTGGCTCCGGAGGTGGCCCCGGCGCCCGTGCTGGCGCGCCCCGAGGAGCCACCCGAGCCGTTGCCGGAGCTCCCGGCCGTGGACGTTCCGCTCGCGCCGCCCGCGGTGGCCCCGGTGGTGCCGCCGGTCGCGGGGCTCTGGCACTGGCAGCCTGCCGCCGCAATCGGGACCGCGACCGCTGCGATCAAGAGAACCGATCTCATGGGCAAACCTCTTGGATCTGCGGGGGTTGCCCATGATACCACGCCGGCGACGAGGCCCCCTACCGCGCCCCCTCAGCTGCAGACGCGGTTCTTGCCGAGCCGCTTCGCCTCGTAGAGCTTCGTGTCGGCCTGCCGCAACAGGGACGCCGCGTCGATGGCCTTGCCGCGGTACTCGAGCATCCCCATGGAGATGGTCAGGTGCAGCGCCTCCGTCGGCCCCAGGAACTCCTG
Source organism: Myxococcales bacterium (assembly GCA_035508175.1). Lineage (GTDB taxonomy): Bacteria > Myxococcota > Myxococcia > Myxococcales > JAKAPL01 > DATJNL01. The sequence goes on from DATJNL010000290.1 coordinate 8,650, forward strand.
CTTCGCCACGACCTTGCGCAGCTTCTCGCCGGCCATGAGTCCCTGGCTGAGCGACAGCTCGGGCAGCGCGAGCGCGAACTCGTCGCCGCCCAGCCTCGCGAAGATGTCCTCGCGCCGGATCTTGCCGCGCACCGCCGCCGCGAGCTGCGTCAGCACCTGATCGCCCGCGAGGTGGCCGCGCGAGTCGTTCACGGCCTTGAAGTCGTCCACGTCGAACAGGCCGAGGGTGAGCCTGCGGCCGTAGCGCTGGCAGCGGCCCAGCTCGCGCGCCAGCTGCTCGAGGAAGTAGCGCCGGTTGTAGGCCTGGGTCAGCCCGTCGACCGTGGTGAGCCGGTAGATCTCCTCGTGGTAGAGCTGCTCGATGTTGCCGCCGGCGATGAACTTGAAGATGGTCCGGCCGATCTTGATGAGGTCGCCGTTGCGCAGCTCGTACTCGGTGACGGCCTGGTCGTTCACCAGCGTGCCGTTGGTGGACTCGAGGTCGCGCACCACGATGCCGCCGCCGCTGCGGCTGAGCTTCGCGTGCCGCCGCGACACGCTCTCCTGATCCACCTGCACGTCGCAGCGGCTGCTGCGCCCCACGATGGTCTCGGCGCGCCCGAGCTCGAAGCGCCGGCCGAGGTCCTGGCCGTACAGCACCACCAGCGCCGCATCCTTGGCGACGGCCCGCTCGGAGATCTTGCTGACGACGGCGGTGCGGGTGCGGCCCGTCGTGTTGACGGTGCCCTCCGCGGGCTCGGCCGCCTCCCGGGCCGCCGAAGGCTTGCTTCGGCGGCCTCCCGCGCCCCCCGCGTGCATGCGCTGGCCTCGCGCCGCTCAGATGCCGACGGCGCTGAAGCCGGTCATCTGGCTGATCAGGCTCTCGGCCTGCGCGCCGTTGGTGAAGTCGAAGAACTCCGAGTACGAGAGCGAGCCCGTGAGCACCAGCTGGGCCTCCGCGCCGTTGGCCGTGCCGCCGGTCGCGCTGACGTCCGGCAGGCTCGCCGGGGGCGTGGGCAGCACGAAGGACGGGGTGGCGGTGGGGAAGTAGGTGATCCACTCGCGCCCCTGGCTGTCCTGGAAGCGCAGGCGCATCCAGGCGGCGGCGCTCACGCCGGAGGTCGTCGTGTCATTGGTGTAGGTGCGGGTCGAGACGTCGTAGGTCGCGGCCTGGGCGTACGGGGGGAACGACCCGGCGCTGAAGGCCACCGAGCTGCCGTAGGGCAGGCTGGGCGCGGTGTACACGAGGCCCGAGATGGCCGTGGGGCCGCTGCTGCTGCCGCTCAGGGAGCCCACGTCGAGCGAGAGCGCGATGACGCCGTACTGATCGCGCTCCACGCCCTCGTGCTCGGGCGCCATGCTCATGACCACGGTGCCATTCGCCTTCGGCGGGTTACCGGTGTCGTAGGTCTCGCAGTTCGAGCTCGGGTTGTTGTTCTGGTCGTCGATGCTGCCGGCCGAGAGGCCGAGGGGCAAGAGGCCGAAGCCCGGCTCGATGGCGCCGCCCAGCACCAGCGCGGTCGTCTGGCAGGTGCCGCTGACCTTGGGCAGCGCCGGCAACGTCACGGTGGTCTGGAGGGCGAGCGGCGTATTGAGCGCCAGGGAGACATGGCTGTTCAGGCTCGCGGGGTTGGGAATGGGCGTCGAATCGGTGAAGTTGGTGCCCGGCGTGCACGAATCGACGACCTGGCTCGCCGGCACGGGCGCCGACTCGGTGTAGGGCACCTGGAAGAGCACGCCCGAGTTGAAGCTCGAGAAGTCGGGGAGCAGGGCCGCGAGCAGCGAGCCGACGTCGACGTTGCTGGTGCCAATGCTGCCGAGCAGGCCCGAGATCGAGGAGAACGGTACGCCGCCGCCCAGGCCCCAGGCGGAGCGGTTGCCGCAGGCGAACACGCTGTTCGCCCAGTCGGCCTGCGTGGGATCGGTCTCGGTGTCGGTGGGGTTCATGCAATTGGTGGTGTTACCGCCGCTGCACACGCCGCAGCCACCCGCGGCGCCCAGGCCATCGTAGCTGCACGCGAAGTAGGTGGTCCCGAAGCCCAGCTCGATGCCCTGTGGAAGGGGTACGGGGTGGGTGCCGCCGATGTTGATCACGACCGTGTGGCTAGGGCCGAGCAGAGCCGACAGCGAGATGTCGAGCAGATCCTGCGGCACCGCGGTGCCGGCGATGCCCACGTGGATGTCGCCCTTCGCCGCCGCCGGCTCGCCGTTGTTCGGATCCAGGATGCCCGGCTCCTGCTGGAAGTCGCCGGTGTAGCCGCCCACCACCGGCTGCGGGCCGGTGGCGCTGCTGCCGCTCACGGTCACGGTGGGCACGTCCTGGGCGAGCAGCACCACCAGGTCGTTCGACGAGAAGCCGCCGGAGGGCAGGAACATCGACACGTACTGGTACTTGGGCTCGAACACGCTGAGCATCACCGCGTTGGCGGGCGTGGCCGGCAGCGTGTACACGCCCAGCGCGCTGCCCGAGGTGGCGGAGGCGCCGCTGATGGCCGCGCCGGTGGCGTCGGTGAACTCCACCGTGGCGTCGGTGACGGGCACGTTCGTGTCGGAGTCGAGCACGGTGACCTGCGTGCCGGAGGCCGGGGCGGTGTACACGGTGGCGACGGCGGTGCCGGTGACCGAGCCCACCGTGGCGGTGATCGTGGTGTCCCCGAACGCCGCCGAACCGGTCGTACCGACGGTGAGCAGGCCGTTGGTGGTGGCGCTGAAGCTGCTGCCCGCGGCGCCGGCGCCGCTGATGCTCCAGGTGATGGAGCCCGGGGCGAGGATGACGGCGCCGCTCGCGCCCAGGGTGGTGGCCGTGAACTGCTGGGTGGCACCCGCGTGGAGGATGGCGGGGTTGGGCTCCACGACGATGCTCGTGACGCTGGACGCCGCATCGGCCGTCTGGCATGTGCCGCCCTTGCAAACCTGAGTGGACGCGCACTCACCATCGGCGGAGCACTGCTTGCTCTTGCAGACCAGGCCGTCGCAGACGCAGCCTAGCGGACTGGTTTTGCAGGGGTCGCCCTGGTCGAACTGACCGCCGCAATCCGCGGCGGTCTGGCAGATGAACGTGCAGCAGTTGGTGTTCGGGTCGCAGGTGAAGTTCGAAGTGTTCGGGCAGTCGCCCACGGTCTTGCAGG
>DATJNL010000291.1:0-34612 GCA_035508175.1 Myxococcales bacterium
CTGGGCGCGGCTTGCCTAGGCTCCGAGGTCTCCGACGCCGGCCAGCTCTGCAAGTTCGAGTGCACGGTGAGCAGCGACTGCCCGAACGACGAGGTCTGCATCGGCGGCCCCGGCAACTGCGCCCACTGCGATTCGAAGAACGCACCCGACGTCACTGGCGACGCCGGCTGAGACGGCTCGGAGGAGCTCACCATGGCACGCAAGAAGATCCTGCTGGTCGGGGCGGGGCAGATTGGCGGCAACCTGGCGCTGCTCGCGGCGCAGAAGGAGCTCGGCGACGTGGTGCTGCAGGACGTCGTCGAAGGCGTCCCCCAGGGCAAGGCCCTCGACATCTCGCAGGGACGGGCGGTCGATGGCTACGACGCCCGCATCACCGGCACCAACAAGTACGAGGGCGTCGAGGGAGCCGACGTCGTGATCGTCACGGCCGGCATCCCGCGGAAGCCGGGCATGAGCCGCGATGACCTGCTCGACGTGAACCTCAAGATCGTCAAGGACGTCGCGGCGCACCTCAAGGAGAAGTGCCCGAACGCGTTCGTGATCGTGGTGTCGAATCCCCTCGACGCCATGGTCTACGCGATGAAGAAGCTCACCGGCTTTGCCAAGAACCGCGTGGTCGGGATGGCGGGCGTCCTGGACAGCAGCCGCTTCCGTTACTTCGTTTCCGAGGAGGTGGGCTGCAGCATCGACGACGTGCACGCGGTGGTTCTCGGAGGCCACGGCGACGACATGGTGCCCGTCGCGCGCTTCTGCTCCGTCGGGGGCGTACCGCTCGATCGCCTGATCAAGCCGGATCGCCTCGAGGCCATCATCCAGCGCACGCGCGGGGGCGGCGGGGAGATCGTCGCGCTGCTCAAGACCGGAAGCGCGTTCTACGCGCCGGCCGCCAGCGCCATCGCCATGGCGGAGAGCTACCTGAAAGACAAGAAGCGCGTGCTCCCCTGCGCCGCCTACCTCGAGGGCGAGTACGGGGTGCAGGGCTGCTACATGGGCGTCCCGGCGGTGATCGGCGCCGGGGGCGTCGAGCGCGTCCTGGAGTTGCCGCTCGACGACCGCGAGAAGGCCCTCTTCCACAAGAGCTACGAGTCCGTGAAGGCGACCGTCACCGCCACGAAGCTGTAGGAGCTGCAACGAGCGCCTGCTCGGCCGTTTGTTGACGGACGAGGGCGAGCCCTGGGTATGGTCGTCGCATTCTGGACGATCGCTCGCAGCGTCTCCCTGCCAACGCTCGATTCACCTGGCTCCTGCTCCCTGCCCTGGTGGCGGGCTGTGCGCGCTCGGGCATCGCCACCTGGACGGCCTCCGGCGGTTCGGGCTCCGACGGGAGGCCGGCCGCAGCGTCCAGCGGCGGCTCCGGACCGGAAGGCGCGTCCAGCGCCGGCCCCCTGGCCTCTTCGGGGACGGCAGCCGGGAGCGCGGGCATTCCCGCGACGTCAGGGGAGGGCGGAGGAACGTCCAGTGGTCAGGGTTTGGCGATGTCGAGTGGCGGGTCGACGGGCGTAACGATCGAAGGATCCTCGGGCGGGCCGCCCGGATCGACGAGTGCCGTGTCCGGCGGCAACGGCTCCTCCGGCAGTGCCGGGGGGCACAACTCGGGCGGACGGGGCGGCTCGACCGGTGGCGTGGCGGTCAGTGCGAGCGGGAGCTCGGCCGGCGCGACGGCCGGAGGAGCGGCGAGCGGTACCGCGACGACCGGCGACGGAGCGGCGAGCGGAACGGCGAGCGGAACGGCCACGACCGGCGGCGGCTCGTCGTCCGCGGGCGGAACGAGCGGTGCCGCGGAGGGAACCTCGGGCGGGGGCGTCGACTGTGCATCGCCCCCCGTCCAGGCGGGAGGGATCTGCGCCAACGACTGCGATTGCGTCTCCGGCAACTGCCTGAGCAGCGTCTGCTATCCCGTGTACCCGAACGGCGTCTTCAACGCGCCGCTGCCCGCGAATCCGAAGATCGCCTCCAACAGCGCCGCGATCATCCAGTACTACGTGCAGAACTGGAGCCTGGCCGGGCCGAGCAACGGGCAGTGGAACGTCGGGATGCACCCGCTGGTCGATCCCGTCTCCACTGCCGAAGGCGACGACAACCTGACCGCCCTCTACTTCGCGCGGGCGACGGACCCGCTTTACACGATCGATTGCTTCGAGAGCTGGGGATGTCCAGGCTTGCAGGGGCTGCAGATCCATATCCCCCAGAATGCGGAGTGGCAGGCCTACCCCGACATGAACGGCCCGGGGCCGACGCGCGGGCAGGGCAGCGACGATCACCTGGTCGTGATCTCGCCGGACGGAAGCACCGAGTACGACTTCTACGAGGCGTCGCAGTGCTTCGATGGTGCGGGCGGCAACGGTGTCTGCCTCATCGGATCGGGCAGCCAGGCGGCCATCGCCACGAACGACGACTTCGCCTCTGGGAGCGTGGCCACCGCGACGGGGTGGATGGTCTCGCAGGGGCTCCTGCTGCCCAACGAGATCCTGGCGGGCGAGATCGATCACGCGCTCGCCATCGAGTTTCCTTGCCACGACGGCAGCTTCGTTGCTCCCGCCACCGCCAGCGACGGCGCGGGCGGGGCCTGCCCCGACACGAGCAACGTGCTGACCGAGGGGCAGCGCGTCTTCTTCACGGCCAGCGACGCGACGATCGATTCGTGGAACGTCCCCCCGTACACCAGGACCATCGCGAAGGCGCTCGCCCACTATGGCGCGTACTACGCCGACAACCAGGGGTACGGCGGGGCCACGCTCATGACGGTGAACCGCGGGAGTTACGTGGCGCCGGGAATCCTCAGCGACTTGTGGCCCGCCGTCGCGACCGCCTTCGGCGGCATCCCGCGAACCGGCGTCGACGCGAGCTACGACATGGGCTTCGACCAGATCCCCGGCGGCTGGACGAGCTGGCTGGCGGTCTGCGACCGCGGCGGCTGCTGACGCCGTTCGGCCTGGACAGCGGGAGGCGCCAGGCGTATCCCACCGGCGATCCGAGCCGGGCTTCGGCCCCGCCGTTCAGGGAGCGTGCACATGAGATCCTTCCTCGTCGTCAGCCTCTCGTCCTTGGTCGTGGGTTGCGCGACCCCGCTGGCCCGGGCCACGCTTCGCATGTCGGCGGAGCGACCGCTCGACGATCAGAGCGTCGTGGCGAAGGATCTCGCCTCCAGGCATTACCAGAAGCTGATCGTCGTGCCGCCCGGCGCCCCGGCGCGGGCGGGCGGCTCGGAGCTCGCGACGCTCGTCCGGAGTGCCCTGGAGTTCGCGAAGAAGCACGAGCTCCCTCCACCTCCGCCCGAACACCCGGCGCCCGCCCTCGCGGCGGCCGACGTCGAACGGGAGCTGCTGAGATCCGGAATCGCCCTCGTGTCCCCCGACATCGCCGGCCGGGCGGCGTCATCGGCCGAGCACGCCTCGCGCAGCGAACGGTTGCTCGTCCTGGGCAAGGCCACGGGCGCGGACGCGCTGCTGGAGATAGTCGGCCTCGACTGGGTGGACGTCCAGGGTCGCTGGTTTCTCTATGGGTCCGAGGGCAACGCCTTCGACGAGGTCGATCGGTCGCACTACGAAGTCGCGTCGAAGGCCAGCCGGTGGTCCTTCCACGCCCCCGAGTTGCGCTTCGCGGCCAGGCTGCTGGACGTTCAGAGCGGTGCCGTTGAGGGAGAGTTTCACGTCGCCTGCAACACCCTCTGGAGCCTGCCCGCGCCCTACACGGAGGAGCTCGACGTCTACCGACACCGGATGAGGTACGTGAAAGACAGCGGCAGCTATGGCCTCGACGCTTCGCTGGAGGCCAGCCGTGCGAGCTGCCTGGCGCGGGTAGGAAAGGTCGTCGCGGATGCGCTGATCGGAGAACGAGGCAAGCCCTAGCCTCAGGCGGCCGCGGGTCGGCTCAGCGCCAGATCCGGCAGCGGCTCTAGCGCCCGCGCGAGCAGCGGCATGTGCGGTGCGAGCTGGGCGCGGCCCAGCGCGATGGCCCGGCGCGCCTGTGCTTCGCCCGGGACGATCTCCAGCGGTGACAGGGTCCGGGCGAAGGGCACGTACAGCGTGCTCCAGGAAAGGCTGCGGCGCACGTTTTCGTGGGCCAGCCTTTCGAGGGGCAGCCAGGCAGGTGTGGCCAGCTTGGGGGAGAACGCGTCGAGCGCCAGGACGAGCGCGTTGGCGTGCCCGGCACCGCGCTGGCGCGCTGCCTCCTGGGCGCACCGTGCGGGGCAGTTCTCGACGAGACCGCCGTCGGCGAGCCAGCCGAGCTCGCGTTCCGCGAGCAGGCGGCCAAGTCGTTCATGCACCGCGGGATCGCGCCGCAGGACGTCGTAGTGAATGACGCCGGGCAGCGACGACGAGAAACCGACGGCATCGAGCGCGTCGAAATCTGCGGTGCCAGCCTCGACCCCGAGGTAGACATGGGCCAGGCGGTTGGGCTGCGAGATGAGCTCGGCCAGCGCGGAGACGATCTGTCCGGCCCGCGAGCGCAGCTTGCGCGGGGTCGGCGGGAAGAGCGCCCGCACGTCGAGGAGGTGCTCGTAGGCGTCGAGGGGCCGGGGGAGCATGCCGGCACGGATGCCGGTCACGTTGACGACGAGCGGGATCTTCAGCTGCGAGAGTCGCTCCTCACCGGCCGGGAGGAAGCGCTGCAGGGCCGCGCGCAGGTAGAGCCGGAAGGCGCCCGGGATGGCATAGCGGCTCTCGGTGCGCAGGAAGCGAAACAGACGGCGGTAGGAGAGATGGCGGAGGATCTCGAAGACCTCTCCCACGTCGAAGTGAAGCCGCCTGGCCCGCATGAGGCCGAGGACCGCGCCCATGCTACTGCCTGCGATGAGGCTCGGCGCGAGCTTCCATTCCTCGAGGAGCTGGAAGCAGCCCAGGTAGACGTAACCGCTCCCGCCGCCTCCGCCGAGGGCCAGGGCGAGCTTGCGGTGGCGGATCAGCTCGTCCAGCTCTGCGAGTCTCCGCCCCGTGACCGAGCACGCCGCGGAGCGCGCCGCCAGCGTGAGCTCCCACAGCCGGCGTGCGGCGGCCGAGATCAGCTCCGGCTCGGGTTGCAGTGGCTTGCCGGCCGGCTCCGGACCGAAGAGCGCGGTCGCGGCGTTCGCGAGGGCGCGTTCGTACTCCGCGAAGGCTCCGTGGTCGCGCGGCGCTCCGTCGGCCACCACGCGCCCGAGCGCGAAGGCATAGCGCAGCGTGCCTTCGTCCGCGGCGGGCACCGCGGCGGGGCGCTCCAGGCAGAAGCGCAGCAGGGCGAGCTCGGCCCCCTCGAGGTGCCTCGACAGCTCGGCTCTGGCCAGGGGTCTACCTCCGGCCCGTCCTCGACATCAGGCGCAGCTCGTGCAGCGCCTCGAGGCAGTCCGGGTTGCACTGCAGCGCTTTCTCGAACGATCGCTCCGCCTTGTCGGGGCGGCCCGTTGCCTTGTGGATGTAGCCGAGGAACAGGTACGACTTGTCGACCTTCGGGTTCAGGCGGATGGCTTTCTCGATGTGATCGAGCGCCTCCGACAGGATCTGAGACGAGCCGGGGTTGGCCTGGTAGAGGCTCCAGCCGAGGTGGGCGTGGAACTCGCCCTCTTCCTCGTAGAGGGAGACGGCCTCCTGGAAGGCGCCGGCCGCCTCCTTGAAGCGGCGCTCGCGCAAGAGCTGCTCGCCCTTCTGGAACTTCCCTTCCGCGGCCAGCACCCGCGCCACGGCGTCGGGCTCCTCGCGCGGGCCGCCCGCGGCGAGGCTCGCCTCGTAGGCGCGCCGCTCGTCGGGATCCGTGAGCGTCTCGTAGGCGATCGAGACGAGGTGGTAGATCTCGGCCGCGAGCTCGCGAACCTCGGCCGATGCCGAGCTGTAGTGCTTGTCCGGGTGGTATTCCTTGGCGAGGGCCAGGTAGGCGCGTCGCAGCTCGTGCGGCGGCGTGTCCTTCTTGACTCCCAGGATCTCGAAGTGCGTCTTGCGCCGGAGCGACGCCACCTCGCCCGCGAGCTTCTCGGCTGTCTCGCGCGACGGCGGCTGCCTTGCGGGCGCGGCGGTCGGCGCCGGAGGCTCTGCGGACTTGGGGGCAGCTTTGGCGCCGCCCGGGGGGGGCGGTTTGAGCGGCGGTGGGGCCAGCCGCACGCGGTGACGCCCGGTTCGCCGCTCGCTCTCGAAGTCGAGGACCTGCGCGATGCGCATGGCCAGGAGCAACCGCCTCACCACCATCGGTCGCAGGGAGCTCTTGGCCTCCAGCTGCGCCACCGTGCGGCTGCCGTCGATCGAGCCCAGGAGCTTGGCCTCGTCGTCGTCGAGGCCGAGGTCCTGGAAGCGGTAAAGGGGGTCAGCGGCGGGTACCGGGTAGGCGTCACGCACGTCGCGCAAGGCGTTCGAGACTCGGCCGTCGCTGTAGGCTCGCTTGATGCCCTCGTGGATGATGGCCGCCGTGGTCATCTCCAGCTCGATCGGCTGGCTCGGCAGCTCGGCGCGCGTGTCGAGCTCGTAGCGACCCTCCTGCCAACCGAAGAGATCGAACAGCTTCTGCTGGAGCTGGAGGCCCAGGGCGAACACCAGGTTGTGCGGCGAGATGCGGCCCATCTCGATCAGCACGGTGCCCTGCTGCCGGTAGCTCTGCTTCATGAGCCGCAGCGACTCCTCGCAGTCGGCCTCGGTGATGAGCTTCTCGCGGATCAGGATGCGGCCCAGGCACTCGGAGAGCGCGTTGGACTTCACGTACACCGGCCGCCCCTTGCGGAAGTACACGACCTTCTTGTCCTGGGCGTTGGCGACCAGCAAGGCGCCTTCTGCGTGCCAGCGGTAGATCTCGGCGAGAAGCTCGCCGAAGGGGCGTTTGCGGAGGTCGCCTCGGCTGATGGGCAGCTCGGTCCGCTGGGTGCGCTGGCGAACGATCACCTTCTCGACGTCGGTGACCTCGTCCTCCCACTCCGGACCCGCGAGGCGCCGGAGCAGCGACTGCGGCTCCGCGGGCGGCTTGGATTCTTCCCAGGGCATCGCGAGCTTGGGGTCGGTCTTTTCCTTCTCGTCCACGGCCTTCTTCGAAGGCCTCGAGGCCGGTCCCGTCCGAGGGGCCGTGTCGGCTTTCTGCAGCTCCTCGAGCTCCGGCATGTTCACCTTGACCGTCATGGGGCCGCCGTCCCGAGCACGCGCTCGAAGATCGCCCGCACCCGTCCCGTGCGGACGCCGTAGTCGTCGAGCAGCCGCTGGCCCGGCCCGCGCCCCGCCTCCGCGCCGTAGCCGAGCCGCCGCGCCAGGGCGTCGAGCGCGCCGCGATCCTCGGGCAGGTGCGTCTGCCGGACGTCGCTCGCGATGCGCAGCCGGCCCTCGAGGCGGCGAAGGAAGCGCGCGTCGCAGGCCAGCTCTCGCGCGTCCGCGGCTGCGAGCAATCGCTCCGCGGCCAGGGCCTCGATGGCCTGGAGAGTGGCGGCCTGGCGGAGGGCGGCGCGGCCGCGGCCATGGACGAGTTGGAGGAATTGCACGGCGAACTCGATGTCGGTCAGGCCACCGCGGCCGAGCTTCGGATTGTATCGGCTGCGTTGTTCACCGGCAAGCTCGGTCTCCATGCGCCTCCGGAGGCGGACAATCTCCGAGGCGACGGCGCCCGCATCGCTCTCGGAGCGGTAAATGGCCGCGTCGAGGACCTCGGCGAAGGCCCGTTCGAAGAGCTTCGAATCACCTGCGGCGAAGCTCGCCTTGAGGAGGGCCTGCCGCTCCCAGAGGGCCGAGCGGGCCGCGTGGTACTCCCGCAGAGCCGCGAGCGAAGTCACGAGGGCCCCCTGGTTGCCGGAGGGGCGCAGACGGGAATCCGTCCGGTAGAGCGTTCCCTCGCGCAGCGGCATCGCCAGGAGGGCGATCAGGCGCTGTGCGAGCCTCGCGAAGTACTCCCGGTTCTCGACGCACCCCCGGCTGCCCCCGCTGCTCTCGCCGGAGCACGAGAACAGGAAGAGCAGGTCGAGGTCGGAGCCGTAGGTCGCCTCCCGGCCCCCGAGAGAACCGAGCGCGATCACGCAGAGGGTCGCGCCGTCGCCCGGCTGGCCGTGACGGGCGGCAGTCTCCGCGGCCGCCAGCGCGAGGACCTCTCCCAGGATCGCCAGGGCGAGATCCGAGAGCTGCGCCGAAACCGCTTCGACCGGCAGCTCGCCGGCCAGATCGAGCAGCCCGATGCGGAGCACTTCCTCGTTGCGAAAGCGGCAGGCGGCAGAGAGTCGCCCCTCCGGATCGTCGATGCCGGCGAGCTGCACGCCGAGCTCGGCTCTCAGCCGGGCGAGATCCTTGGACGGCTCGAGCGGCCGCGTGGGGAGCAACAGCTCGAAGCGCTCCGGGTGGCGCAGCAGCTCGCGGGAGAGAAGGTCCGAGCTGCCGAACAGGCTGCAGAGCCGGCGGAGCGATGCCGGATCGCGCTCCAGCAGGCCGAGCTGGCTGTCGGGCGCTCGCAGAGCGACCGCCCAGCTGGAGAAGTGCGCCAGCGCCCGGTCGGGATCGGCCGCGCGGGCCAACTCCTCGAAGAGGCCCTCGAAGCGACGTCGCGTGGCGGCACCGCCCCCGGGGCCGAAGGGCGCCCCGCGGCGCGTGAGCCGGTGGATGGCGAGGAGCCCCTCGTCGAGCCGGGAGAAGCCCAGCGCGGTGAGCGCCTCCTCCCGGGCGTCCTCGGGTAAAGAGGCGTCCAAGGCCGCCTGGCAGCTCGCCTCGACCTCGCGGGCCGGGCGAGGGGCCTCGTGGGTTCTCAGGAGGGCGTCGAAAGCCGCCCGGGCCGCCGCACGGTGGCTCGAGAGCTCCCGATCGAACGTGGCCAGGGGATCGGAGTCGCCCTCGCCCAGGCGAACGGCGAGCTTCCGGCGCTCCGCGGGATCGGCCGGCAACAGGTGCGTCTGGCGATCGTCCTGCATCTGAAGCCGATGCTCCACCCGCCGCAGGAATCGGTAGGCGTCCTCCAGCTGGGCGCGGTCCCGTCCTGGCAGCAGGCCTTCGCCCTCCAGCCGATCGAGGAGCCCCACGAGGTCCCGCCGCTTCAGGGAAGGCTTCCGTCCGCCGTGCAAGAGGGCCAGCGCCTGGGCGAAGAACTCGATCTCCCGGATGCCGCCCGGCCCCAGCTTCACGTCGTCGCCGCGGCGCGCCGCCGTGACCTCGATGCGCCGCTTCAGATCACGCAGCTCGTCGAGCACGCCGAAGTCGACAGACCGCCTGAAGACGAACGGATCGAGGGCGGACAGCAGCTCCTCCCCGAGCGCGAGGTCGCCCGCCAGGGGCCGTGCCCTCAGGAGCGCCAGCCGCTCCCAGCTCCGGCCGTAGCTCTCGTAGTAGCGCAGGACGGCGTCGAGCGGGTTCACCAGCGGCCCGTTGCGCCCCTCCGGCCGCAACGATACGTCGACGCGGTAGCAGAACCCGTCGGCCGTGACCTCGGCGAGCAAGCGGATGAAGCGCTCGGCGAGCCTCGCATAGCGCTGGCGGTGGCTCGTCGCTCCCGCGGTGCCCCCGCTGCTCGTCCCGTCGTGCCGGTACAGGAAGACCAGGTCGATGTCCGAGCTGAAGTTCAGCTCGTCGCCGCCGAGCTTGCCGAAGGCCAGCACGCAGAAGCCCGTGCGGCCGCTCTCGGGCTGTCCGTGCTCGGCACACGCCGAGCGCTCGCAGAAGGCGAGCGCGGCGCTGCAGACCGCTCGCGCGAGCAGCGACAGCTCCAGGGCCGATCGGAGGACGTCCGCGCGGCCGGTCAGCTCGCGCAGCGCCAGCCGGCACAGCTCGCGCCGCCGTGCGAGGCGTAGAACCCGCTGTGCACACGGGAGATCGCGATCGGCGATCCGTGCGAGGCGGCGGTGCAGGGCCGTCTCGAGGTCCACCGAAGGCGCGTCCAGGGCCCCGGGCCGCGCCAAGGCGGCGAGCAGCGCCGGTTCCGAGGAGGCCGCCCGCCGCAGCGGCTCGCATTGGTCGAGGAATTCTGCGAACGGGCTCGTCAAGAGGGCTGGCTCGCCCACCTGCGTGGACGCGCCGAGGTCATCCCGCGTCGTCGGGGAGGTGGCCGCTGAACCAATCCGCGTCCTCCTGGACCGCGTCTGGCAGCGCCTCCGGCGCCGTGAGGTCGGCGGTCGGCGGGGGCGGCTTTCCCGCGGGCGCCATCGGGGCAGGGGAGGTCGGCGTCGGGAGGGGCCCGCCGCGTGGAACGACCCGGCTCACGTTCGTGGTGGCCTCTCCCAGCGCTGGATTCGTGACGGGTTCGGGCGTCTGCACCGTGGCGGCCTGCGTCGCCGAGTCGCTCCCTGCGCCGCTCCGCTCGGCCGCATACGCGGTGGCGTTCACGATGATGGAGGGGTCGAGCAGGTCGTAGTAGGCGCGCAGGAGCGCTCGGCGCGACAGGGCCGCGTCGAACGCGGTGCGCGCGCGGTCGCGCGCCCGATCGCCCATCTCCATGCGCCGGCGCTCGTCCTTCCACAGCTGGGCCAGGCGCTGCGCCAGGTCGGGCGCGTCTCCGGCCCGGAAGAAGCCGGCCGCCTCGGACGAGCCGACCAGCTCGCGGTGCAGCGCCGTGTCGGCGGCGACCACCGGTCGTCCGGCGGCGAGGTACTCGGCGACCTTCATCGAGCCCACGCCGATGGGGCCCACCAGGGGGGACGCGGAGAGCGGCGCCACGCACACGTGCGTGTGCTCCAACAGGTCCGGAACTTGCTCGTGCGGCAGCGGCCCCAGCAGGTCCACCGCGTCGCCGAGGCGGCGCGCCGCGAGCGCCTGCCGCAGGAAGCGGCGTGTGGCTGCGTCGCGCTCCCCCGCGAGAGAGAGCCGCGCCGGCACGCCCTGGTCGAGGAGGACGCGCAGCGCATCCAGCAGCGTCTCCGTGCCTTCCCACGCCGCGGCGCCCCCGAGGTGGGTGATCCGGAAGGGCGCGCCCGGCGGCGGAGGGGCCTCGCGAAAGCGCGACAGGTCGATGGGCGGGGGCACGATGCGCACGCGATCCGCGGGGACGCCGAGGAGCTGCAGGTGGCCCCGGAACGCCTCGCTGCTCGCGAGCACGAGATCCGCGGACAACAGGCAGTGTCGCTCGAGCCGCCGCAACCTCGTGATGAAGCGCAGCTCGGAGAGCAGGTCGGGTCGGGCCAGCCGGATCCAGAGGCTCTGCAGGCTGTGCGCGTCGTACACGATGCGATGCGACGACAGCCCGCGCCGCTGCCGCGTCGGGTATCCGCCGAACGGGTCGGTCACGTGCACCAGGTCGTACTCGTTGCTCTCGAGCTGCCGCTTCATCGCCCGCTCGAACGTCAGCGCGCGCGAGGGCAGGTCGCGCTTGAGCATGGGAACGCGCATCAGCCGCGCGCCGTAGTAGCGCTCGATGTGGGAGTGCATCTCGCCCTTGGGCGTGAGTGCGTCCACGTCGAAGACCGGCGTGAGGCCGCGCAAGAGCTCGGTCAGCCGGGCGCTCGCGCCCGTGGCGTCCGGGACGGGGTCAAAGGAAGCCAGCAGGATGCGGCGCAGCTCGGACATGATCTGGTGAGGATTCTAGCAGGGTCGACCGGCGACATCGGCTATCCTGGAAAGGGGGCGCATGCAAACCGGGAGCGCAACGCTGATCTTCGGGGCGGCGGTCGCCTGCGCGGTGGCGCGTGCGCTCCTCGGGGCCGCCGAGGCGGCGCTCGGGCGCTTACCGCTCTCGCGCGTGCGGATCCTCGCGGCCGAACGGCGGCGCGGCGGCACGGCCCTGCTCGCCCTCAAGACCGATCCCGAGGGCACCTGGTGGTCCCAGCGGATCGTCGGCCAGCTCCTGGTGGCGGCAGCTGGAGCCTTCGGCGGGTGGGCGGCGGTTCGAACCGTGGGAACGGGACTCGCTTTCTTCCTGTTCAGCGTACTTGCCGTGATCCTGGCGCTCGGCCTGGATCTCTGTGCGCGGGCCGTCGCCGTCGCGCACGCCGAAGCGTTCGGCCGCTGGCTCGCCTCGCCTCTGCGGGCGCTCGCCGCCCTCGGCCGGCCCGTGCGCGGAGCCGCAGCCACCCTCGCCGAGCGCTTCATGAGACCCCTGGGCAGCGGCCGGCCGTCACTCGCCCCGGCCCTCACCTCCCTCGAGGACGTTGAAGCCTACCTGGCCGCAGAGGTAGGCAAGGGCAAGCTCGGCTCTACCGACCCGGAGCTTCTGCGCTCGGTCCTCGAGTTCTCCGAGAAGACCGCGCGCGAGGTGATGGTGCCGCGCACCGGCATCGTCGCGGTGGAGCTGACCACGCCTCCCGAGGAGGTCATCCGTCTCGTCGCCGAGCGGGGCCACTCGCGCCTCCCCGTCTTCCGCGAGACCATGGACGACATCGTGGGGATCCTGCACACGCGCGACCTGGTGCCGCTGCTGGCGAACCCGAAGCTCATCGTGATCCAGGACGTGATGCGGCCGGTCGCGTTCGTGCCCTGGGCCAAGCCCATCGGCGCGCTGCTGCGGGAGATGCAGGGACGCCGCAGCCACCTCGCGGTCGTGGTGGACGAGTACGGCGGGGTGATGGGCATCGTCACGCTGGAGGACATCCTCGAGGAGATCGTGGGCGAGATCCGCGACGAGCTTCGCCCTGAAGGCCGCAACGTCGAGGTGCTGTCCGACGGCGCTGCGCTCGTCCGCGCGGGCATCTCGATCGACGAGTTCGAGAAGACCTTCGGCACGACTCTCGGGGCCGGGGAATACGAGACCCTCGCGGGCTGGCTCAACGCGCAGTCGGGGGCCATCCCCGAGCAGGGCGACCGCTTCTTCGCCGATGGCTTGCAACTGACCGTGGTGGAGCGCACGCCCAAGCGCGTGCGCCGGGTCAAGGTCGCCCGCGCCCGCGGCCGCCCCGTTCCTCGAACCGATAGCCACCCCGGCGCCCCGGCCGCCGCCGCGGCGCCACCGGGCGCGCCCGGAAGCCCGAAGAGGCCTTGAGCACGATGACCACGGCGAAGAGCGCGAAGACGAGGAGCAGCTTCAAATCGAGCGAGGACATCGAGGCGCGTTATGCCTGACGCCTTGGTCATCCACAAGGCGAGCTTCCTCTCGTACCGGCTCTTCGAAGTCGGCGACGAGGTCGACCTCGCGCGCGCCGAGACCCTCCTCGCCGGCGGCACCGCCCGCGCTCGACCGGTGCGCGAGCGCTCGGAGGCCCTCGAGATCCCGAACCCGCCGCTCACCGTCCCCCTGGGTCGCCGCAAGGTCGTCGCGGCGGGAGCCGAGGTCGAGGTGGAGCTCGAGGCTCGCGTCTTCGACTTCGGCGTGGTCAGCCTGCTCGCGACGCTTCCCTGCCGGACGCCCGCCGGCTTCGCCGATCTGGTCGAACTGGCGGACGACCTGTACGACAGCCCGCACCTGCTCGAGCTCGCGGCGCGCGAGACCGGCCTGCTGATGGACCGGCTGGCGGGAGCCGTCCGCCGCGCCCACCGCTGGGAGGGTCACGAAGAGTACACGGTGCTCTTCATCGAGGAGGTCTCCAGCCCTTCCGGCCCCGCGACGGCGACGGAGCTCCTGGGCGATCAGCAGGCGCTCGTTCGCCTCCTCGTGGGCGAGCGCTCACCGCTCCCGCTGGCCCAGGGCGAGCGCGCCGACGTCCTCGAGCGCTCCTTCAGCTACCAGGAGCGGGATCTCGCCGCCATCGACTGGAATTCGGCGATCGTCGTGGAGCCGAGCGGCTCGCTGGATATTCCGCACCTGCTGGAGTTCGCCACCGCGCAGCTGCTCGAGATGCGCTACTACGACATGCTTCTCGACCGCGAGCTGGTGCGCATCTACGGCGAGATCTCGCGCCGCCGCCCAGGCTTTTTTTCCCTCTTCCAGGGACGCTACTCGCGCCTCTCGCGCGAGATGACCCGCCTGGTGGTGGAGATGGCCGAGTTCAACGAGCGCGTGGAGAACGCCCTCAAAATCGTCGGCGATTTCTACCTCGCCCGCGTCTACATGGGTGCCGTGCGCCGCTTTCGTATTCCCGACTGGCAGCAGGCGCTCGGGCGCAAGCAGGCGCTGCTCGCCCAGGCCTACGCCTTGCTCAAGAGTGACCTCGACACGCGCCGCACCCTGAGCCTCGAGATCCTCGTGGCGCTCTTGATCGTCCTCGAGCTGTTCGTGGTCTTGAAGACCTGATCAGCCGCAGCTCGCCGCCGTGAACGTGCCCTTCAGCTCACCCGCGTCCGGGACGGTGGCGTTGCCGAGGAAGACGTCGAAGGTTCCCGAGGCGCTCGTGGCCGACACGGCCGAAAGCGTTGCGCTGCCCGCGACCGCCCAGTCGCTCACGTTGCAGCCGGAGAGCCCGTTGCACGTCTCGACGACGAGGACCGCCGCCGCTCCTTGCGTGCCGGCGGGCAGGTTGCCGCAGACCTCCGCGTCCGTGACCCCCTCGTCGACGATGGGGAACGTGCCGGCCGCGAGGGCGCCGCTTGCCGAGCCGCCGCTGCAGGTGGCCAAACCCGGCGCCGCCAGCTGGAGCTGGACGATCTGGATGGGCCCCGCGTCGCCGCCCCCGATCCCGCCGTCCGCCCCCACCGCCACGCAGGCGACGGAAGCGAGCGGGCGGTCGCCCAGGAACACAGCCATGGCGGAGGGCGCACCGCTCGAATCGGCGCCGCAGGCGCCACAGATCTCCGAGAGCTGAGTCGAGGCGACGGGGAAGGACTGCGAGCCGGTCAGGCTGCCCGTCGAGCCGGAGCTGCCCGAGCAGGCGGCGAACGTGACGGCAGCAAGCAAAGTCGCGAAACGCATGCGTCCTCCCTCAAGGCGTCAGCTCGACGAGCGATCCCGTGCCGGCGCCGTCGAGCACGAACAGGTCGTCCAGGGAATCCACGGCGAGGCCGATCGGGGAAGACAGATCGGCGCCGCAGGCGGCGCCGGTGCTGCCGGCCGAGGAGCCGCCTCCAGCAATCCAGAAGAAGGCGCCTGCGGGCGTGATCTCCCACACGTCGTTCGCGTTGGTTCCCTCGTCCGCGGCGAACACGTTGCCGAAGCGATCCTCGGTCACCGCCCAGGGCTTGCCGAACGAGTCGCCCACGTAGAAGGGCTGGCTCTTGCAGGGAAGGCCGAAGTCGGAGACCATGCCCGCGTCGAGGTCGATCTGGCGAAGGCAGTCGTAGCCGTTGTTGCCGTCGGCCACGACGAGACGCGTGCCGGACGGGTCGATCGTCACGCCTTCGAGGCTCTCGAACAGCGCTTCCTTGGACTGGCCGTTGAAATACCCGGCGCTCGCGCTGCAGTTGCCTGCGACCGTCACCGTGGCCCCTTCCCACCACGACATCACGCAGGTCGGAAAAGTGACGTAGAGCGTCTGGTCCGGCCCGACGGCGAGGGCGCGCGAAGTCTGCCCCGGGAAGCATTGGTTTCCTTGGGTGCCGCACAGCGCCACCGCGGCGCCGGCGTCGCTCCCGACCTCATAAAGCCGCCCGGCGATGTCAGCGAGAAAGACGTCGTTCTGCGCGTCCACGGCCACGCCGGCCGGGAGACTCATGCCGGTGATCGCGGGGGCCCGCACGGTGACGCCGCCGTCCGGCGCCACCGATAGCAACTCGGGAACGCCGCTCGATTCGACGGCGACGAGCAGGTTGCCCGACGTATCGACCGCCAGCGCCATCGGCGAGGGCGAGCCGATCGGGAGCGCGTGGTAGCTCCCCTGTGAGACGTTGCAGCCGCCGGAGCCAGCGCCGTTCCACGCGCCGCCGCCCGACGAAGCCCCATCGGTCGCGCCGGTCGCCGTCCCGCCGGTGGTCGTTCCTCCCACCGCCCCACCGGTGGAAGCCCCGCCCGCGCTCCCAGTCGAAGCGGCGCCGGTCGAGGGCGACCCCGTGGCCGCCGTCGAGCTGGCCTCGGGCGCGCAGAATCCGGCCTGGCAGAGATCCCCGGCGGGGCAGCCGGCGTCGGGGCCGCAGCTCAGGCGGAAGCCGTCGAGGCTCGTGTCGCAGCCCAGGAGCACGAAGGGCAAAGCCAGGAGGAGGCGGTGGCTCACCACGTCAGTGCCGCTCCGGCCCCCAGCCCCCCCGTCGCGATCGCCGCGACGATGCCCACCACCTGGCCGGTCTGCGCCGCGGGTTGCGCTGCCACGGCCTGCGCGTAAGTCACCGCTTGGGTCTGACTCTCGCCCCGCAAGGAGTCGAAGCTGGCCACCTCCGCCCAGCCCACCACGCACGCCACGAGGGTCAGCACGGCGGCGCCGCCGAGCACCCAGGGCAAGAGACGCCCGTGCCGACGCTCCAAAAGCGATGCCGCGCCGGCCGGCATGAAGAGGCCGCGCGTCGCGGTGGCCACGAGCCCGCGCAGCTTCGCGGAGTCGGTTTGCGGCGCCGAGCCGCTCGATTCAGCCAGCACATGGGCGTGCGCCACGTCCATGCGTCGCAGAACCAGGACGTAGTCGCCACCGAGGATCGAGAGACTCCCGGTGACAACCTCCTTGGCGCCCATCGCGCCGCCGATCTCGGCGAGGCACGTCTGATCTTCGCAGCGCTGACCTAGCCTGACCTTCTCCTCGTGAAAATTGATCATGCCTGCGATGTCTGCGGAGCCGAACACCCGCATGCCCGGCGCCACCTCGCGGACATCCACCACCAGCAGCTCGGTGAGCGTGCGCGCCAGGTCCTTGGACACGCCCTCGTGGGGGCTCAAGTCGAGGACGGCGAGCGTGGGCGACGCGGTGGAGAGTAGGCAGGCGAGGGCGGCAGCTGCGGTGATCACGGCGGGCGAGTCTAGCAACTACCGAGCGTACCAGGCGACGACTTTGGGATGGCTCTCGACGGCTTCGTGATGCGCGAGGAGCTTCGGGAACGCCTTGAAGACGTCGCCGGGGACGTGATCGATCGAGCCTCGCAGCAGCGGCGTCATCGCGACGAAGAGCTTGAGGTCGGCGACCTGGATCGCCGCGCCGCCCACGAAGGGGTCGCCGAGCTGCGCCTGCACGTGGCCGCCCCATTCCTGGAGGTAGCCGCTCGCCAGCTCTTCGCGGGCCCGCTTGCGCTCCGCGTCGGGCAGGTGCCGGGTCGGACCGATCCGGCCCCGCATGTCCTCGATGGCCCCCATGAGCGCCTCGTGTCGCGCCGCCTCCCAGGCGTCGGCTGGGTGGAGCCCGTGCTGGCTGCCGATCAGCCTCAGGATGGCATTCGACTGGGCGATCGGCGGCTGCCCCTCGGCGGTCAGTACGGGCAGCGCGCCGTACGGCGTCGAGTCCTTGCGCTTCGGCCAGTCGGCGCCCTTGAGGCGTTCGTCGGTGAAGGGCACGCCAGCCAGGAAGAGCGCCAGCCGGCACTCCTCGCCCCGGCTCGAGGGCGTGTCGAAGTAGGTGAGGGTCATCTTGGCCATGGAAGGTCCTCCGCGTGCAGTCTACTCGATTCCGACGGACCGTGGCCCTGCCGTGGCGCCTTGACTCCTGTGCGCTCGGCTGCACTGTGGCCGCATGGGAGACCCGCCCTCGCGGCTGGAACGGCTCAACGACGCCGTCCGCGCGGCCCTCCCCTGAGGTCGAGCGCTCCGTACGAGGTCAGATGCCCAGCCCCCGCCGACTCGCCGTGTTCGCCTTCGCCAGCCTCCCGCTCGCCTACCTGCTCCTTGCCGGACTGCTGTTCGTGGTGCAGCGCAAGCTGCTCTTTCCGGCGCCGCCGCCGCGCCCGGTGGTCGTGCCCGACGGCGCGCGGCTGCTCGAGATCCCCGGCACGGCGCCGGTGTACGCGCTCTGGTCGCCGCCGCGAGCCGACGCTCCCGTGCTGGTCGCGTTCCACGGGAACGGCGAGCAGCTCGCCGACGAGAGCTACGAGCTGCTCGCCTACCGTCCCTTCGGGCTCGGCTTCCTCGCCGTGGAGCTGCCTGGCTACGGGCCGGCCCACGCTCAGAAACCGTCGGAGACCGCGTGCGACGCCGCGGCGCAGACGGCGCTCGAGTACCTCGTGGGTGAGCTGGGCGTGCGGCGCGACCGGATCGTGTTGCTCGGCCGGTCGCTGGGCACCGGCATCGCGGTGGAGATGGCCAGCCGCGGCTGGGGCCGGCGGCTGGTGCTGATCTCGCCCTTCACTTCCATCCCGGATCTGGGGCGGCGGCTCACGCCTTTCCTGCCGGTGGGCCTCCTCGCGCGCGATCGCTTCGACAACCTGGCGAAAGCCCCGGGCGTCGCGCTGCCCGTGCTGGTCATCCACGGCGAGGACGACGACGTCGTGCCCTTCGCGCTGGGACGACGGCTCACGAGGGCCTTCCTGCATGCCGAGCTCGTGCCGCTGCCGGAGACGCACCACAACGACGTCTTCGACCGGCACCCCGAGCTCCACGAGCGGATCGCGCGCTTCGCGGGCGGGTAGGCGAACCGAGGCGGGCCAGCGGGCCTCGCGCCGCCGGGAAGACTGCGCCTAGACTGCGGCGATGGCGCTCGTCACGTGGCTGCAACGGCTCGGCGGCTTCACCGTCGAAGCCCAGGCGCAGCCCACGGGCATCTCGGCCGAGGCGTGCCCCGCGTGCGGCATCGCGCTCCTCGAGGTGAGAGTGCAGCGCGAGCTGCGCCTCTTCGGCGCGCGGCTGCAGCGCTCGCAGTTCGCCGGCTACCGTTGCCTCGCCTGCGCGCGCAGCTTCGCCCGCCAGAGCGGTCTCGCCCGCTGGCTCGACGTGGCCCTCATGGCGCCGCTGGTGCTGGTCCTCGGCGCCGTCCTCGGCGTGGTGAGCGTCTGGACGGCGCGCGCGGCCTGGTCGTTCGCGCACGGCGGCGCGCTCGGCTCGGACGTCCTCGTGGCGGCGGCCTTCCTCGCCGCAGCGGCGCTCCTCTTCTGGTTCCCCGCCCGCTCGCTGGCGCGCCGCATCCGCATTGCAACCTCGCGCGGCCTCACCTGGATGGACGAGACATTCACCGCGTCGGTGTAGCGCCGGCCGAGAGGCACACCCGCCGGTTGGCTTCGTTCCGGTCGGAGGTCGTGTGCGCTGACCACGCTTGCCAGCCCTTTCACCGGGGGCTACGTTCTGCCGCTCGCGCAGCGGCCGGAGGCTCCATGCGGCACTCCATCCTGGTTGGTGTGCTCGCCCTCGCGGCGGGCTGCTCGTTTCAGCCCGTCGACGACGGAGCCGGTTCCACGGGCGGGAGCGGGTCGAGCGTGGGCGCGGCGAGCGGCGGCACGACGGGGACCGGCAGGGCTGGTACGAGCGGCGGAACGCTGAACGCTGGGACGACGGGCGGCCTCCCGGGCCCCGGCGGCACGAGCGGCGGGGGCTGCGGCGCCGACGACTGCCCGGCTTGCCCCGACCCTCCCTACAGCTGTCAGGACGATCATTGCGTCGCTGGAAGCTGGCAGTGCGCCTGCGGCTGCGTCGACGGCGGCAGCCCGCGTTGCGGTGGGGCGGTTTGCCCCACGGGCTGCGACCTTTCGGCGGACTGCTCGACGTGCATTCCGGAGAGTCCGACGGCGGGCCTCGGCCTGGCCTGCCAGTCCGACCTGGACTGCTGCACCGGAACCTGCGTCGGCGGGGTCTGCAGCCAGCCGGGAGGCCCGTGTGGCACCCAGAACGCGACCTGCACGGCCGACTCGGACTGCTGCGCGGGCTTCATGTGCAACGATGGGCTCTGCACCTTCAACCAGGGCGACGGCGGAGGCGGCCTGTCGTGTACGCCGGGTACCCCGCCCTTCGTCGGCGCCTGGAGCGGCACCTTCTCGATCACGGAGAGCTTGTCCAGCGGCCTCGGGAGTGGTGGGGGCGGCGCGGACGAGGAGACCATCGTGGCCGGTGCTGCGACCGGCGAGCTGGTTTTTCAAGGCTTCCTCTCGTCCATGTTCGTCGGGTGCTCGCTCGCGTTCCAGTTGCAGGGCTCTGATTCGGCCACGGTGGCGCGAGGCGCGACCTGCACGGACGACGCCGGTGGGACGTGGACCTTCTCCAGCGGCAGCGTGCGCCTGTTCGGCGCGCCCGGGCCGTGCGCGCTGGCGGTCTCGCTCTTCGGCACGCTGACCGATCCAACCGAGAGCGGGAGCTTCTCCCTCGGCCTCACGCTCACGCCGTGATCCTCGCCGCCTTCCTCGCCGGCCTCCACTTCCTCGCGCTGCCGCTCGGTATGGGCGGGCTCTTCATGCGCGGGCGATACCTCCGAACGCTCGTGAAGCGCGGCAAGGACGCGGACGCCCTGGGCGGTCTCTTCGCCGCCGACGGCTTCTGGGGCGTCGCCGCGCTCCTCTGGATCGCCACCGGGCTCGTCCGGGCGTTCGGGCACGTGGAGAAGCAGCCGGACTTCTACCTGCGCAACGGTTTCTTCTGGATCAAGATGTCGCTCTTCGGCCTCATCTTCGCGCTGGAGATCTGGCCGATGATCACGTTCATCCGCTGGCGTGGCGCGGAGAAGCGGCAGGTCCCTCTCGCAGGCTTCGATCGACTGCCGCGCCTCGTCTCGACCAACGACGCGGAGCTGGCCCTGCTGGTGGTCATCCCGTTCGTGGCGGCGGCCATGGCGCGAGGCCTCTGGCTGTTCTGAGAATCCGCTACGCTCCCCGGCCCGCTTTGCGCTAGAAGTTTCGGGCCATGAAAAAGCTCGCTCTGCTGCCGCTCCTCGCGCTGTTCGCTTGCGCACACGAAGAAGTTCGACCCACGAGCCAGGCCTCCGAGGCCGCGCTCACGCCGCCGCCGCCCAACGTGGATCTTTCCATCATCGACAAGAGCGTCGCGCCCTGCGACGACTTCTACGCATACGCCTGCAACGGCTGGATGGCGAAGACGCAGATCCCGCCCGATCGGCCGTTGTGGAACCGGAGCTTCTCGGAGATCGACGAGCGCAACCTGCAGCTCCTGCGCGGGTACCTCGAGGCCGACGCCGCCGGCAAGGGCGACCCGCAGGATCCCTACGAGCAGAAGCTCGGCGACTTCTGGACCTCCTGCATGGACGAGGCGCTGGTCGAGAAGAGCGGCCCGGCCGAGCTCAAGGCCCTGCTCGCGCGGGTCGATGAGGTGACCGACCCGGCCTCGCTCGCGCGGGTGCTGGCGTTGCTCCAGGGCGATGGCATCTCGGCGATCTTCGAGTTCGGGTCGGGCCAGGACTTCAAGGACGCTACGCAGGTGATCGGCCAGCTCGACCAGGGCGGCCTCGGTCTGCCGGATCGCGACTACTACCTGAAGGACGACAAGAAGTCGGTGGAGATCCGGGCGCTCTACCTCGCGCACGTCGCGAAGATGCTCGAGCTCGCGGGCGAGTCCGGCGACCAGGCGAAGGCCGACGCGGACACGATCATGAAGCTGGAGACGGAGCTCGCCAAGGCCTCGCAGACCCGGGTGGAGCGGCGGCAGCCGGAGAACGTCTACCACCGCATCGAGCTCGCGGGCGTGGAGAAGGTCGCCCCCGACTTCCCGTGGCAGGCCTGGCTGTCGGGGCTCGACCATCCGGCCATTCGCGCCATCAACGTGGCGTCGCCGGACTTCTTCAAGGAGGTGAACGAGATCGTCGCGAAGACTCCGCCGGCTGATTTGCGCGCCTACCTGCGGTGGCACGTGATCGATTCGGTGGCGCGCGCGCTGCCGAAGGCCTTCGTCGACGAGGACTTCGAGTTCAGGGCGAAGGCGTTCACGGGGGCGGCGCAGATCCTGCCGCGCTGGAAGCGCTGCATCGCCACCATCAACCAGACCTTCGGCCAGGCGCTGGCGCGCCCCTTCATTCGCCAGACCTTCGGCGAGGCCGGCAAGGCGCGCAACGTGGCGCGCATCCAGGCCATCGAGGCCACGATGGGCAACGACCTCGCGCACCTCCCATGGATGGACGCCGAGACCCGGCAGAAAGCGATCGAGAAGCTGGGCCTCGTGGCGAACCAGATCGGCTACCCCGACAAGTGGCGGGACTACGGCAAGCTCGCGATCGACCGGGCGAGCTACCTCGGTAATCTCCTGCGCGCCGAGGCCTTCGAGGTGCAGCGCGACCTGAACAAGATCGGCAAGCCCGTGGACCGCAGCGACTGGGACATGAACCCCCAGGAGGTCAACGCCTACTACGACCCCTCGCTGAACGAGATGGTCTTCCCCGCCGGCATCCTGCAGCCGCCGTTCTTCAACCGGGACTCGGCCAAGGCGGCCAATTACGGCGGCATCGGCATGGTCATGGGGCACGAGCTCACGCACGGCTTCGACGACGAGGGCCGGCAATTCGACGGCCACGGGAACCTCAAGGACTGGTGGACGGCCACCTCGGCCAAGGCGTTCGACGAGCGAGCGCAGTGCGTGGTGCACCAGTTCGATGGCTACGTGCCCGTGGACGACCTGCACATCAACGGCAAGCTCACCCTCGGCGAGAACATCGCCGACCTCGGGGGCATCACGCTCTCCTACAAGGCCTTCGAGCAGCACAAGGCGGGCGTGCCGGAGGAGGGCGGCTACACGCCGGAGCAGCAGTTCTTCTTGAACTTCGCGCAGTCCTGGTGCCAGAAGACGCGCGACCCGTACGCGCGCCTCATGATCACCGTGAACCCGCACTCGCCGGCGCGCTTTCGCGTCCTCGGCCCGCTGGGGAACTTCGAGCCGTTCCGGGAAGCCTTCAGCTGCAAGGAGGGCGACAAGATGGTGCGCCCCGCGAAGGACCGCTGCGAGATCTGGTAGGCCCCGGCCGCCCGGGCGGCGCGACCGCTTGACTCCGCCGCCCGCGCGTTGATCTCTTGCGGGGATGGTCGAGATCCCGGAAGCGCTCAACCTCGCCGACGTCTTCCTCGACCACCAGGTGGCCGCCGGGCGCGGGGACCGGATCGCGCTGGTCACCGATCAGAAGAAGTACAGCTACGCGACCGTGGCGGCGTGGGCCAACCGTTTCGGCCACGCGCTCGGGCGCGCGGGCGTCGAGATGGAGCAGCGGGTCGCGCTGTTTCTCGGCGACGTGCCCGAGTTCGTGTTCGTGTGGTTCGCCACCGTCAAGATCGGCGCCGTCGTCGCCGCGGTGAACCCCGAGGTGAAGCCGGAGGAGGCCGAGTACTACCTCAACTACACGCGCGCGCGGGCGGCGGTGGTGCAGGCCTCGGCGCTGCCGACCATCCGCGGGGTGCGCGGGCGCTGCCCCCACTTGAAGACGCTGTTCGTCGTCGGTGGACCGGACGTGGCGCTCGAGCCGGGCGAGGTGCTCTTCGCGAAGGCCTGTGCCGAGGCGCCGAACCACCTCGACCCGGCTCCCACCCAGCGCGACGACGCGGCGGTCTGGCTCTTCACCTCGGGCTCGACCGGCTTTCCCAAGGCGGCGGTGCACCGACACCGCGATTTCCTCTACAGCGCCGAGTGCTACGGGCTGCCGATCCTCGAGATGAAGGAGACGGACGTCACGGCGTCGGTTCCCAAGCTCTTCTTCGGCTACGCGCTCGGCAACAACCTGCTGTTCCCCTTTCGCGTGGGCGCGACCGTCGTGCTCTTCCCCGAGAAGAGCACGGCCGAGCGCGTGCTCGAGGTGGTCACGAAGCACAAGGTCAGCGCGCTCTGCAGCGTGCCGACGTCGGTCAACGCGGTCGTGAATCTCGAGACTCCGCCGGGGCGCTACGACTGGAGCTCGCTGCGCGTCGCGACCAGCGCGGGAGAGGCGCTGCCGCCCGAGCTCTACCGGCGCTGGAAGGAGAAGCTCGGCGTCGAGCTCCTCGACGGCATCGGCTCCGCGGAGATGTTCCATGTCTTCGTGAGCAACCGGATCGGGACGGCCGTGCCGGGGAGCCTGGGCCAGGCGGTGCCGGGCTACGAAGTCAAGCTCATGGACGACGACGGCCGCGAGGTGGCCGAAGGCGAGATCGGCACGATGTGGGTCAAGGGCGGCAGCATCTCCATGGGTTACTGGAACCGCCGGGAGCAGTCGCTCGCGACCTTTCGCGGGGAGTGGTGCGTGACCGCGGACAAGTTCGTGCGCGACGCGGCCGGCAACTACTGGTACCGCGGGCGGGCCGACGACCTCTTGAAGGTGGGCGGCCGTTTCGTGGCGCCGCTCGAGATCGAGAACTGCCTGCTCGGCCATCCGGCGGTTCTCGAGTGCGCGGTGGTGGGTTTCGAAGACGACCAGAAGCTCGTGAAGCCGCGCGCCGTCGTGGTGCCGCGTCCCGGCCACGTGCCCAGCGAGGCACTCGCGGCCGAGCTGCAGGCGTTCGTGAAGGAGCGCCTGCAGCCGTACAAGTACCCGCGCGAGATCCGCTTCGCCCAGGAGCTCCCCAAGAGCGACCGGGGGAAGGTGCTCAAGCAGAAGCTGCAGGCGTAGATGGACGCGATCGACTCCCTCACCTGGCCGGAGGCGGCCCGCCTCGCCGGGGCGAACGCGCTGGGGCTGTGGCCCCTCGGGTCGATCGAGGCGCACGGGCCGCACCTGCCGCTCGCGACGGACCTCTTCATCTCGCGCGCCGTCGCCGCGCGCGCGGGCGAGCGGCTCGCGGCCCGGGGGTACGCGCCGTTCTTGCTCCCCGAGCTGCCGTTCGGCGTCACCCGCTACGCCGCGGAGTTCTCGGGGACGCTGGGCCTGTCGCCCGGCACGCTGAAGTCGATCATCGGCGACGTCGCCGCGGAGACCGGGCGCCACGGCCTGAGGCGCCTGGTGCTCGTGAACAACCACCTCGAGCCGGCGCAGCTCGAGACGCTGGCGGAGGCCGTCCTGGCGGCGAGCGCGGGGCCGGTGCGCGTGATCGCGCCCAACCCCTGCGAGCGCCGCTGGGCGCGCACGCTCGGCGACGAGTTCAAGCGCGGCGAGTGCCACGCGGGGAGCTACGAGACGTCGCTGGTGATCGCCGGAGGCGGCCGCGTGGACACGAGCCTCGCGAAGGGTCTCGCCCCCGTGCCCATCGATCTCGCGAAGGCCATGCGGGAGGGGCGGAAGACCTTCCGCGAGGCGGGGGCCGACCAGGCTTACTTCGGCCGGCCGGCCGAGGCGTCCCGGGAGGAGGGCGACGCCCTGCTGGCGCGGCTGGTGGAGATGGTCGTCGCCGAGGTGCTGGAGAAGCTGCCGCTGTAGATGGCCCTCTACGCTGGTGGGCAGCCGTGCGGGCACCAGCAGACGTGGCAGGCGTGGTCGTCGGACGTCAGCAGGCACCCGGCGTCGCAGCCCACGGGCTGCAGCGACGGGCACACCGACGTGCACGTGTCGGTGAGCGGGTTGCACGCCTGGCCAAAGTCGCAGTCGGAGTCCCCGGTGCAGCTCGCGGAGAAGGTCGTACGCAGCACGCAGCTGCCGCCGTCGGCGACGACGACGTAGCCTCCCTGTGCACAGGCCGTCGTCACCGCGCTCACGTCGCAGTACTGGGCGGCGCCGGTGACGACGCCGGTCTCGTCGCAGCCGTTCCCGCAGCTCCACTCGAAGGCGCCGGGTGGGCCGGCGTCCGGCGGGATGCCGATCACCACGCAGCTCCCCGCGTCGCATTCCGAGCCGGCGGTCAGCAGGGACGACGCCGGCGCCGGGCAGTTGCCGCCGAGGGCCGCGCTCGTCGGGGTGCAGTCGCCGCAGGTCTCCGCGGCGGTCACGGAGAACGCGTGCTCGACGGAGGTCTCGTTCGAGCGGTTGACGGCCCAGAAGGCGAAGCCGCAGGCGTTCGTGATGAGGCAGGGCGTCGACACGAGGACGCAGTCGTCGTCGGTCGCGCAACTCGCCGCTCCAGCCACGGCGGAGCTCACTTGCTCCTCCGCCTGGCTCATCACGTCCGCGGAGCAGGTCTTGCTCGGCGGTGGAGCGCAGCTGCCGCAGCCGGCGCCGCACAAGAGGGGAAGCGCTGCCAGCGCCTCCTTCACTAGTACTCGATGGAGGCGGCCTGCTGAGCCTGATCGATGTACAGCTTCACCTTTTCCAGGCCGTCGTTCACCTGTGAGGCGTTCTTGCTCGCGATGCCGCGGCTGATCTGGTCCAGGGCGTCGTGCACCTGGCGCTCCCAGGCGGCCTCCACCGGCGCCTTGCCGTTGCTGGCGGACTGGTAGGCGAGCTGGATGAGCCGGACTGCCTCGCCGATGTCCTCGGCGGTGGGCTTGTCGTGGCGATAGGCGTCCTCGGCCCGCATCACCGCCGTCGAGCAGTTCGAGAGGTACTGGATCCGGTCGATGCGCTCGGCGGCGCCGAGCGGAGTCGGGGCCGTGGTGGCGCCTTCGTCGACGTCGGCCCGGCTGCAGGCGCTGAGGGAGGCGAGGGTGGCGAGCACGAGGAAGAAACGCATGTCGAGGCCTCTGTCGGAAAGGTTCGAGGGCGACACTCTAGCCAAAGTCGGAGCGCAGTAAAGAGGCTAGACGCCGGCGTCCGGGCAGCCCTGGCACGAGCAGATGAAGCAACCCTGGCCGTCGGGTGCGAGCTGGCAGCCGGCCGGGCACGTGCTCGGCTGGTAGGTCGTGCAGCCCTGGACGCAGGCGCCCGCGTCGCAGGACCGGCCCTGCCCGCAGTCGCCGCCAATGTCGCAGCTCCCCACGCTGGCCGCCGACGGAAGGCAGAGACCGGGCCCCCGGACGACGTAGGTCCCCGGCGCGCAGAAGACGACCGCGTTCGGCGAGTCCATGACGTCGCAGTACTCGCCGCTCGCGCAGCCGTCGCCGCAGGCCCACTCGAAGGCGCCGGAGCCTCCACCGGCGTCGACGCCGGGACCGGGGGCGGAAGCGCAGCTTCCTCCGTTGCAGAAAGCCGTGGGCGTGCCCGTGCCGACCAGCGGTCCCCCGGGCGCGACGGACGTGCCCCCGGGGCACCCAGGGCAGGACTCGGCCTGGACCACGGAGAAGGCGTGATCGGTCTCGCCCTCGGCGCCGTTCGTCACCGCGACGAAGCCGCCGAAGCCGAGGGTCCCCACGCAGGTCGGGAGCTGGACCAGGACGCAATCGGAATCGGCGGTGCACGTCTGGTGGCCGTCGAGCGACGTCTCCACCGCCTGTTCGGCGCCGTTGCAGCTGCCACCGTCGGGAACGCCGCTCCCGAGCGTGGCGGGCGCCGACGCGCAGGCGGCGGTCAACGCCGCCAGCAGCCAGGCTTTCGAGAGGGACACGTCAGCGCCCCGGATTGCCCGCGTCAGCAGGCCCGCCGTCGGGGCAGCTCTGGCACCAGCAGATGTTGCAGCCCTGTCCGTCCGGTTCGAGCTGGCAGCCGTCCGAGCAGCTCGCCGGCTGGAAGTGGGGGCAGCCGGTCGCGCAGGCGCCGCCGTCGGCGCAGTAGTTGCCCTGTCCGCACTCGCCGTCGGTGACGCAGGAGCCGCCGAGGGGGACCGCGCCCTGGCTGAAATAGCACTCGCCGCCGGGCTCCACGCGGTCGTAGCCGTCGTAGCCCGGGCAGGCGATCTCCACGGAGGTGAAGTCGATCACGCAGTACTCGCTGGACGTGCAGTCGCCGCAGCTCCACTCGAAGGCGCCGCTCCCACCGGTGCCGCCGCTGCTCGCATCGCCGCCCGAGCCCGTACCCGTGCCGGAGGCACCGCCGTTGAAGCCTCCGGTGTCGCCGCCGCTCGACGACGAGGCGGTCAGGACCACGCTGCACGTGGCTTGGTTGCAAGCCGCAGTCGGCGTACCGCCGGAGCCGAACCCGCCGATTCCGCCGCCCGCGATCCCGGCGCTGCCGATCCCTGCGCTGCCGAAGCCGGCGCTCACGCAGGAGGAGACGGTGGTCGAGGACTTGCTGCACGCCGGGCAATCCTCGGCCTCCACGACGGAGAAATCGTGCTCCACCTGCGCCTCGTCGGTGAGGGCTATGGAGACGAAGCCGGCGACGGCCAAGCCCGACGAATCGCAGCTTGGTGCTTGAACGAGCACGCAGTCCGAGTCCTGAGCGCAGCTCTGATTGCCGTCGACGGCCGCGACGATCTGCGGATCCGCGGCCGCGCAGCTGTCCCCGGCGTCGTCACCGCTCTGGTCGCCCGGAAGGGAGCAGACGGTCGTGCTCGAGGAGCACGCGGCGAGCGCCAGCGCGATCGGCAGGGCGGCCTTCACAGGTAGAACCGATCCGTCACGCCCTCGGTGCGGGCGAGGATTCCTTGCCAGCCCAGGAGCGAGTCGACGTGCTTCTCCACTTCGGGCGGCCGCAGCCCGAGCAGCTCCATCGACGCGGTGCAGGCGAAGAGGCGGCAGCGGCCCGTCTCGCGCGCGGCGGCGAGGAGCGCGGCGGCGGTGGGGAAGGCGCGGTCCTCGAAGCGGTGCTCGAGGTCGAGTCCCCCTCCGGGAGGCAGGTGGCCCTCGAACGAAGGCTGGGACAGCTCGCCGGCCACGAGCTTCTGGAGCGCCCACCAGAAGAAGAAGACCTCGACGTCGCGCTCCGCGGCTGCGCCGGCCGCCGCGATCGCCGCCCCCTGGTGCAGCCGATCGTAGTCGCCGCTGTGCAGGAAGACGGCCAGCCGTCGGGCATCCGTGGCTCGATCGCTCATCGCGCCCTCGTTTACCACAGGGATGGCGGGCGCGCGCCTGCTCCGCTGGCGGCGCTGACATGCTTGTCGAGCGCGAAGGGTGCGTGCTACGAGGCAGCCCACCGGAGGTTCGTCGATGATCGAGGGTTGTGGCGGCCGCCTGCCGAGCTTCGACGTGCGCAACGAAGGGCCCCACCCGGCGGCCGACACGCGCCTGCGCATGCGCCATCTGCGCCTGGAGCTGCGGCTGGATCTCGAGGCGAGGCGCGTCGAGGGACGCGCGATCCTGACGCTCCACGCCGCCACGCCCGGCGTGCGCGAGGCCGTCTTCGATGCGGTGGAGCTGGAGATCGCCCGGATCCGCGTGGGAGGCGTCGAGGCGCCATTCCACGCCGGCGAGCGGCAGCTCCGCGTGGAGTTGCCCCGGTCGCCCGCGCCCGGCGTGCCCTTCGACGTGGAGATCGATTACGCGGCCACGCCCCGCTTCGGTCTGTTCTTCCTCGGCCCCGATGCGGCGTACCCCGATCGCCCCCGCCAGGTCTGGAGCCAGGGGCAGGACGACTACAGCCGCTACTGGTACCCGTGCCTCGATGCGCCGAACCAGAAGGCCACGAGCGAGCTCGCGGTGGACGTGCCCGCGGCGCTCACCGTCGTGTCGAACGGCCGCCTGGTGGGGCGGCAGGAGCTGGCTGCCGGTCGCGCGCGCTGGCACTTCGAGCACGGCACACCGCACAGCCCGTACCTCGTCTGTCTCGTCGCCGGCGAGTTCGAGAGCTGGCGCGAGGAGCAGGGTGGCGTCGAGCTGAGCTGGCACGTGCCGAAGGGGCGCGCGGCCGAGGGCCATCGATCGTTCGACCGCACGCCCGAGATGATCCGCTTCTTCGCGGACTACACCGGACAGCCCTATCCGTACCCGAAGTACAGCCAGACCTGCGTCGCGGACTTCATCTTCGGCGGCATGGAGAACACGTCGGCCACGACGCTCACCGATCGCACGCTGCACGACGAGCGCGCCCACCTCGACTTCTCGAGCGAGCCGCTGGTGGCGCACGAGCTGGCGCACCAGTGGTTCGGCGATCTCCTGACCTGCCGGTCCTGGAGCCACGGCTGGCTCAACGAAGGCTTCGCGACCTACTTCGAGCACCTCTGGACCGAGCACAGCCAGGGGCGGGACGAGCTCGACGCCGAGCTCGCCGCCACCGCGGACGGTTACCTCGACGAGGACGCCTCGCGCTACCGGCGACCCATCGTGGAGTCGCGCTACCACAGTCCGTCGGATCTGTTCGACCGCCACCTGTACAACAAGGGTGCGTGGGTGCTGCACATGCTGCGGGGCGAGCTGGGCGACGAGGGCTTCCGCGCTTCCTTGCGCGAGTACGTCGCGGCGAACCGGCACGGCACCGTGGAGACCGTCGATCTCGCGCGCGCGGTGGAGCGTGCGACCGGGCGGAACCTCGATCCGTTCTTCGACCAGTGGGTCTTCCGCGCGGGCCACCCGGAGCTCGACGTCTCGCTCGAGCCGCGCGCGGGCAGCGTGCGGGTGGCGGTGGTCCAGAAGGGAGAGCCCTTCCGCCTCCGCCTCGAGCTCCGCGCGGCGGGACCGGGCTTCGACCGCGCGCTGGTCCTCCCGGTCGGCGGCAAGGAGAGCGTCTTCGACGTCGCGGTCCCGGCGCCGCCCCGCTGGGTCGCGCTCGATCCCGAGGGGAGGCTGCTCTACGCAGGCGAGGTCAAGAAGCCGCTCGAGCTGTGGCTGGCCGAGCTGCGGGAGGGCCCGACGGCCGTCTCTCGCGGCCGCGCGGCGCGGGCCCTGGGACGAGCCGTCGCCGTGCCGGCGCTTCAAGGCCTGAGGGCGGCGCTGCTGGGCGATCCCTTCTGGTGGGTGCAGGCACAGGCGGCGGCCGCGCTCGGCGAGATTCGTGGGCCAGCGGCGCTCGCGGCCCTGGGCGAGGGGCTGGGGGTGTCGCATCCCAAGGCGCGCCGCGCCGTCGTGCGTGCGCTCGGTGCCTTCCGCGAGGCGCGGGCGGCCGAGCTCCTGAAGGAGGCCGCCGCGCGGGACGCCTCGTACTTCGTCGAGGGCGAGGCCCTCAAGGCACTGGCCCGCACGCGGGCGCCGGGGACGCGGGAGGCGGTGGTGGCCGCCCTGCCGCGGGAGAGCTGGCAGGCCACGGTGCGGGCGCTCGCGCTCGACGGCCTCGGGGAGGCGCGCGATCCCGAGGCGCTGCCCGCGGTTCTGCAGCGGCTGACGTACGGAGAACCGGTGCCGGCGCGGGTGGCGGCCGTGCGCGCGCTGGGCAAGCTCGGCGAAGGGAGGCGGGAGATCGCCGACCGGATCGTCGAGCTGCTCGAGGACCCCGACTTCTACGTGCGGCTGGCCGCCTGCGAAGCCGCAGTCGAGGCGAACGTCGCGGTCGCCCGGCCCGCCCTCGAGCGCCTCTTGCGCCGCGACCCCAGCGGGCGGGTGCAGCGGGCCGCCCTCGAGGCGCTCGCACGTCTGGGGTCCGACGAGCCGGCCCCCTGGCGCCGCGAGCTCGACTCGGTGCGCGCGGAGCTGATCGGGCTGCGGCAGGAAGTCGCGGCGCTGCGGGGACGTTAGAGGCCCGAAATTAGGCCCTCTTTCACCCGCGGATTATACTCAGCCAGGTGAGCGGCAAGCCGGACGAGGCGCCCGAGACCCTCGGGCCGTACCGCTGCATCCGCAAGCTCGCGGTGGGCGGCATGGGGGAGGTGTACCTCGCGGAATCGCGCGGGGCGACCGGCTTCGTGAAGCGCCTCGTGATCAAGGCCGTGCGGCCCGATCGCGCCGAGGAGCAGGAGGTCGTGCAGGCCTTCCTCGACGAGGCGCGCGTGTGGGCGCTCCTGACCCACCCCAACATCGTGCCGCTGTACGACTGCGCCTGGCTCGAGGAGCGGCTCTGCCTCGTGATGGAGTACGTCGAGGGCGCGGATCTCCGCGAGCTGATCCAGAGCGCCAGCAAGCTCCACCGGCCCGTGCCGGGCTCGGTGGCGGTGCACCTCGCCGCGCAGATCGCCTCCGGCCTTCACGCCGCCCACGAAGCCCACGGGCTGGACGGCGAGCCCCTGGGCATCGTCCACCGCGACGTCTCCCCCCACAACGTGCTGGTGGATCGCTCCGGCGGCGCGCGCCTCTGCGACTTCGGCATCGCCCGCAGCGTGCTGCGGCTCACGCGCACGCGCACCGGCAAGTTCAAGGGAAAGTTCGCGTACGTCTCGCCGGAGGCCATTCGGGGCGAGCTCGTCGACCGGCGCGCGGACGTCTTCGGGCTCGGAGTTCTCCTGTACGAGCTGCTGGCGCTGCGGCGCCCCTTCTCCGCCGACAGCCCGGTGGCGCTCCTGAGAACCATCCTGGACACCGAGCCGCCCGCGATCCGCGAGATCCGCCGCGACGTCTCGGTGCGGCTCGCCCACGCGATCGAGCGCGCGCTGTCGAAGGACGCCGCGGGGCGCTTCGCGACCTGCGAGGCCATGCGGCAGGCTCTCCTGGAGACGCCCGAGGGGCAGGTCTTCCTGCCGGTGGCGAGGCTCACCGAGTGGTTCGACGGCCTCACCGGCGTGACCGGGGAATGGCACGAGACGCAGCCGCGCCTCCTCGACCTCGCGGCCCGCTCGGCGGCGCGCTCCATCGACGACGACCTCGACGGCGAGGGAACGCTGTCGAGCAGCGAGGAGCCCGGGGCGCCGCTCGTGCCTTTCGACGAGGGCGACGACCGCACCGAGCCTGCCTTCATTCCACCCAAGGTCGAGGTGCGCCGCGAGCTCGGCCCGCCGACCTCCGTGCCGGACGACGCTCCGACCCGGGTCGAGGAGTCGCGCGTCCCGCCGCCGCCGCCGGTGCGGCGTAAATCGCCGGTGCCCGGGCCGCCCGTCCGCCGGCCGGTGCCCCGCGTCGGGCCCCCACCCAGAGCGGCCCCGCTGCCGCCACCCGTGGCGACGCCTCCGGGTCGTCCCTCCCTGGTCCGCGAGTACGCGCCGTGGGTGGTGGGCGGCCTGGTGACCGGCGCCGCGGCGACCGCGCTGCTCTGGAAGCTGTTGTAGCGTCCTCGTCTACTCGGCCCAGTCGGCCACGAAGACGTCGCGCTCGCCGGCGACCGCCGCGTTTCGCTCGCTCACCCAGGCCAGGCGGCGGCCGTCGGAGGAGATCGCGGGCGCCACGTCGGCGCCCGGTGCGAAGGTGAGCCGCTCGAGCTCCTGGCCGTCGTCGCCCATGCGGAAGACGTCCACGTCGCGGCCCGCCGCATCGTCGGCGTTCGAATCGAAGAGGAGCCCGTGCCCGTCGGGAAACCAGGCGGGGTGGCGGTCGCTCTGGTCGGGGGGGCCCAGCTCCTCGATCCGGCCGTCCACGAGCGACGCCACGGCGATGGCGCTCGTGCCCGGCGCGTCGGCCTGCGCAGGGGCCGGCTCCGTCCAGGCCAGCCGGCGGCCGTCGGGCGAGAAAGCCGGCGGCTGGCCGTCCCGAGCGGACGCAGGTCCGAGGTCGCGCGGGGACGCAGCGCGCGCGGGCCAGAGCCACAGCCGAGGCCCCGTCGACGGGCCGACCAGGGGGCAGGCCCAGTCGCCCGCGGCGTCGGTCGCGCACCCACCGGCGATGGGCAGCGGGAAGCGGGGCGGCGCGCAGCCCGCCGCGGCGCCAGCCGGATCGCCGACGGCCGCGAGCGGCACCGAGCGCGAGACCGGGCAGGGGGCGCCCTCGGGACATGCCGCGCGGAGATCGAGGCACGGCTCGCCCTGCCGCGAGAGCCACAGGTCCGCCGGCGAGCCACCGGCCGGCAGCGATGCCACGGGCAGCTCGCGCCCGCTCGGCAGATCCAGCAAGTGGGGCACCACTGCGCCCCCGTCCGGCGCCCAGACCAGGAAGGCGAGCCGCTTGCCGCCCTCCGTGAACAGCGGCGGTCCAGCTCGGCCGCCGAAGGAGATCTGCCGCACGTGGGCGAGGTGCAGCTCCGCCGGCTCGCGGAGCGGATCGCCGGGGTCGACCCGGGTGACGGCGGGCAGCGGAAGCTGGGGAGGCTCGGCGGGCGCCTCGAGCCGCGGGCAGGCGGCCAGGCACAGGAGGAGCGCGGCAGCGCAGCGGCGGGGAGGGCTGACCACGGCAGGGAGCTTCGATTCATAGCCCATCCTGCGGCCGATCGCAGCGTGTGTTATTCTGCGCACGCCATGTTCCGTCTCCTCGCGCTGTCCCTGGGCGCGCTGTGCCTGTCCTGCCACGGGGCAGCCCCCGGCCCTTCACCCTTGCCCGCCCCGTCCGGGGCGCAGCGCGAAGGCCCGGCGGCGTCGCGCGTGCACCTCGCCGCGCTCCCCGCCTCCCCGGCGGCCGACGGTGGGGCAGGGGGCCAGGCCATCAACGAGAAGCCGGGGCACCCGATCTGTCCGCCTCCGCCGGTGGCCTCGACGTCCCCGACCGACGACTACCTCGACGCTTCCGAACGGGCGTTCGATGCCCGCAACTACGCGCTCGCGCTCGCCTGCTCCGAGGAGGCGCTGGTCGACGATCCGGAGGGTCCGGCCCCCCTGCACGAGCGCGCCGTCGATCTCGCCGCGCTGGGCCGGCTCGACGAGGCGAAGCTCGCCTACGCCCACGCGCTCGCCGTGGATCCCGACGACCCGCAGATCCTGCTCGACGCGGCCGATCTCTACCTGAGCCACGGCGGGGAGCGGGAGGACGACGAGATAGCGCTCGAGTACGCGCGTCGCGGCGAGCGGCGCGCCCGGCGGCGCCACGCGGAGCTGCTCGAGCAGCTCGAGCTCCTCGAGGGCATGGCGCTCGACGATCTGGGCCGCTCCTCGGAAGCGCTGCCGAAGCTCGAGGAGGCGCTGTCGCGGGATCCCAAGGACATGGACGCGCACTACGAGCGCGGCTCGGCGCTCTTCGAGCTCTGCCGCTTCGCGGAGGCCAAGGACGAGCTCTCGCGCGTGCTCGCGGCGCTGCCGGACGACGCCTACGCGCACCACGAGCTCGGGCTCACCCTGGAGCGGCTCGACGATCCCCGCGGCGCCGCCCGCGAGCTGGCGCGCGCGAGCGAGCTGTCGCCGAAGGACTTTCCGCCGTCGATCGCCGTGAGCCCGGACGAGTTCGCGGAGATGGTCAAGGCCGCGATCGAGCGGCTGCCGCCGGACGCGCGGGCCGATCTCGCGGGCACGCCGGTCGGCGTCCAGGACTTGCCCGACGTCGAGGATCTCACCGTCGACGATCCTCCCCTCTCGCCGACGATCCTGGGCTTGTTTCGGGGCGATCCCCTCGAGCCGGACGCCGGCAACGAGCAGCGCGCCATCGTGCTCTACCGGCAGAACCTCCTGCGCGCCGTGCGGACGAAGGCCGAGCTAGAGAAGCAGGTGACGATCACGCTGCTGCACGAGCTCGGGCACCTCCGCGGCGCGGACGACGACGAGCTGCGGCTCGAAGGGCTGGAATGACGAAGAAATCCATCCCTTTCGGCCTTCCCCCGTGTTAAATTCTGGCT
>DATJNL010000292.1:0-5681 GCA_035508175.1 Myxococcales bacterium
CTGCTGCAGCGCTTGCGGCGCCTGGTCCAGGAGCTTGCCGAGGTCGAGGCCGCCCCCGCCGAAGGCCTCCATCGCGACGGCGGACACGTCGCCACGACCGGCCATGTCGGCGTCGCCGTGCGCCTCCCGGAACCAGCGATCGAACAGCGGCTGCAGCTCCCCGCGCGAGAGGTAGTTCGCCGAGGCCATGGCCGCCACCACGTCGCCGCGCCGGGCCAGCCCCATCCAGTGCTGACGCGCGTACAGGGCCAGGCCGCGGGCGACGCCCGGGGCGCCGAGCCGGTCCTCGAGCGCCTGGTAGAAGAACGGCGCCTTGCCGTAGACGAGGCCCGCATACTCGCCGGTGTTCTGGAAGTCGGAGGTGGCGCGAGCCGCCGGGCCGTCCGAGATGCCCAGCATGCGGATGGCCTGGTAGTTGACGGCGACCTGGCTGCCGAGCACCGCCTTGCGCGCCTCGGCGCCATGTTCCGCCCCCACGTAGACTCCGGCCGAGTACTGGGCCAGCGGCTCGTCGACGTCCGGCTGCGCGCGCGGTTGTGAGGCGACGCTGCAGGCCCACCACTGGTGGGCCGTCTCGTGCGCCACGACGAACTCCCGCATCTCGCCCAGGAAGGTCGGGCTGAACTGCATGCCCCCCGGCAGCCCGCCCTCGCCGTAGACCATCCCCGCGACCGCCACCAGGCTGGGGAACTCGGCGCCGCCGGCCCCGCCTCGCAGCGGCACCTCCACGGCCGTGAACGTCGCCCACGGGTAGTCGTGCCAGAGGCGCCCGAAGAGCGCGAGCGCCTTGCGCGCGGTGTCGAGCACCGACTGGCCCGGGTCGCCCTCGCCGTTCTCGTAGAGCGAGCGGACGCGGATCCCGTCCTGCACCGTGTCGGCTTCGCGGTAGCGCGCGCTCACGAAGAAGGCGAGGTCCCGCGCGTCGGCGAGCGCCATCTCGGTGCGCTTGCGCCGTCCGGGCAGGAACTCCTCGCCGAGGGTGACGCCCGGCGCGGCCAGCACGTCGTCGGCGGGCAGATCGATCGACGCCCGGAAGCTCGAGAGATCGAAGTACGAAGAATCGCCGATGCCGTTGCCCGGATCGAGGTCGAAGCCGCCCTGCCAGCGGCCCGCGACCATCGGGAGGAACTCGGCGAGCGCGACGCCGTCGGTGAAGCGCGAGAACAGGCCGTAGTCGGGGGAGCGGCCAGGGGCGGCGAGCAGCGACTGCAGCATGCCGGCCTGGCCGGTGTCGGGGCGCGGCTCGGGAGCCTGCCCGTGAAACGTCACGTCGAGGTGCGCCCAGCCCCCGGGCGCCAGAGGCGCCGCCAGGGTGACGCGAACGACGGTCGGCTCCGAGGCGCCGACCGCCAGCGGCGCGCCGAGCTCCGAGACCCCGTCGACGTTGACGAGGTCGCCGGCCCCGTTGGCGAAGATCCTCAGTGGCAGCTCGTGCAGCGTCGCCGTCGTGCGGTTCGGATAGTCGATGGTCTCGTGGCCGGTGAGGCGCCCCTCGTCGGGGTCGACGCGGAGCTGGACGTCGTAGAAGGGCAGCGTGGCCGGGTCCGGCGCGGTGGCCCGCGCTTCGGGCCGCAGCGAGGTGAGCGCCGCCGCCACCCCATCCGGCGGGGGGCCCTGGGCCGGGGGCACGGGAACGACCTGCTGGCCCGGCAGCGTCAGCGGCTGCTCCACCGTCGCGGTGGGCAGCTCGACCTCTCCGGGGTGCGAGGCGTCGACGAAGACGTAGCGTGGCGGAGCGGGATCCGGGGACGGGCCGCCTTCCGGCAGCGGAATCAGGCGGCCCACGGGCGAGCGGTCGACGAACACCGGCAGGGCCGTCGCTGGCCGGGCACCCGGGCGGCGGCAGCCGCACAGGCACCCGCAGAGGACCAGCGCGCCGAGCGCTCGCGAAGAGGCCACGGCGGGATTGTAGCACCCCGCGCGCTCGCGAATCGGGTGGCCAATGGCCCACGGGGAGAGTAAATCCTTCGAGGAACCCGTGCGGCACGTCCTCCCCAACGGCCTGACGGCCATCCTCGTCGAAAACCACGCGGCGCCCGTCGCGGCGATCCAGGTCTGGGTGCGCGTGGGCTCGGCCGACGAAGCGCCGGACGAGGCCGGTCTCGCGCACCTGCACGAGCACATGCTCTTCAAGGGCACCGCCCGGCGCAAGCCGGGCGAGATCGCGCGCGACGTCGAGGCCCGCGGCGGCGAGATCAACGCCTGGACGTCGTACGACGAGACCGTCTACCACCTCGTGCTGGCCTCCGAGTTCTTCACCGAGGGCCTCGACGTGCTCGCCGACGCCATCCAGGCCTCGACGTTCGACGCGGACGAGCTGCGGCGCGAGACCGAGGTGGTCGTCGAGGAGATCAAGCGCAGCCAGGACATGCCGGCCCGCCGCCTCTCCCGCGACCTGTTCGCGCTGGCGTTCGAGGCGCACCCCTATCGCCGGCCGGTCATCGGCACCGAGCAGTCGGTGCGCAGCTTCGATCGCCCGAAGATCCTCGGCTTCTACCGGCGGCACTACACGCCCTCTCGCCTTACCCTGGTCGCGGTGGGCGACTTCGACGAGGCGCGGGCCCTGCGAGAAGTGGAGCGCCTCTGGGGCGGCCAGTTCGGCGCGCCCGCGTCGCCGCCGGCGCGGACCCCCGAACCTGCCCAGCGCGCCGCGCGGGCCCGCTTCATCGAGGACGACCTGCGCGAGGCGCACCTCGCGGCCGCCTGGCACGCACCCGACCTGCGCCACCGCGACGTCCCGGCGCTCGATCTGCTCGGCATCATCCTCGGACAGGGCGACAGCTCCCGGCTCAGCCTCAACGTGAAGCGCGGGCAGGAGCTGGCCACCGAGGCCCACGCCTACTGTTACGCCGCGAAGGACGCGGGCCTGACCGTGGCCGGCATGACCGTCGCAGGAACCCGCGGCCCCGAGGCGCTGCGCGCGCTCTTGAACGAAGTCCAGCGCCTGCGCGAGCAAGAGGTCTCGGAAGAGGAGCTCGCGACCGCCAAGCGCCAGCTCGAGGCCGAGGCGATCTACTTGCACGAGACGGTCCAAGGGTGGGCCCGCCGCCTGGGCTACTACGAGGCGGTCGCCGGCTCCCTCGAGTTCGAACGCGAATACCTCGCGCGCATCCACGCCACGCCGGCTGCCGCCTTGCGCGCCGCCGCCCAGAGCTATCTGGGGGCGGACCGCGTCTCCATCGCCGGGCTGGTGCCGAAGGGCTTCCCGCTCGACGATCGCCGGGCGCTGGAGATCGCGGCCGAGGCCCTGCGGCCGGTGGCGGCGGCGCCGCCCGTCGAGGCCCGGCCCACCGCCGAGGTTCCGGCCTTCGTCCGCGGCGCCTCGTCGCGACCCGAGCCACTCCAGAAGTTCCCGCTCCCCGGGGGCGGCACGCTCCTCGTCGAGCGCGACGCCTCCGTCCCGGTCGCCGCCTTCCGCGCCGTCTATCCCGGGGGCCTGCGCTGGACCTCCGAGGCCCAGTGCGGCATCGATCGGCTCCTGGCTCGCCTGCTCACCCAGGGCGCCGCGGGCCGTTCGGCCGAGTCGATCGCCCGCGAGATCGACCGCATGGCCGGCGGCCTCGGCGGCTCCGCGGGCCGCAACAGCTTCGGCTTGCAGGGCGAGTTCCTCTCGCGCTTCTTTCCCGAAGCGTTCGGCCTCTTCCTCGATTGCCTGCTGCGCCCCGACCTCGCCGAACCCGAGCTGGAGAAGGAACGGGCGATCGCCCTGCAAGAAATCCACTCGCGGCAGGATCACCCATCGGGCGTGGCCTTCGAGCTGTTCGCGAAGGAGCTGTACCGCAGCCACCCCTACCGGCTCAGCCTGCTGGGTGAAGCGGCCTCCGTCAGCCGCCTCGGGCGCGGCGACCTCGAGACCCACCTGCGGCGCATCGCCTCGCCGCGCGCCCTCACACTGGCGGTCACCGGCGACGTCGATCCCGGCAGGGTCCTGGAGGAAGCCTCGCTCGCCCTCTCGTCGGCGACGTGGCGGGACGAGTCGGTCGCGCCGGCCCCGGCCCCCGAGCCGCGGCCCACCGAGCCGCGCCGGGCGGTGCAGGTCCTCGCGAAGGCACAGGCGCACCTGGTGCTCGGCTTCCTGGGCGTCCGCGTCTCGGATCCGCAGCGCTTCGACCTCGACGTGCTCTCGGCGGTGCTCTCCGGGCAAGGCGGCCGGCTCTTCATCGAGCTGCGGGACAAGCGCTCCCTCGCGTACTCGGTCAGCAGCATGAACGTCGAGGGGCTCGACCCCGGCTACTTCGCGGTCTACATGGGCACGAGCCCCGAGAAGGTCGACGCCGCCGTGGAAGGCGTGCGGGAAGAGCTCGCGCGCGTGCGCGACTCGCTGGTGCCTGCCCCGGAGCTCGATCGGGCGCGGCGCTACCTGATCGGCTCGCACGCGATCGGCCTGCAGCGCCGCTCCGCGTCGGCGGGCGCGCTGGCCTTCGACCAGGCGTACGGCCTCGGCGCGGAGGAGCACCGCCGCTACGGCGAGCACGTGTCGGCCGTCACCGCCGAGCAGGTCCGCACCGCCGCCCAGACGCTCCTGGACCCGCGCGGCGAGGTCCTCGCGATCGTCGGGCCCGGGGGCGCCGGCTCGTGAGCCACCGGCTCGTCGCCCAGGTCGATGCCGAGCAGGCCGAAGCGGCGGCAGGGCTCATGCACCTCGCGGGGGCCAGCGGCGTCGAGGTCCGCGATCGAGACGCCTGCCCTCCCGGGACCGCGGCGCTGCCGCCCGACCGCGCCGAGCTTCACGGCTACTACGCCGACGCCGGCGAGGCCGAGCTCGCGCGGCGCCTCTTGGCCGAACGGCTGGGCGCGCACGGAGACGTGCTCGCCGTCGCCGAGGAGCCGTGGGCGGAGAGCTGGAAGCGCCACTTCCAGCCCTTGCGCATCGGCCGTCTTCACGTCGTGCCGCCCTGGGACGAGGGCCCGACGCCCGCCGGCTGTCACCGCCTGGTGCTGGAGCCCGGGCTGGCCTTCGGCACGGGCTCCCACGAGACGACGTCGCTGTGCCTCGAGGCCGTCGACCGAGAGCTCGCCGCGCATCCCGGCGCGAGGCTCTTCGACGTGGGCACGGGCTCGGGCATCCTCGCCATCGCGGCCCTCGAGCTCGGCGCCGGGCGGGTGCTCGCTACCGACGACGACCCGATCGCGGTGCGCACCGCGCGCGAGAACGCGCGGCGCAACGGCGTGACCCTCGAGGTTCGTCTGGCCGGCGAGGAGCCCCCGGGCACGTTCGACGTCGTGGTCGCGAACATCCTCTCCAACACGCTCGTCGCGCTCGCGCCCTTGCTGCAGAGCCGCCTCGCGCCCGGCGGGCGCCTGTTCCTCTCCGGCCTGCTCGCGAGCCAGGCCGACGAGGTCGCCGCCGCGTTCGTCCCGCCCCTGCGCGAGCTGCCCCGCCAGCAGCGCGGCGAGTGGGTGCTCTCGACCTTCACGATTGATTGAAAGGGGGCCCGTACCACCATGCCCAGATCGAGCGACGACGGAGATCGGCCGAAGCGCAGCTGGCGCGAGATCGACAAGACGCGGGACAAGAGCAGCCACACCCGCACCTCGAGCGATCGGGACCGCGAGCGCTTCGAGCGCACCACCGCGTACAGCAGGTACAAGCAGAACCTCGAGAAGGTCTTCTCGGGCGGCGAGCTGTCGGACGCGATGCGCGACCGGTTGGACCCGAAGGGCGAGGGCAAGGCGCGCGA
>DATJNL010000293.1:0-2527 GCA_035508175.1 Myxococcales bacterium
GGTCGGGGGCCGGCCCGGCGCGACACGGCGGCGCCTCGACCAGGACGTCGAACGCATCGATACCCTGCAGGCCTCTCGCCCGGAGCTGGCTCGCGGCGTCGCGCAGCAGCACGGCGCCGGTCCGCCGGAGCAGCTGCTCGACGGCGGGCCGCGCGTCGGCCTGCGCGAGTGGACCGGGGCCCGCGATCAACAGGGGCCGCTGCGCGTCCGCGAGCCGTTGCGCCAGGCGATCGAGCGCTTCCCGCGACGGCAACAGCTCCGGGAGGTGCGCCTTCGGCGGCCCCGCGCCCTCGAGCGTCCGGATCAGCTCGGCGGCCTCCCGTTCCTGCTCCTCCGCGGCCG
This sequence comes from Myxococcales bacterium, assembly GCA_035508175.1. Classification (GTDB taxonomy): domain Bacteria; phylum Myxococcota; class Myxococcia; order Myxococcales; family JAKAPL01; genus DATJNL01. The sequence continues at coordinate 343 of DATJNL010000293.1, forward strand.
GCCTGGACTCGAGCGGCTTGCGGGCGCGGGCGTTGAGGTGAACCGGCCCGGGAGTCGGCCAGCGGGACAGGTGGATGGCCTGCGCCGCCGTGCGCCGCAGCGCGCGCAGGGCGGCAGGCAAGGCCTCGGGCAGGCCGACGTCGAAGAAGCCACGGACGTGATCCCCGTAGAGCTTGACCTGATCGACCGTCTGCGGCGCGCCGCAACCCTGCAGCTCGAGCGGCCGGTCGGCGGTGAGCACGAGCACGGGCGTGAAGGAGAGCGCCGCCTCCGCGAGGGCGGGCAGGTAGTGCGCCCCCGCCGTCCCGGACGTGCAGAGGAGCAGCGAGGGCCGGCCCGAGGCCCTCGCCTGTCCCAGCGCGAAGAAGGCCGCCGAGCGCTCGTCGATCACGTCCCAGCAACGGAGCTCCGGCTGCCGGGTGGCCGCCAGCACGAAGGGAGTCGATCGCGAGCCCGGGCTGACCACGACGTCGCGCAGCCCACTCTTCGCGAGCGAATCCATCAGCAGGCCGGCCCACTCGGACTGGAGGTCGAGGGCGCTCACGCCGGCATCCCGATCGCGCGCAGGAACGGCCGCTGCTTGAGCGCCGTCTCGTCGTACTCGGCCGCCGGGATCGATCCGCTCACCACGCCCGCCCCGGCGTAGACCCGTGCGCCCCTCCCCCGCAGCAACCCGGAGCGGATCGCGACCGACGTCTCGCCGTCGCCGCGGCCGTCGAACCAGCCCACGAAGCCCGCATACCAGCCCCTCGGCTCGGGCTCGTGACGTTCGAGCCAGCGAACCGCGCGGTCCGCCGGGACGCCGCTCACCGCGGGCGTGGGGTGCAGCCGCAGCGCCAGCTCCAGCACGTGCGTGTCGCGGCGGAGGCGCCCCTCGATGGGGGTGCGCAGGTGGACCATGTCGGTGAGCGGCCGCGCGGCCGGCCGCGGCCGTCGCTCCAGCGAGCGGCACAGCGGCCCGAGCCGGTCGAGGATGTCGCGAACGACCAGCTCGTGCTCGTGCGCGATCTTGCGACCGCGCAGCTCCACCACGCGCTGGCCGCGGCGGACGGTCCCGGCGAGAGCTTCCGTGGCGATGCGCCGCCCGCTGCGTGCGACGAGGCGCTCGGGCGTCGCCCCCAGAAACGTCGCGTCGCCGAGCCCGACCGCGAAGGTGGTGCACGCCGGCAAGCCGGCCAGCGCGCGAAGCACGAGGGCGGGGTCGAGCGGCCCGCTGCCCTGCACCCGGGCGACCCTCGCCGGCACGAGCTTCTCGAAGCGGCCGGCGTCGATCGCGTCCAGCGCAGCGGTCACCAGGGAACGCCAGCGGCCCGGCGACAGTTGACGGACCTTGGCGGGCGGCAGGCACGCGCGGACTGGCCGACCCGGCCGATCCCACAGCCTCTCCAGCTCCTCGACGGCCCGGCGTCGCTCGGCGCGGTCGAGGCGCGCAGGCTCGATGGCCAGGGTAACCGTGGCCCGCCGGCCCTCGACGCGGTACAGCCAGCGCGGCAGGACGAGCCACAGAGCCGGGAATCGCGCCCACGGTCCGCGCCCGACGCTCGCCGGTGAAAAGGCCGCGGCGCAGAAGACCACACCGTCCACGACTCGAAGGACCCTGCGTGCCCATTGCACGGCCGGCCCGGCTCGCAACCCGGCGAACCGTTGCTCGGCGGCGACGCCCCACCCCACGACGCGCGAGCCCTCGGCCGGCCAGTAGGCCGCCGTGCCGCCGCCGGGCCCCGCCGCCCAGAGCTCCTCGAGCGGAGCGAGCGGCGCCTCGACCGTCACGAACGAAAGGCCGGCGCGCGCCCGCGCGAGCCCGCGCTCGAGCGCGGCGCGGGCCTCGGGAAATCCCCCCGCGCGCTGCAGCGCGGCCCTCACGCCGTCCCCGCGAACAGGCAGCAGGCCCCGAAGGTGAGCGGCCGCGCCTCCACGTCCCGCCACCCGCACGCGGACATGATCCGGGCGAACTCCTGCGGCGGCGGGAAGCGCGCGATGGATTCCTGCAGGTAACGGTACTCGCGCGCCCCCGACAGCCAGGCACCGATCCGCGGCACGAGCCCGTGGACGTACAGGCGGCCGAGCTGCCCGAGCGCGCCATCCCGGGGCTCGCACAGCTCGAGGATCGCGAGGCGGCCGCCCGGCCGGACGACGCGCGCCAGCTCGCGCAGCGCCAGCGGCCGATCCGGCACGTTGCGGATGC
>DATJNL010000294.1:0-20175 GCA_035508175.1 Myxococcales bacterium
TCGCGGAGGACGCGCAGTTCGTCCAGATGTTCCTCGACGAGGCGCGGCTCGCCGCGATGCTCAACCACCCGAACATCTGCCAGATCTACGAGTTCGGCTGCAACGAGGGGAGCTACTACCTGGCCCTGGAGTACCTCTCCGGCGAGGCCTTGACGGCCGTGGTGGAGGAGGCGCGGGAGAAGGAGAAGCGCATCGCCCACGGCGTCGCCGCGTACGTCGTGGCGCAGGCCTGCGAGGGGCTGCACTACGCCCACGAGCTCACCGACGACCAGGGCAAGCCGCTGCAGCTCGTCCACCGCGACGTGAGCCCCTCGAACCTCTTCCTCACGTACGACGGCAAGGTGAAGCTCCTCGACTTCGGGATCGCCAAGGCGGCCAACCGCATCGCCCACACCACCACCGGCTCGCTGAAGGGCAAGCTCGGCTACATCGCGCCGGAGGCCTACCAGGGTGCGCCGCTCGACCGGCGCACCGACCTCTTCTCGATGGGGGTCGTGCTCTGGGAGCTCTTGACCAAGAAGCGGCTGTACAAGCGCGAGGCCGAGTACCTGGTGGGCAAGGCGATCGTCGAGGAGCCGCCGCCCGACCCGCGCGAGATCGATCCGACCATTCCCGGACCGCTCGTGTACGTCGCGCTGCGCGCGCTGGCGAAGACGCCCGAGGAGCGCTTCCCCACGGCCCTGGAGATGCGCCGCGCCCTGACGGCTTATCTGAGGACGTTGCCGGAAGAGACCGACTCGACCTCGATCGTCGCGCTGATGGAGGGTCTGTTCGGCGAGCTCATGGCCACCCGCAAGGTGGTGCTCGACCGGCTGCGCGACGAGTCCAGCCAGGTGTCCGACATCGGCGCGCTCGAGGCCACCAAGGTCACCTCGAAGAACCAGTCGCCTCTCGCGGTTGGGCGGGACTTCGTTCAGCCCGTCTCCGCCAAGACCTTCGTCCCGGTTCGCAGGAAGCGCCGCGGCATCTGGATCGCGGCCGGGGGCGCCGTCGCCGTGGCCGCCGCGGCGGGCGTGTGGGCAATCTCCCGGCCGCCGTCTGCGACCGGAGCGCTGGCCCCGCCCAGCGCCGCGGTGAGCCCCGCGGCGCCCGCCCCCACCGCGGCCACCGTCCCTCCGGTCGAGCCGGCCGCCGCGCCTGTCCCCACGCAGCCAGCCGTGGCCGCCGAGGATCACCCGCCCGCCGAGGCCACGGGCCATCACGCGCGGCCCAAGAGCCCTCGCGCGAGGCCAAAGGCCGCATCGGGCGGCCCGAAGGCGAAGGCCGCCTTCGACCCCGACGCGCCGGTCAACCCCTGGGCGAGCCCGTGAAGCTCCTCGCGGCCCTCGCGCTCGCGGCGGTCGCGGCCACGGCCCGCGCCGCCCCCTCCGCCGCCGACGACCAGACGGCGCGCGAGCGCTACGAGGCAGGCGAGGCCGCGCTCCGGCTCGGCCACTACGCCGCGGCCATCGCGGCGTTCGAGGACGCCTACCGCCTGTCGCACCGCGTCGGCATCCTCTACAACATCGGCCTCGCCTACCGGCGGGCCTACAGCCTCGACGGCAGGCCGGCGCAGCTCCGGCAAGCGCTGGACATGTACGAGGCGTACCTGCGCCAGGCGGGCGCGATCCCGGAGCGACCGCAGATCGAGAGCATCGCGGCGCAGCTTCGCGCGCAGGTGGCGGCGCTCGACGAGCGCGAGCGACTCGCCGAGCTACGAGAATCGACCGGCTCGCCGGTGCTCCAGGAAGCGATGAAGCTCTACGCCGAGGGGAGAGCGCCCGACGCCCTGGCCGCGCTCGACGTGGCGCTCGCCAAGGGGGGCAACCCGCCGGGCGTGCTGCAGGACATCTACCGGATCGAGGCGGAGATCTCCGCGCAGAGCGGCCAGCCCGCCTCGGCCGACGAGGCCTTCGAGAAGCTCCTCGCCCTCTCGCCGTCGTTCAAGCCCGCGACCGACGCGGCGGCGGCCGTGAAGGCGAGCTTCGCGCGCGCGGCCGCGTACTGGCTCGACAAGCCCTCCCTGCGCATCACGCCCACCGTGCCGCCGGCGGCCACGCCCGGCCGGACGCTGGCGATCCCGGTCGCGGTGGACAACGACCCCCTGCTGATGGTGGCGCGGCTCAGCGTCCACTACCGCCCCCAGGGCCGGACCGCCTACTCGGCGGTCACCCGCGACGGCCCCGGCGACCTCCTGATCTCGGGGATGGACCTGCCGGCGTCCGAGCAGGGCTACCGCGTGGAGTACTACCTCGAGGCCGCCGACCGCAGCGGCAACGTGCTCGCGACGCTCGGCGGGCCGTCCGTGCCGCTCTCGTTTCCGGTGCTCTCCCGGGCCGACGTCGCGCGCGCGGCCGCCGCGGCTCGCCCCTGGTACGCGAACCCCTGGCTCTGGACGGGCGTGGGCGTGGGCGCGGCGCTGCTCGGGGGCGGGACGTACCTGCTCCTGCAGCGCGGGCCGCCCGCGAGCAACTACGGCAACCTGAACCTGTCGAATTGACGGTGCACTGGTCGCTCGATGGCCTCGTCGGGGCGGTCACGCCGCCCTCGCGTGCCCTGGGCTACTCGTACCTGAGCGCTTCGATGGGATCGAGCCGCGACGCCTTGTAGGCCGGGTAGAGCCCGAAGATCACACCCACGAGCCCGCTGAAGCCCACCGCGATCGCGATGATCAGGGGCTGGACCACGTACGGCCACCCCTGGTGCGCGGCCAGCAGCCCGCCGCCGAGCGCGATGGAGACGCCGATGAGCCCGCCCGCGGTGGAGAGCGCGAGCGCCTCCACGAGGAACTGCATGAGCACGTCGCGCGGCTTGGCGCCGATGGCCATGCGCAGCCCGATCTCCCGCGTCCGCTCGGTGACGCTCACCAGCATGATGTTCATGATGCCGATGCCGCCCACGACGAGAGAGACGAAGGCGATGCATGCCAGCAGCAGGGCCAGGCTGCGCATGCTCTCCTGCGACGCGTTGGCGATGTCGGCGAGGTTGCGCACGTCGAAGTCCGCGGCAGCGCCGTCGGCGATGTGGTGCCGATCCCGGAGCAGGTCGCTGATCTCGGCCTGGGCGCGGTCGGTGTTGTCGGCCGTCGTGGCGCTCACCATGATGGCCCCGGCGATGAAGTTCTGCAGGCCCCCCTGGATCTTCTCGCGGAACGTCGACTCGGGCACCAGCACGCCGTCGTCGTAGTCCTGCCCCATCGGCGACTGGCCCTTCCGGACCGGGACCCCGACCACGTCGAACGGCACGTTGCTGATGCGCACCACCTTGCCCACCGGGTCGGCGCCCGGCCCGTAGAGCTGGTCGACCACGGTCTGCCCGAGCACGACGACTTTTGCCCCGGTATCGTCGTCCGAGGCCGTGAGGAGCCTCCCGCGCGCCGCCGGCCACTGCCGGATGAGGAAGTAGTCCGCGGTGGTCCCGGTGATGCTCGTGGTCCAGTTCTGCTCCTCCGAGAGCACCTGGCCGGTGGTCCGCAGCGTGGGTGCGGCCCAGCGCACCGCGGGGAGCTGCGTCTGGATGGCCTTCAGATCGCCCCAGGTGAGCGTGGGCATCGAGCCGAAGCCGCCGTGCGCGCCGCCCGCGGTGGTCGTGCCGGACATGACGACCAGCATGTTCGTCCCCATCGCGGCGAAGGTCTCTTGGACCCTGGCCTTGGTGCCCTGGCCGAAGGCGACCATGGCGATGACCGCGGCCACCCCGATGATGACTCCGAGCGCGGTGAGGAAGGAGCGCAGCTTGTTGCGCAGGAGCGCGCGCAGCGCGATGCGGATCGTCTGGAAGAAGCTCACGCGCTAGCCTCCAGCGCCTTCTGCCGCTGGTCGGACTGCACGAGCCCGTCCTTCATCGTCACCACGCGTCGGGCGTGCGCCGCGATGTCGGGCTCGTGCGTGACCAGCACGACCGTGAGGCCCGAGCGGCCGAGCCCTTGCAGGAGAGCCATGACCTCCAGGCTGGTCTTCGAATCGAGGTTGCCGGTGGGCTCGTCGGCGAGGAGGACCTTCGGACCCGCCACGAGTGCGCGGGCGATGGCGACGCGCTGCTGCTGGCCTCCCGAGAGCTGGTTGGGGTGATGGTAGGCGCGATCGCCCAGACCCACCTGCTCGAGCGCGGCCAGCGCGCGCTTGCGCCGCTCGCTGCCCTTGGTGCCGGCGTAGAGGAGCGGGAGCTCGACGTTCTCTACCGCGCTCGTGCGCGGCAGGAGGTTGAAGCTCTGGAAGACGAAGCCGAGGGTGCGGTTGCGGACCTCGGCGAGCCGGTTCTTTGCGAGCTGCGAGACGTCCTGGCCCGCGAGCAGGTAGCGGCCGGAGCTGGGCCGATCGAGGCAGCCGATGACGTTCATGAGCGTCGACTTCCCCGAACCCGAGGCGCCCATGATCGCGGTGAACTCCCCGGCGTCGATGGAGAGCGAGACTCCGCGCAGCGCCTGCACTTCGACGTCGCCCAGCACGTAGGTCTTGGTGACGTTCTCGAGGTCCAGCAAGGCCATCGCTAGAAGAAGTGCATGTGAGGAGGACCGCCCTGCCGCTCTCCTCCGAGGAACTCCGTCACGACCGACGCGCCTTCGGCCACCTCGCCGCTGACGATCTCGGTGAGCGTGCCGTCCGTGACCCCCGTGACGATGCGCACCGGCTTCGGCTCGCCGTCGTCGCCGACCACCCAGATCGTCCGGTGGTTGGGCGAGGTGGGCAGCGCCGCGCCGGCGTGGTCGTGGTGATGCATCGCGAGGTCCGCGGGCGGGTGGACGCGCAGGGCGGCGTTGGGCAGGCGCAGCACCTCGGGGCGGTCGGCGTAGATGAAGGTGGCGTTCGCCGTCATGCCGGGCCGCAGCTCCAGGCTCGTGTTGTCCACGTCGAGCACCGCGTCGTAGGTCACGACGTTCTGGACGGTCTGGGGGTTGTAGCGCACCTGGCGGACTCGCCCTTTGAACGTCTTCGACGGGTACGCGTCGACCGAGAAGGTCGCTTCCATGCCAGCCGCGAGGTGCCCGACGTCGGACTCCGCGACCGAGGTATCGACCTGCATCTTCTTGAGATCCTGCGCGATGAGGAACAGGGTGGGGGTCTGGAAGGAGGCCGCCACGGTCTGCCCGACGTCGACGCTGCGCGAGATGACCACGCCATCGATGGGCGAGATGATCGTCGTGTACTTGAGATTGGTCTCGGCCTGGTTGAGGTTGGCCTGGGCTTGGGCCAGCGACCCCTCCGCCGCCTCGACCTGTCCCTCGTCGCCGTCGGCAGCGGCGCGGGCGGTGTCGAGGTCGCCCTGCGCGAGGAGCTGCCGCGCGAGCAGGAGCTTGTCGCGCTCGAACTGGAGTTTCGCGTTGCGTTCCTGCGCCTGGGCGTTGGCGAGTGCCCCCTTGGCCGCCACGACGTTGGCGCGGGCCTGCTCCACCGCGGCGACGAACAGCCGCGGATCGATCTTGGCGAGGACCTGATCCTTCTTCACCGGGGAGTTGAAGTCGACGAACAGCTCCTGGATCGTCCCCGATACCTGCGCGCCGACCTGCACGGTGACGAGCGCGGAGACGGTCCCGCTGGCGGTGACGCGCGCGATCAGGCGGCCGCGGTCGACGGCAGCCGTGTCGAACTGCCGCTTGGGCTTGCCCTTCTTGCAGCCGGCGGCGACGGCCGTGAGACCGAGGGCGACACCAGCCCACAGAAGAATGCTCCGCTGCACGGGCGAAGTCTGGAGACCGGACCTCCCCCGCGTCAACGTCTTTTACTTCTCTTTACGGGGAGAGGTCGGCCGCGAGCCGGGCGATGCGGGCGACGCCCTTCTCCATCTCCTCGAGCGAAAGGGCGAAGGAGAGGCGCAAGTGGCCCGGCGCGCCGAACGGCTCGCCGGGCACGGCGGCCACCCCGCGCTCGAGCAGGATCTCGCAGAAGCGGGTGTCCGTGCCCACGGGGCGATCGTCCAGGCGGCGGCGGAGGAGCGGCTCGATGTTGGGGAAGGCGTAGAAGGCGCCCGTGGGCTCGACGCAGCTGACGCCCGGGATCGCGCGCACCAGCTCGAGGAGGCGCCGGCGGCGGCGGTCGAACTCCACCCGCATCCGCTCGACGTCGTCGGGCGGGCCGGCGAGCGCCGCGAGCGCGCCCCACTGCGCGAACGTGGTGGGCCCCGAGGTGGTCTGGTCCTGGATGCGGCCCATCGCCGCGATCAGCTCGGCGGGCCCGGCGGCGTAGCCCACGCGCCATCCGGTCATCGCGAAGGTCTTCGAGACGCCGCTGACGATCACGGTGCGATCGCGCAGCGCGGGCACCGCCTGGAGGACGTTCGAGAACGGCTCCCCGCCGTAGACGAGCCGCTCGTAGATGTCGTCGCTCGCGACCACCACGTCGGAGCGCTTGGCGAGGACCTCGCCGATCTCGCGCAGCACGCGCGCGGGCATCACGGCGCCGGTGGGGTTGTTGGGGCTGTTGAGCACCACCAGGCGCGTGCGGGGCGTGAGCGCGCGCTCGACCGCGGCGGCCGAGAGCACGAAGGAGTCCGCCTCGCGGCAGGCGGCGAAGACGGGCTTCGCTCCCGCGAGCACCGCCATTTCCGGGTAGCTCACCCAGTAGGGCGACGGGATGACGACCTCGTCGCCCGCCTCGAGCAGCGCCTGGAACAGGTTGTAGAGGCTGTGCTTCGCGCCGCACGAGACCAGCACCTCCTCGGGGCGGTACTCGAAGCCGGCGTCGCGCCGCAGCTTCTGGCAGATGGCCTCGCGCAGCTCGACGATGCCGGCGGTGGCCGTGTACTTGGTGTAGCCGAGCGAGAGCGCCCGCACGGCCGCGTCCTTGATGAACTGCGGCGTGTCGAAGTCCGGCTCGCCGGCGCCGAAGCCCACCACGTCCTCGCCCGCCGCCCGCCGCGCCTTCGCCTTGGCCGCGAGGGCCAGCGTGGGCGACGGCTTCACCGCCCGCGCCCGCGCGCTGATCCGGATGCTCACGCCTTGCCCCCCTTGGGACGCTTCGCCGGTTCGGCCTCCGCGTGCTTGCGCTTGAGCGCTTCGTGCACGTTCGGCGGCACCAGCCCGGAAACGTCGCCGCCGAACTGTGCCACCTCGCGCACCAGGTTGGCGGAGATGAAGTAGTAGTCCTCGCCGGTCATCATGAACACGGTCTCGAACTCCGGCAGGAGCTTGCGGTTCATGTTGGCGAGCTGGAACTCGTACTCGAAGTCGGAGACCGCGCGCAGGCCGCGCAGGATCACGCGGCAGCTGCGCCGCTTCGCGTAGTCGACGAGCAGGCCGTCGAAGCTGTCGATCTCCACGCGCGGCTCCTGCCCCACCGCGCCGCGGATGAGCGAGCGCCGCTCCTCCACCGAGAAGAGCGGCTTCTTGTTGGGGTTGTTGGCGATCGCGACGATGAGCTGATCGAAGATCGCGAGTCCGCGGTTGATGATGGAGAGGTGGCCGTTCGTGAGCGGGTCGAACGAGCCCGGGTAGATCGCGACGGACGCCACGGGTCAGCTGTCCCGCCGGTAGAAAGACACGCGCGTGTCGCCGAACGACCGCTCGTCGCTCCGCACCAAGGGGTGCACGCCTTCGATCCTGGGGCTCAAGGAGATCCGCCGATCGTGCTCGAGGACGGCCACGCCGCCCGGCGAGAGCATGCCCGAGGCCGCGAGCCAGCGCAACACCTCCGGACAGGCGTCCGCCTCGCCGTACGGCGGGTCGGCGAAGAGCAGATCCACCGGGCCCACCAGGCCGACTAGGTCCCCGGGCAGCGAGCGCTTCGAGGTGGCCACCCGGTCCTGGAAGCCGAGCGCGGCCGCGTTGGCCTGGCAGAGCGCAAGGGCCTCGGGTGAGCGGTCGACGAGGCGCGCCCGGGTCGCGCCGCGCGAGATCGCCTCGAGGCCCAGCGCGCCGGTGCCCGCGTACAGATCCAGGACTTCTCCGCCGTCGAAGCGTTGCCCGAGGACGTCGAAGATGACCTGCCGCACGCGGTCGGAGGTCGGCCGCAGGCCCTCGCCTTTCGGCCCCGCCAGCCGGCGCCCGCGCGCGCTGCCGCCGATGATGCGCAGCGAGCCCAACTACTCCTTCCAGGCGGCCAGCAGGGCGGCGGCGGCCCGCGGCCCGGTCTGCTCGACATCCCAGGCGGAGAGCGCCGCTTCGGCGGCAAAGTAGGCGAACGCCTCGGCGCGAGGCCCCCGCGCGTCGGCGAGCTCCCGCAGCGGCACCTCGACGACGGCCGCGCCGGCCCGCGCCAGCGCCTCGCGTTCCTCCGGCAGCTCGCGGCCGCTGCTCACGATCCAGGGCAGCGCCCCCTCGAGCCGCTCGGGCAGCCGGGCCGGTCCCCAGCCGGCCGAACGCACGGCGACGGGGCCGGCTTCTCTCTGGGCCAGCGTGGCGAGCAGAGGCGGGAGGTCGGAACCGGGCTCTGGACCCAGGGCGAGCGCCCAGCCGAGGCCGTGCTCCTTGGCGGGCGCGGCCGCGGCGGCCAGGTCGTCCGCCATGGCGCTCTCCGCCGGGCCGTCGATCGCGAGCAAGGGCGTAGGAAAGCCCGCGTCGAGGGCCTCGGCCACGAAGCCGGCCGCGCGCCCAGCGTCGCCGAACACGAGCGGCGTCCCCTCGACGGCCAGCGCCAGCGGCAGATCGAAGCCCACCTCGTCCCCCGCGGCGCCGATGGCCGCGAGCGTGGGCGGCAGGGCGCGCGCGGGAACGTCCGCGAAGTCGATCAGCAGCCCCGCCGCGGCGTGACGCTGCCGGGCCGCGCGGAGCACGCCGGCGGTGGCCGAGCCGATCGACTCGACCGGGAGACGGAAGCAGAGCAAGGGCCGATGGAGGGACGCCATGGCACGCAGCAGCTGGCCCAGTTCGAGGGGGGCCAGCACACTCTCGCCCAGCCGCAGCGCCGCGGCGGTGGGCCGCAGGGCTCGCAGCGAGCTAGCCACGGCCGACGGCGCCTCCGACGCGCACCGCCGATCCCGGCGCGAGGGCGGAGTCGAGCGTCACGCGGCCCGGTTCGAAGCAGCAGATCACGGTGCTGCCCATGTCGAAGACGCCGAGCTCCGCGCCCTTCTCGATCGGCCGGGGACGATCGTAGGTGACCTTCCGGGCGAGGCGGCCGGCCGTCGCTTCCGCGTCGAAGCAGGCGTGCAGCAGCCCCACCACGGTGGCGCCGACCATCACCACCGCGCAGCGGCCCACCGGGGTGAGGAGCTGGGTCACGAGCCGCTCGTTGCGCGCGAAGAGGCGCGGCACGGTGGCGACGCTCGCGGGGTTCACCGGCCACAGCTCGCCGGGCACGTAGGCGAAGCCGGTCACGTCGCCACCGAGCGGTGCGTGCACGCGGTGGTAGTCGTGCGGCGAGAGATACACCGCCAGGTAGGCGCCGCCCTCGAACGCCGCGGCGTCGCGGCCGTCGGCGAGAAGGTCGGCCAGCGTGTAGTCGAGCCCCTTGGCCTGCACCAGCTTCCCAGCGGTGGCGATGCCCACCTGGTAGATGCGACCGTCGGCGGGGCTCACGGGCACCCCGGCGCCGGCCGCCACCGGGCGCGCGCCGGGGCGGAGGCGCCGCGTGAAGAGCTCGCGCACGGTGCGATACTCCGCGAGCGAACGATCGGCCTCGCCGAGATCCAGCCGGTAGCGGCGAGCGAAGCCGCGCACGGCCAGCCGCGCCAGCGGGGCGGGCTGCGCCCAAGAGGCGGCTTCACCGACCGCGCGGGACAGGGCGTGGCGGGGGACGGCGCGCAGCGCGGTGAGGAGCGCTCGGTCCTTGAGGCCGACCGCAGCGCCGGATCGGCTCACGGCGTGGGCGCTACCGGATGCGGGGCGCCCGGCAGGTAGCGGAACTTCTGCGGCGGCGGGGGCGGCGGTGCGGGAGGCGGCGCGGGAGGCAGCGCCGCCGCGACCGGAGCTCCGGCGTCCAGCGCGGTCACGTCGGACATGGAGATGTCGCGGCTCACGCGCCCTTCCAGGATCACGACGAGGCTGTCCGCGAGCGCGGCGTACCGCTTGGCGCACTCCGGCTTCAGCGCGTAAGCCTCGCCCTGCTTGGCGCCCTGCTGGTACAGCCCCCGCAGCGCAAAGCAGTTCCCGAACTTCGCGAGGAAGTCGTCGCGGGTCATCCCCAGCGCCGGCCCGGCGGCGGTGGGCGCGGGAGGGGGCGGCGACGGCGGCGCGATGTCGCCGCCCTGAGTCGGCCACTTGGCGGGAGCCTCTGCGGCCTGCTCGTCCGCGGCGACCTTCTCCTGCCGCTTCGTGAAGTCGGCGATCCCCTGCTCGACCTTGGTCTTGAGATCCGCCGCCTCCTGTGCGCGCGACGAGGCCGGATCGACCTGCCCGAGCAGCTGCAGCACGCGCTGCATCTGCGGGTCGCCATACGAGTCGTCGAGCTTCGCCGAGTAGAGGCGCGTGTACAGCTTGAACGCCTCCTCGTACTGCGGCGAGTCCGGGGCCTCGTGGTGACAGGCCGAGACACAGACGGCGCAGAGCAGCGCGGCCAGAGCCAGCCGGGGAAGGCTCAAGGGTTCCTCCATCGGGAGAGCAGCGCTAGCAAATGCACCGCGGCGGCGCAAGACGTCCGGCCATGCGCGCTCAGTGGAGAACCTGCATGTGCGGGCGCTCGGTCTGCGAGGTCTCGAACGAGCGGAAGCGGATGCCGATGCCCCGCAGCTGGCGAATCTCGCCCTGGGGCGTGCCGTACTCCAGCGCGCACTGGTAGCGCACCTCGGCCTGCGCGACGATCTCCGCCGAGCCTTCCGCGGTGCTGAAGGTGACGACCACCTGCGAGCCGAGCGGGAAGACGCCAGCCGTTTCGATGAACATGCCGCCGCTGGAGATGTTGCGCGCGACGCCCCGGGCCATGCCGCGCTCGCCCGAGAGATAAACCGGGAAGACCTTGTCGAAACGGTTGCTGCGCCTGCGATCCGGCATGAAGCCTCCGAGGAGAGAGCTTAGCGGTTTTCAAGAAGGGTGCAGCAGGAGTCAAATGTAGTCAAAAAAACCACCTCGCCCTACGTGCGCGTTCGCGGCCGGAGGCTGGGCCGCGCCGTCAGGAGATCTCGGTGGTTGACTCCGCCCGGTGTCACTCGCTATTCCAGCGCGCTGCCATTCCCCGGTAGCTCAGCTGGCAGAGCAGGTGGCTGTTAACCACCGTGTCGCAGGTTCGAGTCCTGCCCGGGGAGCCGAAGCAAAGCCGTTCCGCCACAAGGCGAATCGAGCGGGGGGCCTCCCGGAGCCACTTGAACGATTCCGGCTCAACCCCTCAGTGACCGGAGGAGGGCCACGATGTCCAAGCTTCGCGTTGGCGGATTTTCGATCTCGATTGACGGCTACGGCGCCGGACCGCACCAGGACCTGGACAATCCACTCGGCGTCGGCGGCATGGCGCTGCACCAGTGGCTTTTCGGGACGAAGACCTTCCGGAAGATGCACGGCCAGGCAGGAAGCACGGAGGGCATCGGGGGCGTCGACGACGACTTCGCCGCGCGAGCGTTCGAGAACGTGGGGGCCTGGATCCTGGGCCGGAACATGTTCGGACCGGTCCGCGGCCCCTGGCCCGACGAGAGCTGGAAGGGCTGGTGGGGGCCGAACCCGCCCTACCATCTCCCAGTCTTCGTTCTCACGCACCACCCCCGCCCGTCCATGGCGATGGAAGGCGGAACGACGTTTCACTTCGTCACGGACGGCATCGAGGCCGCCTTGAAACGAGCCAGGGCCGTGGCTGGCGGCAAGGACGTCAGGCTCGGCGGCGGCGTCGCGACGATCCGCCAGTACCTCGAGGCTGGGCTCATCGACGAGATCCATCTCGCGATCTCGCCAGTGCTCCTCGGCCGCGGCGAGCCTCTCCTCGCCGGCATCGACGCCGTGAGCCTCGGCTACGAGTGCACGGAGCACGTGCCCACGAACCAGGCGACGCACGTGGTCCTGACCAAGCGTTCGCAGGCCTGAAACAATGAAGCAGTGTCTCGGCCCTTGTCGCCGTCTCGAACACCAGGGTCGGCGTGATCGGCTGACGACCCGCTTCGACCCTCGGTGCGCGTTCGAGCCCACCCCAGACATCCGGATGGGACCGGTAGCCCGCGCCTCACACGCGCCCTACCGTGGGGCACCTGCTCACGAAAGAGGCCGTGGCCGAGGCTCCGCTCATCCAGCTCCGCGACTACCTCGCCAGCCCCCGGACGATCTTCCTCTGCGGGATCGCGGCCGTCATCGGGATGCTGGCCGCGCTGATCGCGAAGGGCCTGGTCTGGCTCATCGGGGTCATCAACAGCCTCTCCTTTTTTCAGCGCTTCGCGCCGACCGTGACCGAGGCGAACCACAACCACCTCGGCGGCTGGGTCGTGCTCGTCCCGGTCCTGGGCGGCCTCCTGGTCGGCCTGATGATCCATTTCGGAACGACCCAGATCCGCGGCCACGGCATTCCCGAGGCGATGGAGTCCGCCCTGTTCGGGGGCAGCCGCATGGGCGTGAAGGTGACGTTGCTCAAGCCCATCGGCTCCGCGGTGGCCATCGGCACGGGCGGCCCGTTCGGGGCCGAGGGCCCCATCATCATGACCGGGGGCGCGTTCGGGTCCCTGATTGCCCAGTGCCTCGACCTCACCGCCGCGGAGCGCCGCGTGCTGCTCGGCGCCGGCGCAGCCGCCGGCATGTCCGCCATCTTCGCCGCGCCGATCTCGTCGGTGATCGTCGCGGTCGACCTGCTGCTCGACGAGTGGCGCCCCCGCAGCTATTTCCCCACGGCCTGCGCCGCCGCCGTCGCCGCCCTCTTCCGCATCCCGCTCCTGGGCGAAGGCCCGAAGTTCCAGGTGGGGGAGCGCGTCGACGTCAGCGTCCCGTGGCTTCCGGGTCTCCTCGGCGCGATCGCCCTCGGCCTGGCCGCCGGGCTGGTGGCGGTGTTCTTCACGCGCCTGGTCTACTGGTCCGAGGACCTGTACCACCGCCTGCCTCTGGATCTCATGTGGTGGCCTGCGATCGGCGGGATCTTCGTCGGCCTCGGCGGCTACCTGCAGCCCAAGGCGCTGGGCATCGGCTACGACGTCATCGATCTGCTCCTCGCGGGCAAGCTCCTGGGGCTGGCGGCGCTCTCTCTGCTCGCGGTCAAGGGGGTCATCTGGGCGATCTCGCTGGCCTCCGGCACGTCGGGGGGCGTGCTCGCCCCACTCCTCATCATCGGCGGCGCCCTCGGTGCAGTGGCCGCCGGCTTCATCCCCGTCGGCACGCCGGGTCTCTGGGTGCTCGTGGCGATGGGGGCCGTGCTCGGCAGCGGCCTGGGGAGCCCGCTCGCGGGGATCGTGTTCATGGTCGAGGTCACTGCCAACGCGCATTGCCTGCCGGAGCTGGTCGCGGCCGGCGCCTCGGCCGGCCTGGTGTCGGTGCTGGTGCAGAAGCACTCGCTCATGACGGAGAAAGTCGTGCGTCGCGGCCACCACGTGGCGCGCGATTACGCCTCCTCCCCCTTCGAGCGAGCCCTGGTCGCAGAGTTCACCGACACTGCCGTACCCATCGTCGGGGCAGAGCAGCCACTCGCAGGCCTCGCGAGGACCCTCTCGGGCGAGGATCCCGCGTTCCCATTCCGCGACGGCTGGCCGGTGGTCGATGGCCACGGAAGGCTGCTGGGCGTTCTCGATCGCGCCGCCCTGCTGGCCCCGGACGGCCGGACTGCAGGGGTCGCCGCGGCGGGTACCACGCCCGTCGTCGCCCGTCCCTCCGAGGAGCTCGAGGACGTGGTCTTCCGGATGCTGCGCCACCAGCGGAGCTGGCTCCCCGTCGTGGAGGACGGCGGACGTCCCATCGGCTGCCTGGACCGGGCGCGCGCGATCGACGCCTGGCGCCAGCGCCGGCACGAGGAGGAGGACCGGGAGCCGGGCTGGCTGCACGACCTCGCGGCGCGCGTCCGCGGACGGCTCCGCTTCCGCGTGCGGCGAAACCACCGGGCGTGAACCTGCGCCGGCTCGATGCGGCGGGCCGATCTCCCGAGCCCGAGACGCAGTCCGCCCGGGGGGGCCGAGGTCTGGTACAGTTCTTCGTCCATGCTCACGTCGACCACGCTGCGACAGGTGCTGGCCTGGATTGTCGCCAGCCTGGTGCTCGCGCTCGTCATCGGCTTCGTGGCGAGGCACGTGCTGGGACATCCGCTCCACCGCACCCTCGTCACGGACTTCATCCAGGGAGTCCCCGTGGGCGGGCTGCTGGCCTACCTCACGGCAAGCCTCGTCATCCACGCCGAGGTCCGCTCCCTGCAGACCACCGTCAACGGCTGGAGCACGACGCTGGCTTGCGGCGCGTCCCGCAAGGACCTGGGCCTGCTGCGGCGCGCGGCCTGCGCCACGGACGTCGGTGCCCTCAACGTGCCGGAAGAGCAGGTCTACTGGCAGGCGTTCGTCGACGGTGCGGGCCACGGGCTGAACGGGCGGCACGACTACGTGCTGCACTTCCCGCCCGGCGGGCTCCCGCCCAACGACGCGTCGTGGTCGCTGACCGTGGGCGATTCCGGGCGCCGCATGGTGGAGAATCCGATCCACCGCTACAGCGTGGGCGGCCGGTCGGGTCTCGTGCCGAACGCCGACGGCTCCGTCGACGTGTATCTCCAGTCCACGGCGCCGGGCGCGCACGAGGCCAACTGGCTGCCCGTTCCGGCCGGCGCCTTCATGCTGTGGCTGCGCGTCTACCAACCGGCGAGGGCCATCCTCGACGGGGCGTACCACGTGCCACCGGTGGTGCAGGTGCGATGACCTCGGGCGCGCATCACCACTTCCTGGTCTTCGCGGCCGTGGCGCTCGTGGCCTGGCTGGGCGGAATCTTTCCCTTGATCTACTTCCAGCCCCAGCTCTTCTACCGCGGGGTCAGGAGAGGCGTGGTGCGGGGCCTCGGGTTCAAGAAAGGCGGGATCCCGGTCAACACGTTCTACGCGATTCCCACCCTCGCCTCGCCGTCCCTCTCCAAATCCGCCCTCATCCTGACCGGGAACCGCGACACGCTCTACGTGGGGGGCGCGCTCGATCTCGCCGAGGGGCCCCAGGTCCTGCACGTGCCGGACATGGCGGGCCGCTACTACAGCCTGGAGCTCTTCGACCCCTGGCTCGACGTGGTCGCCATCGTGGGCCGGCGCACCACCGGGACCCGAGCCGGCGACTACGCCATCGTCGGTCCGCGGTGGAACGGGACGGTCCCCGAGGGGATGACGAAGATCGTCTCTCCGAGCAATTCGCTCTTGGCCCTCGGACGCGTGCTCGTGGAAGGAGACGGCGATCTCGCGACCGCCCATGACCTCGCGAAGCAGATCCAGATCGCGCCGCTTGCTGCCCCGCAACCCCGACCCTGAGGCGGCGAAGGCGTACCTCGGCCGCGCTTGGCGCGCTCGAGGTATCGTGCCTATGGTGCGCATCGCGAACTGGGCCCCTGCGCCGGAGCGGCGGCCCCCGTCACGGAGGAGGCGCCATGCTGCAGGAACATCCGTTGTACGCATACATCCCGGCCAAGGATCTGGCTCGCGCGAGGAAGTTCTACGAGGGGACGCTCGGCTTCAAGCCGAAGAGAGAAAACCCCGGCGGCATCGAATACGACTGCGCCTCCGGCACCCGCGCTTTCCTGTACCCCACGCCCCACGCGGGCACCAACCAGGCCAGCCAGGCCTACTGGCACGTGAAAGACCTCGAGCGCGAGGTCGCGGAGCTCAGGTCCAAGGGGATCGTGTTCGAGGAATACGACATGCCCGGGATGAAGAACGGGATCGTGAGCCACGCCGGCGGGAAGGCCGCGTGGTTCAAGGACACCGAGGGCAACATCCTGGCGTTGATCCAGGGCGCGTAGAGCCCCGCGCCCCCGCGCGACGCTCGCGGCGCACCCGCCGACGCGCCTTCGGGCTAGAGTGCGCGCATGGGACCTTGGCGCAGCCGGCTCGGCGACGCGCTCGCCGCGGCGGCCATTGCCCTGGCGCTCCTCGCGGGCCGCGCGTGGCTGGGCCCCTCGACGGCGCTCGACAGCGATCGCCACTACCACCTCGCGGTCAGCCGCGCGGTGCCGTGGACCGGTCACCTGCGGGCGCTGCCGCAGGCCGAGGATCTGGGCTGGGCCACCCACTACGTCGACAAGGAGTACCTGTTCCACCTGATCACCGGCTGGGGCTACCGGCTCGGAGGCGTGGCGGGTGTGGATCGAGCCCTCTGGCTGCTCTCGCTCGTCGCGGCGCTCGGCCTCTACGCGCTCTGTCGCACGGCCGCGCCGCCGCTCGTCGCCGCCCTCTTCACCCTCGGCGGTGCGCTGGCCAACGAGACGTTCCTCTTCCGGATCCAGATGCTACGACCCCAGGTCCTCGCGATCGGGCTCTTCCTCTGGCTCTGCGTGGCCCTGTCGGGCCGGCGGGCGTGGGCCGCCGGCGCGCTCGGCGCCGCGTTCGCCCTCGCCTACCACGCCCTCTACGTCCCCGCCGCGGCCATCGGCCTGTTCGCCCTCGCCTACCGCAAGGAGCGCCCCGCGCTGGTCGCGGCCGCAGCCGCGGTGGGCGGCCTCGGGCTCGGCGCCGTGGTCCATCCGGACTTCCCGCGCAACCTCGCGATGACCTGGATCCAGGCCAGCATCGGGCTGGGTGCGAAGGCGGGCAGCGGGAGCGGCCTCGCCGTGCTGCCGGTCTCCACGAAGGAGCTCCTCCTCCGGTTCGCCGGCCCCATCGTGCTGCTGCTCGCCGCCGCGCTCAGTCCCTGGTGGTCGCCGATCGCCGATCTCCTGCGCCGCCGCCGCACTGCCCTGTGGACCGCGGCGGCGGGAGTCTTCTGGGGCCTCGCGTGCCTCTCGCCGCGGGCTGCGGAATACGCGGTCCCGCTGGCCGCGGTGGCCGCCGCGGCCTGCTTCGGCGATCGCCCCCTGCTGGCGGCGGCGAGCGCCTGCCTCGCGCTCGCCCTCAACGTACCCACGTTCCGCGGCGCCCGCGACCTCTCGGCGAGCGAGCGGTACGCGCTGGCCGTGGCACCGGCGGTGGCCCGGCTCCCGCCGGACGCCGCCGGCAAGAAAGTCCTGAACTGCTCGTTCGACGAGGGATCGGTGCTCCTGGACCTCCGGCCCGACGTCCGGTTCGTCGACGCGCTCGATTCCACGCTGCTGGCCCGCGCGGCGCCGGCCCTCGCGGCCGCCCGTGCCCGCCTCGAGGACGGCGACGTGGCGGACCCCGCGGCGCTGGTGGGCCGGACGTTCGGCGCGAACTACGTCCTCTGCGGCTATCCCGAGGCCGTCGCGCTGCTCGACCGCGATCCGCGCTTCGTCCGCTTCAACCCCCCTCCCGGCCCGGTGCCCGCAGGGCCGAAGCATTCCCTCTATGCGCTCGTGGACGATCCGCTGCCGCTGGTGGCGCGACTCGACACGCTGAGCGGCGGCCGCCCGACGGGCCGCTTCGCGCTGCGCCCCGGCTCCGCCGTCTTCGATCTGCGCGGCGGACCCCGCGACGCCCTGGGCTGCACGCAGCTCGCGGTGCCGCCCGAAGACATCGGCGCGTTCCAGGGCGCGCAGCTGGCGCTCCTCGGCGGCGGCCCCCGCCTCACCCTCCGCGTCGACGGCGCGCGCGTCTTCGCGGGCGACGCCCCCTTCACGCGAGGACGCTGGAACGCGGTGCTGGTGCCGCTGCCGGCGCCGCTCCGGCCCACCAGCCAGGTCGAGCTCGAGGTCTGCCCGACCTCGAGCTCCGGGGCCAGCAGCCTGTCCCTTTCATTCTGGAGCTGGGACGCGGTCCAGCGCTGGTGCGCGAGGATCGGACGACCGCTGCGGCCCACCTCGGGGCTCGTCGAGATCGAACGGGACACCTGCCTCGCGCCGCTCGCCGTCACCGGCGCGCTCGACGAAGCGCCGGCCGCGGGTCCGGTGAGCGCGGGCGACGTGTCGAGCCACCCGTAGGTTCACGCCAGCACGTCGACGCCCGGCCGGCCCTTCACGACGTCGCCGATGTGGGCAGCTCGCACGCCTCGTCGCGCGAGCGCGGCCACGGCCTTGGCGAGGTCCACCTTCGCGACGCTCGCCAGCAGGCCGCCGTTGGTCTGCGCATCGGCGAGCACGTGCCGCATCGGTTGCCCGAGTGAATCGGGGAACGCGATCTCCTTCGAGAAGTGCTCCAGGTTCGCGTGACTGCCACCGGGCACCACGCCCCGCTCGGCCAGCTCGCGGATCCCGTCGAGGATCGGGACGCGGTCGACGAGAAGCCGCGCCCTCAGCCGCGCGCCCGCCATCATCTCGACGAGGTGCCCGAGCAGGCCGAAGCCGGTCACGTCGGTGAGCGCATGGACGCGAAAGCGGCGCGAGGCGAAGACCTCCCCCGCCCGCTGGTTGAGCTCGGCCATCACGGCCACGGCGCGAGCGGTGAGCGCCGCCGACGCCTGCCCTTGCTTGAGCGCGGTCGAGGCGATGCCCGAGCCGAGCGGCTTGGTGAGCAGCAGCGCATCGCCAGGCTTCGCGCCCGAGTTGCGGAGGATGCGCCGCGGGTGGACGACGCCGGTGACGCACAGGCCGTACTTCGGTTCGGGATCGTCGATCGAGTGGCCGCCCAGGATGGGGATGCCGGCCTCCTCGGCCTTGCTCTGCCCGCCGGCCAGGATGCGCGAGAGCGTCGCGAGCGGGAGCTGCTTCACCGGAAAGCCCACGAGGTTGAGCGCGAACAGCGGCTTCGCGCCCATCGCCCAGATGTCGGAGAGCGCGTTGGCCGCCGCGATCTGGCCGAAGGTGAAGGGGTCGTCGACGACCGGCGGAAAGAAATCGACGGTCTCCACGACGGCGAGCCCGGCGGTGAGACGGTACACCGCGGCGTCGTCGCTGGTGGCGAAGCCCACGAGCGCCCTCGGGTGCCGCGTCGTCTTCAGCTGGCGCAGGACCTGCGCCAAGTCCGCCGGACGGATCTTGGCGGCTCAACCCGCGCAGTGGCTGAACTGTGTCAGCCGCTTCGCGCCTTCGGGATCGGTCATGAGCGTGGTCTATCCCAATCCGGAGCGGCCTTCACGCCTTTCATCGCCCTTGCCTCGCCCCAGGCGCGGCGGCACACTGCTCCGCATGCTCGCCTCCTTCCTTTCTCTGGCGCTCCTCGCGCCCGCTCCCATCCGTCACTTCGCCGTCGCCCAGCGCTACGACGTCCGAGCGCTGCCGGCCGGTACGCCCCAGGGCAAGCTGTTCCTCCCGTTGCCGCAGGACGACCCCTGGCAGCAAGTCACGGCGCTGTCCATCGAAGGGGCGCCGTTCGAGATCGTCCACGACTCCGCGCACGGCAACGAAGCCGCGCTGGTGCAGGTCCCGCTGGGAGGCGCCCACGTCGCGGTGAGCTACGAGATCCGGCGCCGCGAGCGGGCGGCCGACGTGTCGCTCGCGGACGGCGAGAACGCCCCCGACGGCTACGCCGATGCGCTGCGGAGCGACCGGCGCGTCCCCGTCGACGATCGGCTGCGCGCGCTGGCCCACGAGCTGACGGCGGGCGCCGCCACGCCGCTCGCGCGGGCGCGGGCCATCTACGACTACGTGCTGGCCCACATGCGCTACGACAAGAGCGGCAAGGGCTGGGGCGAGGGCGACCTCCGCTGGGCCTGCGACGAGCACCGCGGCAACTGCACGGACTTCCACTCGTTGCTCATCGGCCTGCTGAGGGCGAGCGGGATACCGGCCCGCTTCCAGATAGGCTACGCGGTGCCCGAGACGACCGGGGGCGACCTGCCGGGCTACCACTGCTGGGCGGACTTCTACCTGTCGGGCGCCGGCTGGGTGCCGGTGGACGCGAGCGAGGCCTGGAAACATCCGGAGCGCCGCGCGTACTTCTTCGGCCACCACGACGCCGACCGCTTCGCGCTCTCGATGGGCCGCGACCTGGTCTTCCCCGGCATGGCGGGCGCGCCGCTCAACTTCTTCGTGTACCCGTACCTCGAGGTGGACGGGAAGGCCGCGCCGGACCTGCTCTCGCGCAAGACCACCTTTCGAGAGCTCGACCTGCACGCAGCCGTCGCGCCGGCCCGGACCCCGGGGCGGCTAGCGCGAGCTTCGAGGCCATGCCCTCGAGCGCCGACCGCCCGCGAACGGCTTCGAAGGGCAGATTGAGACGCGCGTTGGACGCCTCCCTCCCCTTGGGATATTCCTTCCTGAAGCGTGGCGATGACCGTTCCCAGAGCAGCCCTCGTTGCCACGTTCTGTCTCGCCGCGTGCGGCAATGGCCATGTCACCTCGGCCACCGGGTCGACCGGCGCTTCAAGCAGCTCGACCGGCGCCGGCTCGAGCGGCGGCTGCGTCAGCCTGGGCAGCTGTTACGGCGGCGC
>DATJNL010000295.1:0-7573 GCA_035508175.1 Myxococcales bacterium
TGCCGAGGCACGAGAACCCCTTCGCGCGGCAGCAGTCGGCGTTGCTCTGGCACGGCGCGAGGTCGCCTCCGCAAGAAGGGGTGCAGCTACCGGCCCCTGCGTCTCCTTGGGCGCAGGCGAGACCCAGGCAGCAATCCGAATCGCGGGAGCAGGCCGCGCCCTGGAGACCGCAGGTCGAGCGGGGAACGCAGTTGATGCCCACGCAGGGGCCCCCGCAGCAGATCGGAAGTGAGCCGCCGCAGTTGTCCCCGTTGCCGGCGCAGGCAAGGGTGGGTGCGGGGCCGGGCGGCTCGCAGAATCCGGCATCGCCGGCCGTGTCGCAGACGAGGGGCGGCAGGCAATCCGCCAGCGACACGCAGGGGCCACCGTCGTCGGAGACGCCGCAGGGCAGCGCGCACAGATCCGTCTGGGCATCGCAGGAAAGGCCCGCGCAGCAGCCCAGGGGCGCGCAGCCCTCGCCGGGCCCAGCGCAGCTCGGGCCGGTGGTCCCTCCCGTGGTTCCGCCGCCCGTCGAGCTGGCGTGGCTGGAGCCGCCGCTGGTTCCGCTGCTGCCGGTGGGGCCCGCGGCTCCGCTGGTCCCGCTGCCAGCGGTTCCTGAGCCGCTCGCGGACGACGTGGTACCAGTCGCGCTTCCCGTCGAACCGGGGCCGGTGCCGGCACCAGAGGTTCCGGACCCCGTGCTCGAGGTCTGACTTTCACCGGCATCGGGCGCGGTCGGGGTAGTCGAACAAGCGCCTCCCGCCAGCAGCAACGCGGCGACGATGACGCTCCAGACAAAGCGGGTGGCAGGCAAGGGAGCACCTCCCCACCTGGACGTTAGCAGAGGCCAGGCGTGTCGCAAGCCTGGGCTGCGCTTTCGGCAGACTTGGACATCCCAAAAAGAGCTAGGCTGAGCAGGCCGTGCCTGCGAACGCCTTCGTCACCCGCTTCCGCGCCTGGCGCACCCGCATCGCTCCGTACCAAGGCGCCGTCTTCTTCGCGCTCGGCTTCCTCTTCGACGCGCGGGTCATGAAGCGCATCGACGAGCCCAAGCTGCTCATCCAGCAGGGCGCATACCTGGTGTTCAGCGGAGCGCTGATCGCCTGGACCCAGCGCTCCGAGCTGACCGGCTGGCAGCCCCCGCGGGTGCTTCGCAAGCCGTGGAAGTACGCCGAAGAGCTGATCCACTTCATGCTCGGCACGCTGCTGAACGCCTATACGATCTTCTATTTTCGGAGCGCCTCGGGTGTCACCGCCATCGGCTTCCTCGCCGTGATCGCAGCCCTCCTCGCCATCAACGAGCTGCCCCGCTTCCGCGCGCTCGGGCCGGTGGTGTCGTACGCGCTGTACAGCGTGTGCCTGACGTCCTACCTGGCGTACCTCTTCCCGGTGCTGCTGGGACACCTGCGGCCCTGGATGTTCTACGCGGCGATCCTGGTGGCGCTCGTGCCGGTCGGGGTGCATGTCCGCGCGCTCCTTCGCTGGAGCGGAAGCCTCCGCCACGCGATCAAGACGGCCGCCGCGCCGGCGGGCGGGGTCCAGCTCGCCTTCCTGTTGCTCTATGCGCTGCGGGTCACGCCGCCGGTGCCGCTGGCAGTCGAGGAGATGGGGATCTACCACGGGGTGAAGCGCGAGGCGGACGGCTGGCACCTCAGCCGGCTGAAGGGCCTGTCGCCGTTCTGGCAGAAGATTCGCCCCGAGTTCCTCGAGCGGGCCGGCGATCGCGTCTACTGCTTCGCGCGAATCGCGGCCCCCTCGCGCTTTCACGATCGAATCGACATGGTGTGGTTCCACGATCAGCCCGATCAGGGCTGGACCGAGTTCTACCGGTTGCCCCTGAGCGTCACCCGTGCCGCCCGGGGAACGGCGCGGGGCTTCGCGACCGACGGCTACTTGACTCATCCGCCCGTGGGCCGCTGGCGGGTGGAGATCCAGAGTGAGGACCGCCGGACCATGGGCCTGCTCCGCTTCACGGTGGAGGAAGACGAGAGCTCGGCGCCCAGGGAGCTGGAGGAAGAGGTCGACTCGAGCGTGCCCGCCGCCTGACCCGCGGGCAGCGTTGTCCTTCAACCAGACCCGGGATTCGGGAATCCGCGTTGACGCATGAGAGCTTCGATGCCGGCGTCGCGGCCGCGAAAGGCCCGATACCCCTCGGCGGGGTCGACGGTGTTCCCGACTGAAAAGACGTACTCCCGCAGGCGTCGGGCCACGGCAAGGTCATAGGGCCCGCTCGCCTCCGTGAAGGCCTCGTAGGCATCTGCGCTCAGCGTGTCGGCCCACAGGTAGCTGTAATAGCCGGCCGAATACCCGTCGCCCGCGAAGACGTGGCTGAAGTGGGGCATCCGGTGGCGCATCGAGATCTCAGGGGGCATGCCCAGCTCCTCCAGCGTGTCCCGCTCGAAGGCGGCGGGCTCGACGGGCTGCTCGCCCGCGAGGTGGGCCTTCATGTCGATGAACGCCGCGGCGAGGTACTCGACGGTCTTGAAGCCCTGGTTGAAACGCTGGGCGCGGTGAACCTTCTCCACGAGCTCCAGCGGTAGAGCTCGACCGGTCTCGACGTGCCTGGCGAACCGGTCGAGCACCTCGGGGGTCGCGAGCCAGCGCTCGAGCAGCTGGGAGGGGAACTCGACGTAGTCGCGCGGCACGTTGGTGCCGGAAAGGGAAGGGTAGGCGACGGCCGAGCTCAGGCCGTGAAGGGCGTGGCCGAACTCGTGGAACAGCGTCGTCGCGTCGTCCCAGCTCACGAGGACGGGCTCGCCAGGCCGGGCCTTGAGAAAGTTGGCGTTGTTGGAGACGAGAGTCGTCACCTCGCCGTCGAACCGCTCCTGGTTGCGATAGGCATTCATCCAGGCGCCGGAATGCTTGCCCGCGCGTGCCCAGGGGTCGAAGTACCAGAGGCCGACGTGCCTGCCTGCGCCGTCCGCCACCGCCCACACGCGCACGTCGGGGTGGTAGACGGGTACGTCGGCGACGGGGCGGAAGCGCAGATCGAAGAGTCGCTCGGCCACCCAGAACATCGCCTCGCGGATCTTCTCGAGCTGGAGGTACGGCGTGAGCTCTTCCTGGTCGAAGGCGTAGCGGGCGCGACGGACCTTCTCCGCGTAGTAGCGGTAGTCCCAGGCCTCGATCCGATGGCCTGCGCCCTCCTGGTCGGCCAGGGCCTGCATCTCCGCCACCTCTTCGCGGGCGCGCGCGACCGCCGCGGGCCAGACATCCGACAGGAGGGCCATCGCGCGCTCGGGCGTCCTCGCCATCGAGTCCTCGAGCCGCCAGTGGGCGTGCGTCGGGTAGCCGAGCAGCTTTGCTCGCTCGGCGCGGAGCTTCAGGATCTGGGTGATGACGGCCTTGTTGTCGTTGGCGTCGCCGTGATCGCCCCGGGTGACGAAAGCGCGCCAGACCTTCTGGCGCAGCTGGCGCCGGTCGGCGCTGGAGAGGAACGGCTCCACGCACGATCGGGTGTTCAGGATGGCCCACCGGCCCGGTCGTCCGTGGGCGGCGGCGGTCTCCGCGGCCGCGGTCCGAAGGGAAGCCGAGAGACCCGCGAGATCGTCCTCGTGCTCGATCAGGGTGAATGCGTCCTCGTCCGCGAGGACGTGCTGTGTGAACTCGGTGTACAGCGCCGCGAGCGTCTCGTTGATCGCGGCGACACGTTCCTTCCCGGCCCACGAAAGCTTGGCGCCCGCACGCACGAAGTTGGTGAAGTAGTACCAGGCGAGGCGCCGCGGCTCGGGGGCCAAGCCGGCCCTCGCTTGGTAGACGTGGGCGATGCGCGCGAAGAGAGGCTGGTTCTGGATGATTCGGTCCTGGTGAGCGGCGAGCCGGGGCGCGAGCTCGCGCTCCACGGCCTGGAAGGCTGGCGTGCTGAGCGCAGACGACCAGATCCCGTAGATGGTCGTGGCGCGATCCAAGGCGCGCCCGGAGCCCTCGATCGCTTCGAGCGTGTTCTCGAGACTTGGCGGGTCCGGGTCCCGGGCGATCGCGTCCAGCGCCGCGAGCTGGGCGGCCATCGCGTCTTCGACGGCCGGTCGCATTTGCGCGACCGTCACCCGGTCCAACGCTGGAACGCCGCCATAGGGGCCTTGCCAGGGATCCGAGACCGGGTTGCTGGAGCGGGTAACCGTCAGGGCTCGACCTTCACGCCCTTCCAGAACGCGATCCGCCCCCGGATCTGCTTGGCGGCTTCGGAAGGGTCGGGGTAGTACCAGGCCGCGTCGGGATTGACCTCCGAGCCGACGCGGACGTCGTAGTAGCTCGCGATGCCCTTCCACGGACATGTCGTGTGCGTCTGGCTCGGTGACAGCAGGTTTCGCTGCACGCGGTCCTCGGGAAAGTAGCAGTTGCCTTCCACGGTGACGCACTGATCCGCAGGCGCCTCCGCGATCACGACTCCACGCCAGGTGGCCTTGGGCATGGACGGAGCGTAACATGAGCCAGCCTTGGAGGCACCGATGGCGTGGACCAAGATTCCTCCCGAGCACCATCCACTGTTTCTCGCCGCGCTTCCCGACGATCCGCGGGTGGAGACGCTGAAGATGTTCGGCGGCATTGCCGCCCGGGTCAGGGGGAACGTCTTCGCTGGCCTGTTCGGCCGCTCGACGATGATCTGGCTGCCGGAATCCGAACGCGCCGAAGCGCTGGCGCTCGAGGGCGCGGCGCCTTTCGACCCGATGGGCGACGGGAGGCGCAGCGACAAGGTGATGCTCCCGGAGGCGTTCATGGACGATTCCGAGGAATTGCGCCGCTGGATCGCGAGGGCGTTCGAGGCGGCGCTCGCGTTGCCGCCCAAGGTCAAGGCTGCGGGGCGAGGGAAGAAGGCGAGGGCGACGCGCGTCCGCTCCCGCCGCGCTGGGTGATCACGGTTCCACAGTCGCCCCATCCCCAGAAGTCGCCACGGCCGTCCACGAACGCCCCGCCGAGGTGCGGAAAGGCGACCGGCGGTTGAGCGTTCCCGTGGATGGCGTGGACGACGACCGTGGCCGCACCAGGCTCCTGGCCGATGTCGCGAAGCGCCCAGCTGTCGCCGGCTCGGTTCTTGAAGAGGCGCCGATGCGTCCCCCGCAGCGACCGGACGCCGCGCGGGGCCCGGGCCGCCTCGACGCTCCGCTTCTCGAGATCGACCCGAACCCAGTGCGGGACGACCTCCTCGTCGCCGGGAGGCCAGCGACCCTCGAGCCACAGCTCGTCCAGCCGAGGCGACAGGCGGGCTCGGCCGAGGCTGAGTGCGTGGACCGGCTTGGGATCCGGCATCGTGCTGGCGACCACCGCCGGGTTGACCGAGGCCATCTGCCAGCGCTGGCCATTCCAGTGCGCCAGGCCGCCGCACTCGCCGACGGCCCAACCATCGTCATCGCGTGCGCCGGCCAGTCGGGACATGTCGAGGCCGTCGAGCCCCTCCGTGTTCTCGGTGAGCACCGTCCAGCGGCCGTTCACGCGCCGCAGGTGGTACGGCGGCACGGGGGCGCGGCTGAAGGCCACGCGCAGCCAGACGTCGTCGCGCTGCGGGACCCACAGGTCGCTGAGCGCCCAGATCCCTCCGGGGGCGGAGAAGCTGGCAGGCAGCCTTTGCCAGGCCTCGCCGCTCCAGGTGAAGGCCGTCAACTCCTGGGGACTCTCGATCCCTTCGGGGACGAAGGTGACGGCGATCTGGTCGCCCGCGACACCCCGAATTCGCGAGGGGTCGGGCTGGATCACGTCCTTGCTGGCGAGCGGGGAGGGCCAGGGAATGGTCGACCAATCCGTGCCATTCCATCGGCACAGAGTCTTTCCGCCCCCGACCCACACGTCGTGGTCGCTCGTCCCCCAGACCGTCTCGAGCGGACTGTCCGGCCGTGCTTCGAGGCGCCAGGCTTGGCCGTCCCACCGTCCGACGAGGTCCGGCCCCACGGTCCAGGCGACGCCGGACGGGGAGACCCAGACGTCGCGCAGCACGCGGCGCTCCGGTAGCGGGTGCGACGTCCAGCTCCTGCCGTCGAAGTGAATGGCCGCCCCATCGTCGCCCACGGCCCAGACGTCCTGTGGCCCGCGGCCGTCGATCGCGCGCAGCCGCTCGGGAACGCCGCTCTCCGCGAGCGTCCAGCGCTGGCCATCCCACTGGATCAACGTTCCGCGTTCCCCCACGGCCCACGCCTGGTCTGGCGCCGAAGCATACAGGTCCAGCAAACCGTTGCCCTGCGGCGTGGGATTGACCCAGCACCAACCGTCGGCTCGGCAGGAGGGACCTGCCGGCGGGCTGCCGGCGGCGAGTGCGAGGATCGCGGAAGCGGCGAGGCAACTGGAAGGGGTCACGAGCGCCCAGGAATGTGCGCTCCTTTGGGAGTTCCGGCAACCATGGAAACGCCGCCCGAGCGCCTTCATCCGCTTTTGACACGCGAGGGCGCTCCTGCCTACCCTGCGGGTCGCCGTGAGGCCCGGTCGCAAACATGCCGCGCTGTCTCTGGTTCTGGCGAGCGCGAGCGCGGCGAGCTGCAAGTCCAAGCTCGAATCCGTTCCCCCGGCCATCGAGCTCCTGGACAGCTCGGGCGCCCCGCTCTCGTCGCTCGCCTTTCCGGGCACGGCGTTCGGGAGCTCGAGCACCCAGACGTTCACCATCGTCTCGTTGTCGTCGACGCCCCTGTCCGTCTCCGCCTTGCAGATCGGAGGTTCAGCGCAAGCGTTCTATTCGGTTGCCCCCGCGGACGGCGGAAGCCCCTTGCCACTGAGCCTGGAGGACAACCAGAGCGCCGCGATCGCCGTGACCTTCAGCCCGGTCGCCACGCCCCCGGTTCCGCAAGGACTCATCCCCGAGAATGCGACGCTGACGGTGACGAGCAATGACCCCGTGCACGGTCAGGAGGTCGTCCCGCTGGACGGGTTGGCCGCCGCGCCCAGCGTGAGCGTGTGCTGGATCAGCAGTCCAAGTCCTGGGGGAGTCTGCCTGGGGCAGGGGCCGCTCGCGATCCAGTTCGGGGACGTCCCGCTGGGCCGCGGCAATACCTCGCAGCCGGCCCTGATCGAGGTCGGCGCGGTCGACGGTGGCGTGCCGGTCACGATCACGTCGGTTTCCATCGACGGGGCTGGCCTCGACGCCGGGTACCAGCTCGTCAGCCCGATCCCCTCGGTGCCAGCGGTTCTCCCGGGCGGTCATAATCTCGTGTACTACGTCGCGCTTTTCCCTCGTGCCGTCGGGCCAGCGAACGGCAACCTGATCATCGAAAGCGACGACCCTCACTTCCCGCCCGGCTCGCCGCCCCAGGTTCAGCTCCTGTCGACCGTGACGCCGCGGAGCCCGCCGGTTGCCTGCGAGGGTGTCGCAGACGACACGCCGCTCGCTGGTGCGGCGATCACGACCGACGGAGGCTTGCTGGGCAACGGCTGGGTACCCGCTCCCCTGGACACCGTCGTCTTGACCGGGATCGTCGACGCGGGTTGCTCTTCGGATCCCGTGGATCCTCAGTCCAGCCTGCTGGTCAGCTTCAGCTTCGTGGACGGCGGGCTGCCTCCGGGCTCCGCTGCAACGCTGCAACCGGTGGCGGGCAACCTCGCGGAGAAGCAAGTGCAGCTCGATCTGGCCGGGCGCTACCAGATCGCCGACGTGGTGACGGATCGCGTGGGGCTG
>DATJNL010000296.1:0-3941 GCA_035508175.1 Myxococcales bacterium
TGGGCCGGCTGCGGCGGCCCAGGTGGATCACCGCCAGCGGGGGCACAACCTCGTCGTCGGAGAGGTCGCCGTGGCGCAGCTTCGAGAGCTGCGCCTGCTGCGCGTCGAACTGGTTCTCCAGCGCCTCGATGCGCTTCTCGTCCATGCGGCGCTCGCGGCGCAGCGTCGAGACCTCTTCCTTGAGCGCGGCGATGTCGGCGGCCGACCCCGCGGTGGTCGCGCAGCCCGCCCCGCCCAGCAGGACGGCCGCGGGGAAGCACAGCGCCCTGCGCGCAACCAGCGGAGAGTACGGGGGCTTTCGCATACCGGTGCCCCTTGAGAATAGGGGCCTGTGGAGAAAGGAGTCAAGAAACCGGCCGGTGCCCGACCGCGGGACGGGGCTGGGCGGCCGGGCGGCTCGGTCGCTCGCGCCCGGCGTGCGTTCCTCGGACGGCGCCTCGCAGTTGGACCCTTCGCGGCGGGCAGGGTCCGTGAGCAGCTTTGAGGGCATGGAGATTCCGCGCATCACCGTGAGGCAGGTGGCCACGCGCCTGGCGGGGGGGCAGGAGGTCATCTTCCTGGACGCCCGCTCCGAGGAGGACTGGCAGCGGGCTGCCCTGCAGATCCCCGGCTCCCTGCGGGCGCCCCCGGACCGGCTGGAGCGGCTGCCGGCCATGCCCGACGACCCCGTGGTGGTCGCCTACTGTACCTGACTGGACGAGGGCACGAGCGCCCGGGTGGCGCTCAAGCTCAGGGAGTTCGGGCAGGAGGCGTACGCGCTCGCGGGGGGCTTCGACGCCTGGATCCAGGCGGGCCTGCCGGTGGTGGCGCGCGACGTGGTGCCCGAGCTGGCCTCCCAAATCTAGCGCTTCGGCCGCCGATAAGGGCGCATCTGCGTCGTTACTCGGTCGCTCCGGTCCTCGGCGTACCATCGTACCCGACAGATCTCGTCGCCAGACCGCCTCTGGCTCCTCGACCTGTCACCGGTCCTCGCTCGGTCGCGCCTCGCAGCTGCACCCTTCTCGGCGCCCTCGCTGGAGAGAGGTTCCGGTGCTACCTTTCGGCGCATCGTGGCCGACGAGGTGTCCCAGGCGCGGCTCGAGGGGCGGCTCGCCGAGCTGGCGGGGACGGTCACGGACCCGGCGCGCAGCCTGGCGGAACCCGGCTCGATCGCCTGGATGGTGGGGAGCGAGCTGGTGTTGCACCTGGCCGGCCCGCGCGCCCTGCTGATGCAGTTCGCGCACCCGCTGGTGGCGCAGGGCGTCGCCGACCACAGCCGCTTCCGCGAGGACCTGCTGGGGCGCGCGCGGCGGACCTTCGGCGCGGTCTACCGCATGATGTTCGCGCCCGCCGAGGAGGCCTTCGCCATCGCGCGGCGGGTGCACGCGGGCCACGCGCGCGTCACCGGGAAGCTCCCCGCGGCGGCGGGCGTCCACGCGGCCGGCGCGCCGTACGCCGCGAACGACCCGCGCCTGCTCGCCTGGGTGTGGGCCACGCTCGTGGACAGCGGCCTGTGGGCCTACGAGCGCTGGGTGGCGCCGCTCGCGCCGGGCGACCGCGAGCGCTGGTACGCGGAGCAGCTCCGGCTCTCCGCGCTCTTCGGCCTGAGGTCGAACGACCTGCCGGCGCACCACCGCGGCTTCTGGGACTGGATGGACGGCTGGCTCGAGGGGCGCGAGCTGGCGGTGTCGGCGGCCGGGCGCGAGCTCGCGACGGTGTTCCTCGCCGGCGCGGGCGTGCCGGGGCTCGGGCGGCTCTTCACGCTGCTCGCCGCGGGCACGCTGCCGCCGCGCCTGCGCGAGGAGTTCGGCCTCGCGTGGGACCCCCTGACGCGCGCGCGCTTCGCGGCGTTCTCGGCGGCGGTGAGCGCGGCCGTCGCGGTGACGCCGCGGCCCCTGCGCAGGCTCCCGCTGGCGTGGCGGGGGACGGTGGCGCTCGCGCTCGCGGGGTGAGCCGGCCAGCGCCGCGTCTCGGAGCCCGCGAAGGAGTTGGCGTCCGTCGCCCCCTCACCCTGCCCTCTCCCCCGGAAGGGGAGAGGGTTCATCTACCGGCAACCCGCGACGACCCTCCCCTCTCCCCCGGCGGGGGAGAGGCCGGGTGAGGGGGCCTCGCGCTCTCAGGCTGGCGCGATGATCGACAGCTGGCGGCCGGAGGAGGCCGGCTCGGCCGGCCGACGGGCGGAGGCCGACGCAGGAGGCCGCAGCATCCGATCGGAGAGCTCCTTCTCGCGCCGGTACGAGAAGAACGCGGGCGCCCGCGCGCACGCCGTGCAGGCCGCGAGCGTCTCCACGTGCGCCGCGGCGAGCCCCAGCTCCGCGAGGAGCGCCCGGTTGGCGGCGCCGAGGTCGAGGTGCGGCGTGGGGGTGCGCGTCACGACCGCCCGGCCGAAGCGGGCCGCGAAGCGCGCCGCCAGCTCCTCGCTCACCTCGTAGCAGCAGGGCCGGATGTGCGGCCCGAGCGCCGCGCGCAGCTCCGCGACCCTCGCGCCGGCCTCGACGAGCGCGCGCACCGCGGTCACCGCGGTCTCGGCGATCGTCCCGCGCCAGCCCGCGTGCACCGCGGCGGCGAGGCCGGCCGCGGGATCGGCGAGCAGGATGGGCACGCAGTCGGCGGTGAAGACGCCCACCGCGAGGCCGCGCCGCGCGAGCAGCGCGTCGGCCTCCGGCGCGGCCGCGGCGTCGCCCCACACCGCGCGCGCGCCGTGCACCTGCTTCGCGGTCGCGAGCGGCAGGCCGGGCGCGACCGCCGCGAGCCAGGCCGCGCGCGCCGCGGGGTCCTTCATGTCCCCCGCCTCGGCCGTGGAGAAGGCGTGCGGCACGCCCGCCTCGGCCAGGACGCGCGCGGTGAGCCAGCGGGGCATGGGCGAGAGCCTAGAGCAGCGGCGCCGCGCTTGGGAAGCGGCGACCGCGGCGCCCGCGGCGGCCGCCGACGGCTCGACGCCGAGCAGAGACTGGTCGACGCCGAACAGAAACTGGTCGACGCCGGCGAGAGACTGGTCGTGGAGGCCCGGCGAGAGCTCGACGCCGGCCACCGTCGAGCCGACGCCGGCCACCGACGGCCTGGCGCCGGCTACCGACGAGCTGACGCCGACCGCCGACGGCCTGACGCCGACCGCCGACGAGCCGACGCCCGCTGCCGACGGCGCGACGCCTGCCTTCCTCGGCGCCACGCCGGCCCCACGCGCGCCCGCGCCGGGCCTCGACTCGGCCGCGCCGAACCTCTACCGTGCGTCGATGGGCCACCGGACGCTCACGGACGCCGAGAGGGCCGTGCTGGACGCGCGCGACGCGGCGCTGACGCGCCGCTTCACCGCCCGCGAGCCCGCCGCCGAGCGCGAGATGGTGGAGCGGCTGGACACCCTCGGCTTCAAGGTGGCGATGAAGCTCTGGCCGCACCGCGCGGCGCACTGGGAGGAGTTCCGCGGCGCCTTCTTCGAGGTCCTGGGCCGCTACCGCGAGGAGGACCTGCTGCGGGAGACGGAGCCGCTCTACTTCCTCGCGCAGCGGGTCATGAAGCAGGCGGGGCGCAAGGCCGGCGTCGAGGCCTTCCGCGACGCGGCGGCGCTGCGGCCGGACGACCCGAACGTGGTGTACGAGCCCGACAAGCCCGGGGTGGGCGCCGTCAAGCTCGAGGCCGCCATCGTCGCCGCCGCGCCGGCCCGCTTCGCGAACGCGGAGGAGGCGCTGGCGGTGAAGGAGCAGGTCGAGTGGCTCGGGACCGCCGCCGAGAGCCTCGCGGCGGGCGAGCGCGCCACCTTCGAGGGCGTGGTGGCCGTGGCGCAGGACCGGGCGGACACGCTCTCGGCCGCGCTGCAGATCGCGAAGCCCGCCGCGCGCAAGCGGATGCAGCGGCTGCGCGCCGCGCTCGCCGCCTTCGCCGCCGCGACGGGCGCCACCGAGATGCTGGACCGCCTCGCCGCCGCCGGGAAGGGCGCCGCCGGCCGCGCCGCCGAAGCCGCGCTG
>DATJNL010000297.1:0-3333 GCA_035508175.1 Myxococcales bacterium
TCCGTGCGATCCTCCAGGAGGAGCCGCCGCCCATCCCGGCGCTTCGGGCGGAGGTACCAGCCACGCTGCGCGCCGCCGTCGACCAGGCGCTGTCGCGTGAACGCGAGCAGCGCACCGCGACGGCGGGCGCGATGGCGCGGCAGCTCGAGGCATTCCTGCAGGAGGGCACGCACACCACGGCGGCCGAGGTCGCCGACTGGATGAAGCCGCTCCTGCCGGCCGCCGGCGAGACGGGCGCCGGGGCGATGCTCACGCCCTCCAACCTATCGAAGCCCGCGGTGGGACGAGGGGCCGTGGGCACCGCGGCGTCCGATGCCTCCTCTAGCGACCGGTCGCTGCAGCTCCCGCCCCTGCCACCCCCGCGCCGCCCGGCCTGGCTGCTGTGGGCAAGTGGGGCGTTTGCCGGCACGCTCGCGCTCGGGGCCGTGGGATTGCTCGCCTGGAAGCTGGCGGAGGCGCCTGCGCCGGCCGACGTGGCCGCGCCGGCTCCGACGCCGGTCACGACGGCGGCGAGCGCGCCGGAGCCTCTGCCGCCCCCGCCTCCCCGGCCTCAGGTCGCACTGCCGACGCCTCAGGTCGCCGCGCCTCCGCCCGCGGCACACCCGGCCTCCTTGCCGACCGCGGCGGCTGGGGCAGTGGAAGCAGCCTCCCGCCGGGAGAAGCGCCGCGAGGCTGCAGCTCGACACCACCGCGCGTCCGCCGAGAAGACCCCGATCGCCCGCGCGGCCGACGCCGCGGCGATCGAGGAGTCGACCGGCGCCATGGGCTCGCTGGTCGTGAACACGGAGCCGTGGTCGCGCGTGACCATCGACGGCCGCGACGTCGGCCAGACGCCTCTGCCCAACTTGCCGCTGCGCCCGGGGCGCCACCTCCTGGTCTGCACCAACCCCGACACGGGGCTGGTGCACAGGGAGACCGTCGTGATACCGCCCGGGGGGCGCGTGAAGCGCTTGATTCAGCTCGCGGGGGGCAACTAGCCGCCCGCATCTCTCACCGAGGAGGCAGCATGATCACGGCCGTCGGCGCCATCGTCCACTCCACCAGCCAGCGCAACGAGCTGGTCCGCTTCTACCGCGAGAAGCTCGGCCTCGGGGACCCCGACCACACGAGGGGCCAGCAGTTCTTCCGCCTCGGCGACGTTCGGCTCGGGGTCGAGGGATCGGACGCCCGGCTGCGCGGGCCGCTTCCGCGCACGGGGCTGTACTTCGTCGTGGACGACCTCGAGGCCCAGGTGAGCCACATGAAATCGCTCGGCGTGCCCTTCGACGTCGAGCCGCAGGATTCCGGCGGGACGCGCGTGGCGGTGTGCCGTGACCCCGACGGCAACTTCGTGACCCTGATGGCGGGGCCGCGACTCCCGGGCCACCGGGTCGCGCCGGCGCGGCCTCCGCGCTCGCGAGCGAAGGCCGGCAAGGGCAAGAAGAAGAAGCGCTGAAACGATGACCCACGACACCGACCTGCTGGCGGCGTTGACGGGAACGGCGCAGCCCAGCCGGCGCGTCGTCCTGTGCACCGTCGTCGACAGCTCGGGATCCGTGCCGCAGCGCCCGGGCGCACGCCTCGCGCTGGGGTCGGATGGCCGGCTGGTCGGCACCATCGGGGGCGGAGCGGTCGAGCAACTCGTGCTCGCCGCGGCCCGGGAGCTGCTCGCACGCGGCGGCACCAAGCTCCTCACCACCCACCTCACCCGCGACCTCGGCATGTGCTGCGGAGGGAGGCTCACCGTGTTCCTGCAGACGCTCGATCCGCCCGAGAACCTCCTGTTGTTCGGCGCCGGCCACGTCGCCAAGCCGCTCGCCGCCCTCGCGCGCACCCTCGCCTTCCGCGTCCTGGTCGTGGACGAGCGACCGGAGTGGGCCAACGCCGAGCGATTTCCCGGCGTCGAGCTCCGGGTTGAACCGCCGCTCGAGGTGCTGCCCGAGCTCCCCTTCGACGAGCGCGCGTCGATCTGCGTGGTGACCCACGACCACCGACTCGATCAAGAGGTGGTCGAGGCCTGCTTGCGCAAGCCGTACCGCTACCTCGGGGTCATCGGCAGCCGGCGCAAGGGTGAAATGTTCCGGCAGCGACTCCAGGCGAAGGGCTTCGCAGAGGCGGCCGTCGCTGCGCTCCACTGCCCGATGGGCGTCGCCATCGGTGCGCAGACGCCCGAGGAGATCGCGGTGTCGATCGCCGGCGAGCTGGTCGCGGCGCGCCGCTCCGCCGCCGCGCCTGCGGACGCGGAGGACGAGGCTGCCGAAGCCGCCCGCTGATGCGCGCCGCCGTGATCCTCGCCGCTGGCGCGTCGGCGCGCATGGGTCGCCCCAAACCGCTCGTCGCGCTTCGGGACGGGCGGACGTTCCTCGAGGCGCTCGCGCAAAGCCTGCGGCTGGGCGGCGTGCGCGGCCCGATCGCCGTGGTGACGGGGGCGCGGCGCGTGCGCGTCGCCGCCGAGGCCCGCCGCCTCGGACTCGTGCCGGTCCACAACCCGCGTCACCGCGAGGGCCAGCTCGCCTCCGCCCGGACCGGCCTGCGCGCCGCGTTGCGTGCGGGCGCCCGCGTGATCCTCCTGCTCCCGTGCGACATGCCCCACCTGCGCGCGGCCACGGTGGCGGCCCTGCTGCGGGCCGCTCCACCCTCTCGGCCCAGCCTTCGCGGCCGGCCCGGGCACCCCCTCGCGCTCGACGCGGCCTCGGCGCGCGCCCTGCTGGCACAGTCCGGCGCCACCAGCCTCCGCGAAGCCATGGCGCGCGCGCGCGTGCGTCCGCGGGCGATCGCGGTCGGCGACCCGGCGGTCCGCGAGAACGTGAACCGCGAGGGCGACCTGCGGCGCTGGGAGGCAACTAACCGAACAGCTTGTCGAGCCGTCCCGAGACCTCCTCGCCCACCCGCTTGCGGACGACGCCGGGCACGAGCATGCCGAACTCCAGCTCGAGCGTGATCTTTTCCCCGGCGACGCGGTAGCTCCCCTTTGCGCCCATGCGCGACACCTTGCCCTCCAGCTTGGCCGCGTCCACCTGGTGCTCGAGCGAGTGCCGGCTCGCCACCTCGTCGATGGTCTTGCGCGCGGCCTCGAAGATCTCCTGCGGGGTCTTGCCCGGGTAGCTCCGTTCGAACGTCTCCTTCGCCATGCGCGTCTCCTCCTACTGGTAACGGGTCGGGTCCGGAACGCCGGCCTGCTCGAAGCCGCGGCGGCGCAGAACGCAGGCGTCGCAGTGGCCGCAGGCGAGGCCGGCCGGGCTCGGATCGTAGCAGGAGTGAGTGAGCCCGTAATCGAGCCCCAGCGCCACGCCGGTGCGCACGATCTCGGCCTTGCTCTGGCGGATGAGCGGCGCGCGGACGGCCACGCGCCGG
>DATJNL010000298.1:0-6664 GCA_035508175.1 Myxococcales bacterium
TGGTGGTGTCGATCGCCGTGTCCCCCACCTCCGAGACCCTGATCGTCGGAGCTACCGCGCCCTTCACCGCGCAGGCCATCTACAGCGACGGCAGCTCGCAGGGCGTCACCGCGAACGCCACCTGGACCTCGACGACTCCCAGCGTCGCCGCCGTGAGCGACGGACGCGGCACCAAGGGCCAGGTGACTGCCGTGGCGGCCGGCAGCGCGCAGATCGCGGCCACCTACCAGGGAGTCACCGGGAGCTCCCCCGTCACCGTGAGCGGCGCGACCGTCCAGCAGATCCTCATCTCGCCCGCGGGCCCGAGTGTCGCGGCCGGCACGCCGGTGCCCTTCACCGCGCAGGCCCTGTTCTCCGACGGCACCTCGCAGGGAGTCACCGCCCAGGCCACCTGGACGTCCTCCGCACCCTCGATCGCCCAGGTGAGCGATTCGGGCGCCACCATCGGCCAGGCGTCGACGTTCGCCGCCGGGACCGCGACGATCACGGCGACCTGGCAGGGCGTGAGCGGCTCCGCCACGCTCACCGTGACCGCCGCGACGCTGGTACAGATCCAGGTGACGCCGTTCGCGCCAGAGCTGTACCTCGGCTACCCCGTGTCGTTTGCCGCCACCGGGCTCTATTCCGACAACTCGACGCAGGACCTGACGAAGCTCTGCACCTGGACTTCGAGCGCGCCCGCCGCCGCCTCGGTCGACGACGGCGGCGGCACCAAGGGGCTCGTCACGCCGGAGGCCGCGGGGACAGCCGTTGTCTCCGCCGCGTACCAGGGCGTCACCGGCACGGATCAGGTGACGGTGTCCGGCGCGACGCTCAACTCCATCGCAGTCACGCCGCCGACGGCGACGATAGCCGTGGGCGCGATGCAACCCTACGACGCGATGGGCACGTTCAGCGACGGCTCCAACCTCGACGTGACGACCTACGTGACCTGGCTCTCGAGCGACGACGCGGTGGCGCCCATCTCCAACGCCGCCGGCAGCCAGGGCCAGGCCAAGGGGCTCGCCGCGGGGAGCGCGACGATCACCGCCGTGAGCGGCGCCGTGCAGGGCACGGCCAGCCTCACCGTGCAGTAGCGGCCGGCAACCGCCCCTTGAGCGCCCGTGCGAAGCCCGCGGGGTCGTCCGGCGTGACGGCGATGGGGATGCCCTTGGTGCGCTCGAGCAGCACCGCGCCGCTCGCGCGCGTGGCGTAGCGCCGGTACGTGCCAACCCCCTTGGCACGGTAGAGTCCGAAACTGCCGAACAGCCCACCAAACCCGAGCAGGCGCAGCGAGAACTCCGGCGCGGGGCCGAGCGCGCGGACGGTGTCGAGGGGCACGCGCACGGGCGGCGCCAGGCGCCGCAGGATGCGAAGCTCCTGGCCCTCGACCTCGAGCGCGCAGGGCGAGAAGGCCCAGGCGAGAACCACCACGCCCGCGAGCAGGACGACCAGCGCCCAGCGCCCCGGCGGCGCGTTAGCTGACACGACCGCGACGCCGCCGAGCACGATGAGGACGATCATCGCCGAGAGGCCTCGGTGGAAGGCGTCGAGGGTCATTCGGAAGATCATGGGCGCAACCTAGCGCGGCAGGGGAGGAGGTCAACCCGACCACGCCCTGATCCTCATCCCGACCCCGACCGCGCCCCGGCCCTCAGCCCAGAAACGCCTCGAACTCCGGCCGACCGCGCAGCGACTCGAACATCGGATCGCTCTGCAGCCAGCCGCGCACCTTCACTGCGTCCTGGCGCACCGCCTGCTCCAGCGAGACGATCGAGTCCTTGGGACGGCCCCACAGCGCGTACAGCGCGGCCAGGTTGTAGTCGAGCAGCAGGTCCTCGGCCTTGAGGTCGCGCGCCTTCTGGTAGGCACGCTCGGCCTCGGCGTAGAAACCCTTCTGCGCGTAGCAAATGCCCAGGTCCAGCAGCGCGTCGAAGTTCTGGGGGTCGAGCCTCGCGACCTCCTTGAGCTGGCCGATCGCGCCGCGGTAGTCGCCCTCGTCCATCAAGAGCGCCGCCAGCTCGTGGCGCGGCAGCGGGTCGTCGGGCGCCAGGCGGATGGCCGTCTGCAGCTCCGCCAACGCCTCGGGCGTCTTCCCTTGATCGGCGAAGGCGAGGCCCAGGTTCAGGTGAGCGTCGGGATAGTCGGGATCGAGGTCGATCGCATGCCGGTACTCCTCGACCGCCATCTCGAGCCCGTGGGCGGCGAGGAAGCAGGCGAGGTTGTAGTGGGCCGTCGCGCTGTCGGGCTCGAGCGAAAGGGCGAGCAGGTACTCGCGCGCCGCCTCGCGGTACAGCTTCTTCTCCGCGTACACGGTCGCCAGGTTGTCGTGCGCGTGGGCGGAATCGGGATCGAGCTCGATCGCCTTGCGGAACTCGTTGATCGCCTCGTCGAGCCAGCCGCGGTCGGCGAGCTCGATGCCCCGCGAGTTGTGCTCGTCGGACCGGCCGACGGAGTCCTTGCGCTTCCTCATGGGAGCACCCACGACATTCTAGCCCTACCGCCGCAGCCTCAGCCAGCCGTTTACGAGGAGCGTGAGGAGCGCCGACAGCAAGAGCGAGCTGGCGAGCGGGAGATAGATCGACCAGCGGCCGCGTCGAAGGGCGAGGTCGCCCGGTAGATGGCCGAGCAGGCCGGCGGCCCCGAGGCCCCAGAACAGACCACCCAGCGCGGCGAGCGCCAGCCCGGCGACCACCAGCAGCCGGCCGAGGGCGCCGAGCGGATCGGGGACGGACATGGCGTCATCTTAACCCGCGTCGAGGCGACGGTTGTGACCGGTTGAGCCGTCTGCTAGCGTCGGCCCGTGACCAGGCGGCAGACCAGTTCGAAACCCAACGAGCAGGCGGGAGTCCGCGGGGGCCGCTCGCTGGTGCACGATCTGCGGAACCGCCTGGCGACGATCAAGATCGCCGTGCAGACGCTGGGCATCGGCGAGACGCTGACGGAGCGCGGCCAGCGGCGCGTTGCGCTGGCGCAGCGCGAGGTGGATCAGCTCGAGGGGCTCCTCGATGCGCTGTCGGATTTCTTCGACGCCGAGGAGGCGACATGAACGCCTCCTCGCGACCGGACGGGGCGGCGCTTGCCAGCGCGCCCTCGCCTGGTTAGGTAGCGGCCGCCCGATGGACACGCTCCTGCTGGTCGACGACGACGCCTCGCTCCTCGAGCTCCTGAGGATGCACTTCGAGGACCAGACCGAGGGCAGCGCGCCGCGCTACCGAGTCGTCACCGCCCGCACCGCCCAGGAGTGCCTCCGGTACGTCGCCGAGCTGCAACCCGCGCTGGTGATGATCGACATGGTTCTGCCCGACGGCAGCGGCGTGGATCTCATTCCCGAGATCAAGTCGCTTGCGCCGGACGCGCCCATCGTGGTGATGACGGCTCACCACGATACCCCCTCGACGATCCGCGCGATGAAGGCCGGCGCGTTCGACTACCTGCACAAGCCGTTTCGCGACATCGACACCCTGGACATCGTGGTGGGGCGCGCTCTGGAGATGGGGCGGGTCTCGCGGCGCGCCTCCGTGCTGTCACTGCACATGCCCGAGTCGGTGAAGCTCGACGACGTGGTGGGCGACAGCCCTCGCATGCAGGAGATCCTCAAGGAGCTCGGCAAGGTCGCCGCCTCGCGCGCGACGGTCCTCCTGCAAGGCGAGAGCGGCACCGGCAAGGAGCTCATCGCGCGCGTGGTCCACGCCCACAGCCACGACGAGCCGCGGCCCTTCGTGGCCATCAACTGCTCGGCCATCGTGGACACGCTGCTCGAATCCGAGCTGTTCGGGCACGAGCGAGGCGCGTTCACGGGCGCCATCGCGGCCAAGCCAGGGAAGTTCGAGGTGGCCGAGGACGGAACCATCTTCCTCGACGAGATCGGCGACATGTCGCTGGCGCTCCAGGCGAAGCTGCTGCGCGTGCTCCAGGAGCGGGAGTTCGAGCGCGTCGGCGGCGTGAAGCGGCTCCGCGTCCGCGCGCGAGTCATCGCGGCGAGCAACCGCGACCTCGCGGCCGAAGCGACTGCGGGCACGTTCCGCGGCGACCTGTACCAGCGGCTCAAGGTGCTCACCATTCACCTCCCGACGCTGCGCGAGCGGCGACAGGACATCCCGCGGCTCGTGGTGCATCTGCTCGCGAAGATCAACGAGAAGGTGCACAAGCGGGTGACCCGCGTGCCCGAGGAGGTCATGGAGCATCTGGTGGCCCTCCCCTGGCACGGTAACGTGCGCGAGCTCGAGAATGTGCTGACGCGCGCCGTGGTGCTGTCGCCGGGCGAGGTGCTCCTGCGCGACTACCTCCCGGCCCTCCAGGGCGAGGCGCCGCCCGAGGCGAAGGCCGTCGAGCCGGGCGCCCTGGCCTCGCTCGACGAGATCGAGCGGCAGCACATCGAGCACGTGTTCCGCACGTGCCGCGGGCACAAGGGCAAGACCTGCGAGATCCTGCGCATCAGCCGACCGACGCTCGAGCGCAAGCTGCGGAAGTTCGGTCTGGCGCCCGCCGCTGCCGAGGAGCCAGCCCGCGAGGCAGCGGCTGGCCGACACTGAACGTCTCGTTCAGTCGAGTCCCCATCGTTGTAACACTCTGAACGTCCCGTACGTGGCGTCCCGGCGGCGCTCGCGCAGCTCCGGCCACTTTTCTCCAAGCATCCACAACTTGTCAGTGGGTTTTCCACAACGAGCCGGTGGCACGAGTCTTGTTTATGCTCGCCCCGACGCGCCGGCGGCTCGAGACAGGACCGTCGTGCCGGCTTCGAACCCGAACACGGAGAGCACCCAATGAAAATCCAGAAGACGAACACGGCCAGCCGCTTGCAGCAAATCGGCGGCGAGGTCTCCTCGTTTGCCCACTTCAGGCCCGAGACCTATGCATCGGGCGCGGTGATCTACCGGCCAGGGGACGCGGCCGACCGCATCTACCTCGTGAAGACGGGCCGGGTGCGGCTGATCCGGCAGGGCAAGGGCAGCTCCCGTTCGGTGCTGGCGATCCTGCGCGAGGGGGACCTCTTCGGCGAGGTGCTCCGCCCCGAGGGCTCGGTGATGGAAGAGCTGGCCGTGGCTTCCGGCGACGCCCTCGTCTGGTCGATCGGCGGCAAGGAGTTCCGCTCGCTGCTCGAGTCGCGCCCGGGCCTGGCGCTCGACATCATCGGCGCGCTCAACGAGCGCATGCGCCAGCTCCGCAAGCGGCTCCTCGGCCTCACCTTCAAGGAGGTCCCCTCGCGGCTGGCCGAGCTCCTGATCATGCTGGGAGAGGCCCACGGCGAGCGCTGCCCCCACGGCGGCGAGGTCGACCTCAAGGCCATCACGCAGCAGGACCTCGCGGATCTGGTGGGCGCCTCGCGCTCGTTCGTCTCGACGCTGATCAACGAGATGAAGCGAGATGGGCACCTGGGGAACGTGGGTCGCACGCTGTGCCTGCGCGACCAGCGCGCGCTCAAGAAGCTGGCCTTGAAGGAGAAGTAGACCGCGACGCGCCGGGAAGCCAGGAAGAACCCCTGGCTTCCTGGTCTCGCGGCCTGGAGCCTGGCTACTGCTTCTTGGCCGCGATCGGCGTGATGCCCGCGTACTTCTTGCGGAAACGCTCGACGCGCCCCTCGGTGTCCACGAGCTTGTGCTTGCCCGTGAAGAACGGGTGGCAGCTGGAGCAGATCTCGACGTGGAAGTCGCCCTTGGTGGAGCGCGTCTCGATCACGTTGCCGCAGGCGCAGAGCACGCGGGCGTTGCGGTAGTCGGGGTGGATGGCCTGTTTCATGACGTCCTCGGAAAGGGGACGGGAATCTAATCGACGGGCCGCGCCGCGTCAACAGACGCTACAGGTTGAAGATGCCGCCGTCGGCGCCGACCAGCCAGTAGCCGCTGACCCCCGCCGCGGTGGCGATGCCGGTCACGGGCGCAGCCAAGCTCTTGCCGCCCATCGAGCCCGCGAAGCCGGCCGAGCCGAAGTTGAAGATGCCGCCGTCCGCCGCCACCAGCCAGTAGCCCTTCCCGTCCGGCGCGGCCGCGAGGCCCACCACCGGCGCGTTCAGCGCCTGGCCGCCCATCGAGCCGAAGAAGCCAGCCGACCCGAAGTTGAAGATTCCGCCGTCGGCGCCCACCAGCCAGTAGCCCTTCCCGTCGGGGGTGGCGGCGATGCCCACGACCGGCGCCGCGAGCGCCTTGCCGCCCATCGAGCCGAAGAAGCCCGCGTCGCCGAAGTTGAAGATGCCGCCGTCGGCGCCCACCAGCCAGTAGCCCGCCCCGTCGGCGGTGGCGGCGATGCCCACGACCGGCTTCGTGAGCGCCTTGCCACCCATCGAGCCGAAGAAGCCCGCGTCGCCGAAGTTGAAGATCCCGCCGTCGGACGCGGCGAAGAGGTAACCGCGCCCGTCGGGGCTCGCCCCCATACCGATGACCGGTTGATTGAGGGCGAGGCTGCCGGTCGACCCGAAGAAGGGCGCATTGAACGCGAAGATCCCACCGTCGGAGGCAACCAGCCAGTAGCCGCCCGAGACCGGGTCGGCCGCCATCCCGACCACCGGCCGGTTGAGCGTCAACGCACCGGTCGATCCGAAGAAGCGCGCGTCACCGAACGCGAAGACCCCTCCGTCCGAGGCCACCAGCCAGTAACCCTTGCCGTCCGGCGTGGGGGCGAGATCGACCACCGGTTGGTTGAGGGGCTGTCCACCCATCGAGCCATAGAAGCCTGCGTCGCCGAAGGC
>DATJNL010000299.1:0-20582 GCA_035508175.1 Myxococcales bacterium
GGTTGGGTTGCCCTGCGGGCACGTAGGACTGCCATGCCCGCGCGTAGGGCAACCTCGATTGCGCGTAGGGCAACCCAACGCGCGCGCAGGGAAACCCAACGCCCGCGTATGGCAACCCAACGTGCCCGCAGAGCAACCCAACGCGAGCACAGGGCAGCCCAACGCCCGCGCAGGGAAACCCAACGCCCGCCTATGGCAACCCAACGCGCCCGCAGGGCAACCGCACGCTCGCGTGGGGTTTCTCAACGTGCCCGCATGGCAGCCCAACGCCCCCGCAGGGCAGCTCAACGCGCGCGCAGGGCAAGCAAAGATGCTCGCAGGGCAACGCAACGCGCGCCCTTACTGCTTGGCACGACGCCCGGAGGGCAGGCCGAGCCCGCGGAGCCGTGCGACACCTCCGGCAAGTTGTTGCGTCGAGGCTACGGACGGCCGACTGAGATCAACCCCTGCCGCCCGCGAGCAGGGGCCTGCGACTGAGGGGGAGTAAGTCTTAAC
This sequence comes from Myxococcales bacterium, assembly GCA_035508175.1. Classification (GTDB taxonomy): domain Bacteria; phylum Myxococcota; class Myxococcia; order Myxococcales; family JAKAPL01; genus DATJNL01. The sequence goes on from DATJNL010000299.1 coordinate 496, forward strand.
GGTGCGGCGAGGACTGGGGGGCTGAGGTCTTTTCCTGGGCACCGGAGGAGGTATCAACCGATCCGCCGCGGATAGCAGAGGAAATCAAGCGCGAGCCGATACTGGCCTCGATGACCTTCTCTCGCAAGCGATCGCCATTATCGTTGCGGGTGACAGGAAGGCTCATTGCGCGGGCCAGCCGCTCTAGATCTCGCTTGCTCAACGAAGCATCGGCGAGAACTTTGTCGCCCTCGGCTCTAGAACTTAGCGAACGAAGACGTTCGGCCAGTTCCCGAAGAGTCGCCTCTGAAGGAGCAGGCGGCCTCGCCCTGCGCTTGTCGACTTTGGCGCTGACTGCGGCGCTCGCCACCAGACTGAGTTGTCCAGACGCTAGTTCAGCGATCTTCTCGGGTGGGAACTTGTCCACCAGGTCGGCCAGTGCACGAAGCAACCTGGCGAGCCGCTTGCGATCGTCCATTTCCATGCCCTCTTAGGAGAGCTTCAGGGCCTTCTTGAACTCGGCGGTGACGTCCTCCAAGCCACTGACGACGCTGCGATGGCTGTCGGACGTGTAGCCGTGGAGCACCACCGGCACGCTGTATTGGGGAGCGGACGCGAAGAGCGTGTCGTTTCGCTTGATGTACTGCTCAAAGACCGAGACTCCATCCATGCGCCGCACTTGCGCCATGTATTGCTTATGCGCGGCCATTGGGCCGCCTCCATATTCTTGGATCATGGTGAACACAACCCCAAGGACCTTGGGATCGATCTTTACCGAGGTAGAGCCGTCCTTGACATCGGCGTAGTCGTTGTAATCCTTGATCAGGCTGTCCACGCTTCGAATCAGATAGTCAATACCCAATGTCGACAGGTAGTCGGGCCGGGCCGGCACCAGAAGGTAATTGCTCGCTATGATCGCCGTCTTGGTCACGATGTTAAAGTTGGGGGGGCAATCAATTAGAACAACGTCGTAGTCCCGGTGAGCGATGAGACCGAGGCCTAGCGCCAGACGGCTATGAACGTCGATGAAGTTTCTCTTTGATTGAGCAAGGCTGGCGCCACTGAGCTTGGTGGCGAGTTCTAGGTCGACGTTGATTAGCCCGAGGTGGGAGGAGATCAGGTCGAGCTGCCCCCGACCATGGAGAATTTCCGAAGCCCTCTTGGGAACGAAAATGAGGGGCTCGAGCGAGGGCACCTTCCCGTAGTCGAATGAGTCGAACCAACCCTTGATGGTCTTCTTCGGCGCAAACTCTTTCTCCCAAACGTCAGGGGTGAGGAATGAAAAGGTAAGGCTGCTCTGCGGATCGAGGTCGATCATCAGGACGCGGTGGCCTTCCCAAGCGAGCTGTGCACCAAGATTCGCCGTGAGACTGGTCTTGCCAACGCCCCCTTTGTAGTTAATGACGGCGACGACGTGCACGCGCTCCTCCATCCCCCGCCTCGGTGGCCGAGCGCCATAGAGCACGCGCTTCGGCTGGGGGTCAAGCCTCAAGCGGCCGGCCGAGGTACTGGGTCAGTTAGACCCAGCGCCTGACGGTCTTTCTGGCGGTCTGCCACCTTGCGGGCCGTCTCCTCGGTGGCACCAGGAAGAGCGATGAGTTCCTCAAGTTCCGGGCGCTGCCATAGCCCGCGTGCTTCGCGGCGAGGAGTAGATGCGGGCGAAGTTCTAGACTAGGTCCATGAAGCGGCGCGCCGCGGCGCCGGAGTGATTCGATTCCAAACAATGCCAGCGGGGACAGGAAAGGCACCTCACCGGTCTTCTGGTGAGGTGCCCGGGCAGCCAAGGCGCGGCCTCACTCCGCGCGCGGTGGCCTGACCCTCATGGCGATCATGCTGCTCCTCCTCGGTGGCGCGTGGCCATCTGGCGGGACGTCCTGCCCGCCGTCGGGTTGCAAGCCGAGGAACGGTTAGCTATCATCCGCGCTGGGTAGAGGCCGCAGATTATAGCTCTCGGCTTCGGGACGCCCCTTGGACGCCCAATGCGATCAAGGGGCGTCTACTTATCAGCCTCCTCAGAGCCTTCCGCCTCTTCATCCGCGTCGGGCTGTTCCTTCCCGTTCTTGGTTGTCTTGGTGTCCTGCAGGCGCTTGGGGTACCACTCCTGCAAACCGTAGGAACCGTTGGGGAGCCGCTTGACGGCACCATCCTTACCAAGGGCGATTCGGAGGGCCGCCTTCTCGTCTTTCACGTCTTCGCCAAAGGCGAAACCACCTCGCTTGATGGCCTCGTAGATTTCCTCCAGGGCAGCCGAACCCGCGTCCTTGCCTCTGTAGGACAAGAAGGCGCGCCCCGCAGCGGCTGGAGAAAGGCAACTGTAGAACTGATCGGACCGGATTCCGATCCGAGCCTGAGTGGGGCCGCCGATGTCGGGATACGGCGGCGGCTGACCGGAGGTCTCCGCAATGACGTTGGCCGCATTCTTGAGCTTAGCGGCCTGCTCCTCGATGACTTTGATCTTCTCGAATAGGGCGCTCAGAGTGCCCTGCATGGCGCTGTCCGGCATGTTCGGCCTCGCTTGGGTAGAAGCAAGGACAGACATAGCCGCCTGGCGGTCGGTAGTCAAGCGCAGCCCTGGAACACGATGTCCACACCGCGGCGAGCCGAATAAGAACTCTAGTTGTTTCAACGTATTAAATATGACTCGTGTTCACTATGTTTGCCCCATCTCGCTGCAGCAGCCTTCCGTGCGATCCCGGCGCGTTCCTTTCTTCTCACCGGTTCCGCCGGAGCCTCCCCGCCCCTGATGCCCCAAGGCGCCCGAACGGGGGGCTCTTGCCGGCGTCATAGGCTCGGCCTTCCCCTCGGTCGTCTGCTTCACGATGAACCTGGCGGGAGCGTTCGCGTCCCCGGTGGCCTGCTTGAGCGCTTCGGCACACCTCGACGGTAACCACGCGCCCGCCGAGGAAGGCAAGGCACGTCAGAGGCGGCTGGACACTCGAGCTATTGTGGAGCCGTCGCTCCATTCTCGATAGACCCCCATGGCTGCCGGCCAGGACGGCCGTAGAACCGGAAGCCCCTCGACGTGGCCCTCGCTCCCCCTCGCCATGGACTTCCGCCCAGCAGGGTCAAGACCTGCGCCAAACCGGCCCTCTTCAGGGCCGGCGAGGATGGCGTAGGTTCAAGCAACGCAGGACCCTGGCACGAGACAATGGCCCCCTCGACGTCAGCGAGTTTCTGGTCGCGACCTCGCGCAAGTCAGGTGGTAGCTACCGTCGCTCGGCGATCGGCACGTAGTTCCGCTTCGCCGAGCCCGTGTAGATCTGCCGGGGCCGGGCGATCTTCTGCTCCTCGTCGAGCGTCATCTCCTCCCACTGCGCCAGCCAGCCGGCGGTGCGGGGGATGGCGAAGAGCACCGGGAACATGTCCACGGGGAAGCCCATCGCCTGGTAGATGAGGCCCGAGTAGAAGTCCACGTTGGGGTACAGCTTGCGGCTCACGAAGTAGTCGTCGGACAGCGCGATGCGCTCGAGCTCGAGCGCGATGTCGAGCAGCGGGTTCTTGCCGGTGATCTCGAACACCTCGTCGGCGAGCTGCTTCACCCGCTTCGCGCGCGGGTCGTAGCTCTTGTACACGCGGTGGCCGAAGCCCATGAGCTTGCCCTCCCCGGCCTTCACCTTCTTGATGAACTCGGGGATGGCGGCCTTGCTGCCGATCTCGTTGAGCATGCGCAGCACGGCCTCGTTGGCGCCGCCGTGCAGCGGGCCGTAGAGCGCGGCGGTGGCGGCGGCCACGGCGGAGAACGGGTCCACCCGCGAGCTGCCCACCTGGCGCATCGCCGAGGTCGAGCAGTTCTGCTCGTGGTCGGCGTGCAGCACGAACAGGGTGTCGAGCGCGCGCTCCAGCGTCTTGTTGGGCGTGTAGCGCACCTCGGCGATCTTCTTCACCATGGCGAGGAAGTTGCCGGCGAACGACAGGTCGTTCACCGGGTACACGTACGGCATGCCCATCGAGTGCCGGTACGAGAACGCGGCGATGGTGGGCATCTTGGCGATGAGCCGCGTCATCTGCAGCCGCCGCACGCGCGTGTCCCCGACCTTCTTCGCCTCGGGGTAGAACGTCGAGAGCGCGCCCACCACGGAGACCAGCATGCCCATGGGATGGGCGTCGTAGCGGAAGCCCTCGATGAAGGTCTTGATGTTCTCGTGCACGAAGGTGTGCGTGGTGACCTGGTTGTGGAACTCGTCGAACTGGCTCTGCGTGGGCAGCTCGCCGTTCAGGAGCAGGTACGCCACCTCGAGGTAGGTCGAGTGCTCGGCGAGCTGCTCGATGGGGTAGCCGCGGTACATGAGGATGCCGGCGTCGCCGTCGATGTAGGTGATGGAGCTGCGGCAGATGCTCGTGTTGAGCAGCGCCGGGTCGTAGGTCATCAGGCCGAAGTCGTGGGCGCCCGACTTGATCTGCCGCAGGTCCATGGCGCGGATGCAGCCGTCCTGGATGGGGAGCTCGTAGCTCTTGCCGGTGCGGTTGTCGGTGATCGAAAGGCTGTCCTTGGCCATGGTGGAGCTCCGGGGCGGTGGGGGCGGCTGGCGAGATTATAACGTCACGTCAGGGATGCAAGCCTTGCGTTTGTCCGTGCAAGCGGCCGGCATGCTAGGCTCGGCCGTATGAGCCAGCTCGTCGAATGTGCGCGGTGCGGCGGCCTCAAGCGGGCGGACAACGGTTGCTGTCCCCACTGCCATTGCAAGGTCGCGGGCTGGCGGACGCGGCTCGCGCGCTGGATGGCGGTCGTCGCGCCCAGCCTGGTGGTGGCCTGCGGGCCCCTCTTCCTCCAGCCGCCCGTGCCACTCTACGGCGGCATCCTGCTGCCCGACGCCGGCGATGGCAGGGTGCCCGGACCGGATTCCGGCCGCGACGGTTCGTTCTCCACCCTTCCGGACGCCTACGGCGCGATCGTCCTTCCGGAGGACGCCGGCGACGGCGGCCCGAGGGACGGCGGCGTCGCCGACGCGGGCGACGGCGGCCCCACCGACGGCGGATGGTCCACGGCCGTCGACGCTTACGGCATTCCCCCGATGCGCGACAGCGGTACCGATTCGGACGACTAGATGAGCGCGCTCGCCGAATGCGGACGTTGCGGTGGCCTGCGGCCGGCGGACACCCGGTGCTGCCCCCACTGCGGCTGCCACGTGCCGCGGTGGCGACGATGGACGGCGCGCCTGCTCGCGATGCTGGCGCCCGGCCTCGCCATCGCCTGCGGGCCCCTCTGGTTCACGAACAACACCGTGAACACCGTGGAGGTTCCTTACGGCGTTCCGCCGCGGCCGGACTCGGGCTTCCAGACCGCGCTCGACGCCTACGGCATCGTGCCGCTGCACGACGCCGGACCGGACGCGGGCCCCGACGCCGGACCGGACGGCGGCGACCCCGACGGCGGCCCGCGCGACGCTGGCGACGCAGACGCGGGCGACTGATGGACAAGCCCCGCTACCCGCGCCGCCTCAACGTCCTCACCGAGCCGCCCCACCCGGCGTACGTGGTGTGGGAGCTCACGCTCCGCTGCGACCAGCCGTGCACTCACTGCGGCTCGCGCGCGGGCGACGCGCGCACGAGCGAGCTGTCCACGGCGGAGGCGCTCGACGTGGTGAAGCAGCTCGCGGCCATGAAGACGCGCGAGGTGACGCTCATCGGCGGCGAGGCGTACCTGCACGACGGCTTCCTCGACGTGGTCGCCGCCGTCAAGGCGGCCGGCATCCGCCCCAGCATGACCACCGGCGGCCGCGGCGTCACCGCGGAGCTGGCGCGCGCGGCCGCGAAGGCGGGCCTCTTCGCCGCCTCGGTGAGCGTGGACGGCATCGGCGAGACGCACGATCTCATCCGCGCCGCGCCGGGGAGCTTCGAGACGGCCACGGCCGCCCTGGGCCACCTGAAAGCCGCCGGCATCAAGACCGCCTCGAACATGCAGATCAACCGCATGAACAAGGACGAGATCGAGGCCGTCTACGAGCACTTGAAGGCCCAGGGCATCCAGGGCTGGCAGGTGCAGCTCACGGCCGCGCTCGGCCGCGCCGCCGACCGCCCCGAGCTGCTCCTGCAGCCCTGGGACCTGCTCGACGTGGTGCCGCGCGTGGCCGCGCTCAAGAAGCGGGCGTTCGCCGACGGCATCCTGATCATGCCCGCGAACAACCTGGGCTACTACGGCGTCGAGGAGACCGTGCTGCGCTCGGTGCACGAGGGCGGCAAGGATCACTTCCACGGCTGCCAGGCCGGGAAGTTCTCGCTCGGCATCGAGTCCGACGGCGCCGTCAAGGGCTGCCCGTCGCTGCAGACGAGCCACTACGTGGGCGGCAACGTGCGCGAGAAGAGCGTGCAGGAGATCTGGGACGGCACGCCCGAGCTGGCCTTCACGCGCGGGCGCGGCGTGGAGGGCCTGTGGGGCTTCTGCCGCACCTGCGAGTTCGCCGAGCACTGCCTCGCCGGCTGCACCTTCACCGCGCACGCGCTCTTCGGCCGCCCCGGCAACAACCCCTACTGCCACTTCCGCGCGCGCACCTACGCGCGCCAGGGCCTGCGCGAGCGGCTCGTGCCCGTGGAGCGCGCGCCGGGGCAGCCCTTCGACAACGGCCGCTTCGAGATCCTGCTCGAGCCGTTCGACGCGCCCGACCCCGCGCCGGCGAAGCGCGAGCGCCGGCTGCGGGTCTGGCAGGGCTGACCTCGCTCCGCTGGAGCCGAGCCTCAGGTGCACTGACCGGAGGCGCAGGCGGCCCCCGCGGGGCAGGCCACGCCGCAACCGCCGCAGTTCGAGGGGTCGCTGCTCGTGCTCACGCAGCCGCCGCAGCATTCTCCCTGGGCGCCTCCGTCCAGGTGGCAGGGATCGCCCGCGTGCGCCGCGCAACCGTCGAAGCCGCAGGCGCCGCCGGCGCAGCTCTCCCCGCCGCCGCAGACGCGGCCGCAGGCGCCGCAGTTGGCCGGATCGGCGCCGGTGTCGACGCAGGCCGTGCCGCAGCAGAGGCCGGGCGAGCCGCCGTCCAGGGCGCAGGGTGTCACGCCGGACTCGGTGTTCGACGAGGCGCAGCTCGGCACCAGGCAGCGGCCGTCGAGGCAGCCGAAGCCGCCCGGGCAGCCGTTGCCGCAGGCGCCGCAGTTGCTCGGGTCGCTGGCAATGTCGTCGCAGCCGCCGCCCGGGCAGCAGGCGCCCATCCCGCCCCCGTCGAGCGCGCAGAACAGGCCCTGCTGCGCACCCGTACCGCAGGGAGGCACGTCACCGCTGCACGCGCCGTTGGCGCAGCTCTGGGAGTAGGGGCACGTCGCCCCGGGCGCGCCGCAGTTGGCGGGATCGTCCAGCAGGTCCACGCAGGTGGCCGAGGAGAAGCCGTAGACCACGTAGCCGATCCAGCCCCCGTCGCCTTCGCAGAAATTGGCCGGGAGGTTTTGCGCCTCGAGGCAACCACCGGCGTCGAGGAGGCTGGGAGCACCGCCCGGGCAACCGGACTCCCAGCACGCGCCCCCGTAGCAGTAGCCCTGGCAGACGTACCCGCAGCCTCCGCAGTTCCGGGGGTCTTGCGCGAGCGCGCTGCACGTCCCGTCGCAGCAGGTGCCGAGGACCCCGAAGGTCCGGCCGCCCGCGGCGCACGCGCCGCCGCTCTCGCCGCTCGGGCAGGTGAGCGGGAGGCAGTAGCCGTTCCAGCAGAAGCTCAGATCTCCGCCGGGGCGGTGGCAGACGTTGCCGTCGGAGTGAGTGCCGCACAGGGAGGAGATGCACGTCCCGCCGTCGCAGGTGCCTGCCGCGCCGTCCGCGGCGACGCAAGCCAGGCCGTCGGAGTTGCCGCTGCAGACGCCGCCGCCGGTCGAGTCGGAGGAGCCCGTCGAGCCGCCGGACGTCGTCAGCCCCCCCGTGCCCGACGCCGACGAGGACCCGCCGGTGGCGCCGCTACCGGTCGAGCCGCTGGTCGCGCGGCCGCCCGCGGTGCTTGCCGCGCCGCCGGTCGACGAGGAGCTGCCGGGCCCGCTTCCGGCGCTGCTCGCCCCCACTGTGGTGGACGCGGACGAACCGGCGCCGCCGGTCGTCCCCCCAGCGCCGCTGGAAGCGCAGCCGCCCGCGATCGCGACGACCGAGATCACGACACCCAAGCGCCCGCACGTCATCCGCGCCCTCCGCGCAGTCCGAGCCCGGTTCGTGAGCCGGGGCTCGCCGCGCATTCAACCCGACGTGCTGTGCCCGCGGTCGACGTCCCGAAGCAGCACGCGCCACCGCTCGAGGCGTTCGTCCTCGCTGCCCACGATGCCCGTGAGGGACGACCGCACATACTCCCGATCGAACGACGGCCCGGCGAGCGGCTCCTCGACGAAGACATCGAGGTCGACGTCCACCGTCGCGCGGGGAAAACCCCACACGCCCAGGGCGAGCGCGCCGCCCAGGGCATACGGAATCGAGGTCCGCTCGCAGGCGTCAGCGAGGAGGCGGCCGACCTGGGCCGCCGACGGCGTTTCCATGTCGGGCCTCGCGCACCAGGCGCAGCCAGAGCGCCTCGCTCTCGGGCGAGCAGGCGTCCTGCCAGGCGTACACGTCTGTTCTTCCGCCGGCCTGCTCCACGGCCAGCCGGCAGAGGTCGCTCACCATGCGAGAGCGCTCCTCCATCGTGGCTTCGCGGTAGGGAGCGACGTCTTCGTGGATCGATGCCGCGCCGTCGCGCCGCTGCAAGCTCGCCGGTAGAGGCCCCATGTCTTCATCATAGCCCTGATTCAGCGCGCGGCCGCGCCGAGCGCCATCGCCAGCCGGCCCACGGCGTCCTGGTCCGCCGCGGCCATCGCTTGCGACGCGAGCGTCTGAAGCTGGGACGGATCGTGCATTCCGAGGACGCTCGCGAAGGCGGTCGAATAGGTCACGAAGCGGTCCTTCCAGACCAGCGTGCCGTCCGGCGCGTAGGCCTCGAGCCGCGTCCAGACCTCCACCCGATCGCCGTACGGCCCGAGGACGTCGTCGCCGACCACGCGCAGGCGATGGTCCACCGCGAGCACCAGATCCGCCCCGAGCGCCCGGGCCAGGAGCGGCGCGGCGGCGGCATGGAGGCGCAGCGCCCGCAGCGGCGGTGCCGAATGGTCGCCGCCCCCGCCCGTCGGCTGCGAGGCGTAGATGGGGCTCGCGGCCACCGCCTGGTCGTCCGCGACCACGAAGCGCCCCGAGAGCGCCAGCGCTTGCTTGAAGGCGACATAGGGCGTGACGATGTCCGAGAGTGGCACCGGGAAGAGGAACTGCCCGCCCGCGATGGAGCTGGCCGTGTAGCGCAGGACGGCGAGCCGCCGCGGCACCGGCACGAACGCGCCCGGGAGGACCACCGGGTAGGTCGCGCAGGAGGCGAGCGCGAGGAGCGCGGTCGCCAGGGCGCGGGTGCCGCGGAGGTCCGGGGCGGTGTCCATGGGAGCGACACCCATGGTGCCAGGGGCCTCGGGTGAGCGCCAGGGTCGGGAAGCGGCTCTCTTGGCTGGGGAAACCATCAGCGCGCCTGGTCGATGAGCTCATCAGGCCGCTGAGTTGATCCAGCTGGCTCCTTCCAAGGTGCCTCGCGCTCAGGGTCTCGTCCCCTTCGCCAGGGAGGCAGCGAATGCGCCTGAGGAGCTCGTTCCTTTCGCAGGGGAGCGAGCTCCTCTCGCAGAAGCGGTCGTTACTCTCGCAAGTGAACGAGCTCCTCTCGCAGAAGCGGTCGTTATTCTCGCAAGGGAGCGAGCTCCTTTCGCAGAAGCGGTCGTTACTCTCGCAAGGGAGCGAGCTCCTCTCGCAGAAGCGGTCGTTACTCTCGCAAGTGAACGAGCTCCTCTCGCAGAAGCGGTCGTTACTCTCGCAAGTGAACGAGCTCCTCTCGCAGAGGCGGTCGATACTCTTGCAGGGGAGCGAGCTCCTCTCGCAGAAGTAGTCGTTACTCTCGCAAGGGAACGAGCTCCCTGGCTTTCTGCGGCGCTTTCTGACCGTAGAACGCCGCCGCCGCCCAATCGCGCGGCACCAGGCTCCGCTCGTGAACCTGCAGAGCTGCCACAGGGGGAAACGCTCGAAGCTAACGAGCTCGCCGCAAGAGCGATCGCAAGCCCGCCGCCACCGGCACGAGCGGTGCCGCAAGGCGCTTCATCGTTCGGCTCAGGCGAGCAACGGCCGCTTCGATCTCCGCGGCCTCGAGCCCCGAAAGCGCGAGCGGCAGCGCTCTGGCCGCGGCCACCAAGAGGCGTTCGCCCACCGCCGGCGTCGTGTCGGAAAGATCCAGCGACCGAAGCTCGCGCCACCGCCGGTACAGACGGTCGGTCGCGTGAAGCGATAGCAGCGCGAGGGGCGAATCCGCCTTCGGCAGCAGCGTCGATGTACGGCCAGCGCCGCGGGCTCCGCTTGCGAGCTTCCTCCAGGTGGGGCGCGCGCGCTCGGCGAGCTCCAGGACCTCTCGCTCGATTGCCGCGCGAGCCTCCTGGGAGTGGCGCAACCCGTCTTCGCGCCGCCGCAGCTCGCTCTCGAGCGCCTCGATCTCGGCCGCCCGCTCCTCGAGCTGCCGATCGCGACCCTCGAGCGCTCCGCGCAGCTCGTCGACCTGCTGCTCCAGCACGGCGGGATCGATCTCGTCTGCCGTCTCGCCGAACCCGCGCGGAGCGCCACCCTGCCCTGCCTGGCGGGCCCGCTCGATGCGCCCCGAGGAGCGGGCCGCCACCCATCGAGCGGAGGGGCGCGCGGTCGTGCGCCGCAGCACGAAGGACATGAAAGCGCGCGCATGGTCGTAGTCGAGCCGAACGAGCGAGAAGCCCGAGCTCTCCGCGAGGCCGGTCACCGCCGCCTCGGTGAGGAAGAAATAGTGCTCCGGGAAGACGTTGTCCGGACCGACGAGCGGGCCCTGGCCGAGAACGTAATCGCCGGGCCGCGACAGAGCCGCGACGCGCTTCAGCATCTCCCAGGGCTCCGGGAGGTGCTCCAGCACGTGCCAGAGGATCCACGTCCGCACCGGCCAATGCTCCCGCTCGATGCGCCCAAGCAACTCGTCGGCCGTCTCCTGGTACAGCTCCTGGGGTTCGAGCCCCGCGAACCGGCGGGCGATGGCGGACAGCTCGGTCGACGGCTCGCACCCCACCACGGCATGTCCGCGCGCCTTCAGGGCCCCGAGTACGCCTCCGCGCCCGGCGCCCAGTTCGCAGACCCAGCGATCCGGACTGGGCGAGCCAAGGTACGCGGCGAAGGCATCGGCGATCGACGCGCAGTCCTCTACCAGATGCTGGACTTCGACCTGTCCCTGCGCGTGCCACTCCTGCTCGTGGAGGCCCACCTGGGTGGTCAGCGCCTCCGCGGCGGTGGCGGGTCGCTCGTAGCCGGGCACGATCGCGCCGCACTGCCCGCACTCGTAGAGCGCCACCGGCTTCCCCTGCTTGTCCCTCACCTCGTAGAGCGGCCGGAGCGCCGGGGCGCTGCAGAGCGTGCAGCGGTGCTCGCGCTCGGCCGGCTGGGGCACGAGCTCCAGGTGGGAGCCCGCGCTCACCACCGGTGGGACCTGTGCCAGGCGTCATAGACGCCGTAGGCGGGCTGGAGAAGACCGAGGTTCATCCTCCGAAGCAGGCCGGCGGGCCAGACCGAGAAGCGAAAGGCGCGGTAGGCGCCGTCCACCGCGCGGAGCGGCGGCGATGCCTGGGCCCGTTGGTTCCAGGACGGCCCTTCGTCCGCGAAGGTCCGCACCGCGAACGCGCCGAAGCTCTCCACGTGGCGCAGGCGCATGAACGCCTCGACCTCTGCGGCCGTGGGGTACTGCACGAGGCGGCGGATCCGATCCTGCCAGTAGGGCAACCACTCCTCCGGGGAGTGGTCGTAGGCGGTCGCCAGCAGCGGCCGAGCCGCCAGGTAGTCCGCGAACCAGTCGTGGATGCCAGCCTGGCCTTCACGCAACGAGGATCTCCAGTTCTCTCGCTCCTCCGGCAAGTAGTGCGTGACCGCGCGCACGCGATTGCCTCGCCGCTCGTAACCCACCACCGAGCCGTGGTTGGGCGTGGCATGGATCTCGAAGAGGGGAATCGCCTCGAGGACGCTCGCGGCCAGGGGATCGCGATCGGGCGCGTGGCAGAAGAACCCCCGCTTCGGGCAGATCTCCTGCGAAATGTCCTCCTGCGCTGCGAAGAGGAGCCCCTCGACGCGCGGGGCGCCCTCTTCGCCCTCGATGGCCAGCGCCAGGTTGTCGATCATGCTGCCCTTCCAGCCGATGTCGACCACCAGCACGCTCTCCTGAGGCAGGAGGCGCTTGCGGCGCAGGTAATCGAGGAACGCCGCGCGCGCGGCCGCCTGGTGCCGCGTGAAGATCGCCTGAACCGCGGGGTCGGCGACGAAGCGGGCCAGCGGCGCCGATTCGAGCAATCCCGGCACGGGATCCCGGGGGTCGCGGAAGCCCGCCTGCCGCAGCGCCGGCTCCAGCTCCGCGGGAGGCAACCCCAGGCTCTCGACGAGCTGCAGGCCCGAGATGTCCTTGTACTGGCGTAGAAAGCGCCCCAGCTCCGGAAGGGTCAGCCCGCGAAGCGAGGGCAGCAGCGTCGACTTGCGGCTCACGCCGAGATAGCGCAGCGCCGGAGCCTGTACGCCGAGGCGCCGCGCGAGCGCCCGGGTCATCTTCAGGAAGAGCGCGCCCTCGCGCGAACAGAAGTAGACCGCCGAGAAGCCACCCGCGCGCGAGCGCTCCAGCACGTGCTCCGCGAAGGCGCTGAACGCGGGAGCCAGGGTGCGCCCGAGATCTCGTGCCGGGGACGTCGGCCGGGGCGGACGCGACACCGAGCGCCCGACGATCTCTTCTGCCACCGCTGCCCTCCAGAAGTGGCTCCTGCGGCTGGTCGAGCGAACGAGGTCGAGGCGCAGGCGGCGGCGCCGGGCCTCGGGGTCGGAGAGGAGGATGGCATCGATGCCCAGCTCACGGGGCCGACGAACGTCCGCCTCCGGATTGTCTCCGATGAACAGGAGCTCTCCGGGCTCGATGCCGAGATCGGCGAGCACGTGGCCGTAGAGGCGACCCGAAGCCTTGCGGAGCAAGGTGTCCGAGGACGCATAGCCACGCTCGAAAAACGATTCGAGGCCGGCGTGGCGCAGGTACCGGCGAAGGACCTCCACGGGCTGGTAGAAGTCCGAGACGAAGACGACACGCTGCCCGCCGCGCCGCAGCTGCGCGAGCACGGGGAGCATCGCCGGCACCGGCTCCTGCGCGCAGAGCTCGAGGCGCTCTTCCTCGGCGGCCACCTCGCCTGCCAGCCGTTCACGCTCCTCCGGCGGCGCGCCCGCCGCGGCGATCCACCGCGCAAGCATGTCCGCGTAGCGGTGCTCGTCGTCGAATCCCTCGAGCTGGCTCGCGCGGCAGAGGGCGCGCTCGGTCCGGCGCCGCAGCTCGTGGAGATCCTGCCAGGGCCGGACGATCCCGATGGGTGCGAGGCGCTCGGCGAGGGCGCGCGCGGCCAGCTCCTTGATCGCGTCGGGCTCGAGGCGGCGCACCAGCAGCGTGTCGAAGAGATCGAAGCCGACGACCTTCTTGCCCGGGAGCGCCGCGGCGAGCTTCGCGCCCAGATCGGCGTAGGAGGCGACGCGCGACCGGGGCGGCGCGTCGGAAGGTGCCCTGAGACGTCTGGAAACGTGACGCGCCGCACGCCACAGCCTTTGAGTCCTGCCAGCCCGCGCGTCCGCCGGCGCGGGAAGCGGCGGCGGGGGCGCCTGCACGGCCACCGATCGGCGAACCTCCGCGCCGCCGACGTGGCCGCTCTCGTGAATCCCGAGCACCAGCGCCTCGACCTGATCGAACGCGAGGCGCGCAGGCCGCTCCTTCATCATGTCGAGGCCGGCCCGGATCTGCGCCTCCCGCTTCGCGGGATCGCGCAGGAGCTCGATCACCCGCCCTGCGATGGCTTCGGGCGAGGGCGCCGCGAGCCCGATCGCGCCGGCGGCGTAATCGAAGTGGTTGTTGGGACGGTCGACATCCACCACGGCACAGCCCGCAGCCATCATCTCGAAGGGAATGCGCGAAGGATTGCTCGAGCTCAGGCAGAGGCCGACCTGCGCCTTTTGATAGAGCGCGGCGCACTGGCCGGGCGTCACCAGGCCGAGCCATTCGTGTTCGAAATCGAGGTCGCACACCGCGTCGGTGCCGTAGAGGAAGATACGAACCTCGGGCACGTGCCGCTTCACGAGCGCCAGAGCCTCGCGGCCCAGCCAGGGGCAGCGGCGTGGCTTCTCCGGCTGGTAGAGGAACGCCACCGAGGGCTCGGTGGTCTTCGCCGAGGGATCGGGCTGGTACAGCGACTCGTCGGCGGTGAAATCGAAGTAACCCGCGCTGCCGCCGTAGTCCTCGGTGATCAGATGGGTGAGATAGCGGCCGATGGTGAGGTGCTCGAGCCCGAGGCGGTAGGTGTTCTCCGCGCTCAGGTAACCGTCGCCCATGGGGTGGAACCAGGCCTCGAAGTCCTGGACGAAATAGGCCTTGCGCCGGGCGCCTTCCGCCCGCTGCACTGCGTAGGCGCTCTCCCAGAGGGTGGCGACCAGCAGGTCGCAGGGCTCGAGCTTCGTCCAGCCGGCCGCGATGCGAGCCCCCGTCGGAAAGAACCAATCGGCCACCATGCGTTCGAGCTCGGCGGCACTTCTCGCCTTGCTCCTGGGGTCGTGCGGATCCCGTGGCTGCACGTGCATGACGCACTCGTGGCCCCGGGCCACGAGATCGCGGACGTGCGTGAAGATGGTGCGGTGGCCCCCCGAACCCTTGATGGGAAAGGGGACGAGCCAGTCGATCTTCAGCCTCGGCCTGTCCATGAGATGGGCGCTGCTTACCGCAGATCCGGCGCCAGGAGAAGGGCCGGTGGACGGGCCGCCGCCGATCGAGCTAGAAGCGGCCGACCTTCCCGAGAGCAGCCCCCTTTGCCGCCCCTCGCCGTTCCCCCGAGCCGAGCCGACCTCCGGCGCGCCGTCGCGCTCGCCGCGGCGGCAGCCCTCGGAATCGCGATTGTCTCCGTGACTTTCTGGCCCGGCTGGCTCTCGCCCGATTCGGTCTACCAGCTCGAGCAGGCGCGTGGGGTTTTCCCCGTCACCGACATGCATCCACCGGTGATGGCCGCAGTTTGGCGACTGCTCGATCGGATCGTGCCCGGACCGACCGGCATGCTCCTGGTGCAGAACGGCCTCTTCTGGGGCGGGCTCGCGCTGGCCGCGTGGGTCTGGATCGATTCATGGGTTGCGCCGGTGCTGGTGCTCGTGATCGGCCTTTCTCCGCCATCGCTTTCGCACCTCGGCACGATCGTCAAGGACGTGCAGATGGGCGCTGGCTTTCTCGCCGCCTTCGGCCTCCTCTCCCTGGCCTCCACGCGCGGAGACAGATGGCCGCTGGCCGCGAGCCTCGTTCCCCTCTTGTACGGCTGCACGATGCGGCACAACGGCTTCGTCACGGCGGCGCCCCTCCTCTGCTGGTGGGCGTGGCTGTGGTGGGCCCCGGCGCAGCCGCGCTGGTCCCGGGCCGCCCCGCTTGCCGCCGGGCTGCTCGTCGGCGTCGCCGCGTTCGCCCAGCTGGCCGACCGCGCGCTGACCGGCGGCAAGACGGCGCACAACGAGCAGACGTCGTTCGTGCACGACCTCGTCGCCTTCTCGATCGCCGCCGATCGCGACCTGTTGCCCGCCGCGCTCCGGGACGGACCGCAGGACGTGCCGCTCGCCCGGATGAAGGAGCTCTACCTCCCCGAGTGCGACGTGCCCCTGTACTACCCGCCCACCCCCGGCCCTCACTTCGACGTGTTCGCCACGACGCCGGCCCAGCTGCACGCCATCGAGGCGACGTGGCTGCGGCTGGTCCTCGAGCGGCCGGGCGTCTACCTACGTCACCGCTGGGAGCTGTTCCGGCATCTCGTGGGCCTCGGCGTGCCCGTGGTCTGCTACCCCTACGTGCCCGACGATGCGATGCGAAGCCCACGGGCCGC
Source organism: Myxococcales bacterium (assembly GCA_035508175.1). GTDB lineage: Bacteria > Myxococcota > Myxococcia > Myxococcales > JAKAPL01 > DATJNL01. The sequence goes on from DATJNL010000299.1 coordinate 16,351, forward strand.
CGCGCTGGGCGTGCCTTTCACACCCGGACCCTGGACCCGCGCCGTCACCTCTGCCTTCTGGGCCTTGCGCAACGGCCCGTTTTTCCGCCCCTGGTACTACCTGGTGGCGCTCCTCGCCGTGCTCGGTCTCGCGTGGCGCCAGCGCCGCCTCCACGCTGCGGGCCTGGCCCTCGGCGCAAGCGCGCTGTTGAACCTGGCACCTTACTTCGTGTTCGCTCCGGACTGCGGCTTCCGCTATTCGTGGTGGACGGCCATCGCCGCCCTGCTGCTACCCGCGGTGATCTGGGGGCGCTGGCGCGCACTCCCGAAGGTTTCAGGGTAGGATGCCGCGCCCTTCGGCAAGGAGCGCCGCATGAACCTGCGAGAACGCGTCGGCAAGGCCGCCCTGGGGCGGCTCACGGAAGCGGTGGGGTGGTCCCTGGAGCGGTTGCCGGCCAGCCTGCGGCCGCCCGCCGATCGGACGCTGTTCTTCGAAGGGAAGAAGAACCGGCGCTACTGGTGGCACTGGAGCCCCCGGCACCGCTACGTGCCCGCCGTCTACGACGTCCTCTCGGAAGGCGAGTGGGCGCTCCTGCAGGAGTGGTTCGCCGACACCGAGCGCCGCGAGCTCATCGGCGAGGCCTCGGTGCCCTTCATGAGCGTCTTGCAGGGCTTCGTGGTGGGCAGCGCCATCGCCCCCATCGTGCAGTGCGGCCACTACGCAGGCTACTCCACGCTGGTGCTGGGCTTCATGCTGCGCAAGATGAAGAGGCAACGTGCGCTCTTCACGATCGACATCGACGGCGCGATGTGTGACTACACGCGCGACTGGGTCGCCCGGGCTGGACTCGAGGAGGTGGTGACCGTGGTCCGCGGGGACTCGGCCGATCCGGAGATGCCTGGCCGTGCGCGCGCAGCCTTCGGCACCGACATCTCTTCGGTGCTGATCGATTCGTCGCACCAGTACGAGCACACGTTGCGGGAGCTGGATCTCTGGTACGGCGCGCTGCGGCCGGGGGGCTTGCTCTTCTTGCACGACGTGAGCGACTTCGCCGCCTCCTTCGATTCCACGGGCAAGGGCGGTGTGTCGCGGGCCCTGAAGGAATGGACTGCCCGTACCCAGGCCCCTTGCCTGGCCGTCAATGCCGCCGCGGGTCCGCAGGAAGAGCTGACGTACAAGGACGGCTGCGGCCTGGGAATCGTGCAGAAGCCGCGGCCGGTGAGCGAGGCGCGCTAGCCCCTGCCCGCTGTTGTCCGCCGCGCCTCGCCTCCGGTAGGATGCGCGCCTCCAGATGAACGTCCCACCCAAGAACGCCGGCTGGATCGAGGTCGTCTGTGGCCCGATGTTCTCCGGCAAGACCGAGGAGCTCATCCGGCGGCTGAAGCGGGCGCAGATTGCCCGGCAGCGCGTGCAGATCTTCAAGCCGGCGATCGACCGGCGCTACTCGGAAGGGCACATCGTCAGCCACGACGAGCAGAAGCTCGACTCCACGGCCATCGAGCGCGCCGAGCAGATCCTGGAGCTCTTGCACCCCGAGACGCAGGTGGTGGGCATCGACGAGATCCAGTTCTTCGGCGCCGACGCGGTGCGGGTGTGCGAGCTGCTGGCGGACCGGGGCCTGCGCGTCATCGCGGCGGGGCTGGACCAGGACTACCGCGGCGTCCCCTTCGACCCGATGCCGCAGCTCCTCGCGGTGTCGGAGTACCTCACGAAGCTCCTGGCGGTGTGCGTGGTCTGCGGCAACCCGGCGCACCGCTCGCAGCGCCTCCTGGGCGACGAGCGGCGCATCCTGGTGGGGGCCCACGGCGCCTACGAGGCGCGCTGCCGGGCCTGCTTCCGGCCCGAGGGCGACGAGGCCGCGACCGCGCCAGACGAGGCCCAGAAGCCCCTGCCGCTGGGAGAGCTGGCGTGAGGGACCAGCTCTACGATCGGCTCGACTTCCGCCTCTCCGAGCTCGAGCATCGCTACGGGGCGAACGTCCACATCCTCTCGAACCCGTTCCTGCTGACCCTGCTCGCCTCGCTGTGCGCGAAGGAGACGATCCAGCCGGCCATCAACGACCTGGTCGTGCGCATCTACGAGGACCTGGTCAAGACGGTCATCAACATGGAGCTGCCGCGCAAGCAGGCGGCCGTGCCCACGCGGATGATCGACGTGCACCCCCTCGGCGTGTTCCAGGGGCAGGTGATCGATCGGGCGGTGCGCGCGGTCACGGTGAACATCGCGCGCGCGGGCACCCTCCCCTCGCAGGTCACCTACGACCTCCTGAACCACCTGCTCGATCCGGCGCTGGTGCGCCAGGACCACCTGATCATGGCGCGGCAGGTGGACGAGAAGCACCAGGTCGTGGGCTCGCAGATCTTCGGCTCCAAGATCGGCGGGGATGTGGACGACGTCTTTCTGTTGTTTCCGGATCCGATGGGCGCGACGGGCGGCTCCATGGCCGAGGCCATCCAGTGGTACAAGGACCGCGTGCCGGGCCGCCCGCGCCGCATCGTGACGATGAACCTGATCGTGACCCCGGAGTACCTGCGCCGGCTGCGCGACCGGCACCCGGAGGTCGTGGTGTACGCGGTGCGGCTCGATCGCGGCCTGTCGCCGGCGGAGGTCTTCTCGACGGTGCCGGGCACGAAGTGGGAGCTGGAGCGCGGCCTCGACGACCGGCAGTACATCGTGCCGGGGGGCGGCGGCTTCGGCGAGATCATGAACAATGCGTATGTCTGACAGGCCCCCTCACCCTGCCCTCTCCCCTTTCGGGGGAGAGGGTTTCGAATCGAGCTCGCCATGGCGATGATCGACGAGGTCGACGTGCTTTACAGCGAGGCCGCCATCGCCCAGCGGGTGCGCGAGCTGGGCGCGGAGATCGCGGCGCGCCACCCGCGCGGCGAGCTGGTGCTGCTCTCGGTGCTCAAGGGCAGCTTCATCTTCGCGGCCGACCTCGCGCGGGCCATCCCCCTGCCGCTGCGCATCGACTTCCTCGGCCTGTCGTCGTACGGCGGCAAGACGGAGACGTCGGGCGTGGTGAAGATCACCTCGGACCTCTCGAAGCCCATCGAGGGCTCGCACGTGGTGATCGTCGAGGACATCATCGACACCGGCCTCACCATGGCGTACCTGCTGGACAACCTGGCCACGCGCAAGCCCGCCAGCGTCGAGATCTGCGCGCTCCTCGAGAAGCCCGTCCGCGCGCAGGTGAAGGTGCCGATCCATTACAAGGGCTTCGTGATCCCGGATCACTTCGTCGTGGGCTACGGCCTCGACTACGACGAGCGCTACCGGAACCTGCCGTTCGTGGGCGTGCTCAAGAAGAGCGCGGTCCGCGCCGCGGGAGCAGCGTAGATGGCCGACGGCGGCGGCAGCGGCTTGCTCGGGCGGCTCTTCAGCACGGTGCTCATCCTGGGGCTCCTGGGCGTGGTCGGCTGGCTGCTCTCGGAGCGCAACGCACACCACTACTTCCTGCACACCGACGGGCGCATGGTGCTGATCGAGCGCGGCTTCATGCTGCCCTACGGTCACGGCCCCTACCGGCCGCGCGACCCGGCGCTCGACAAGGCCTATGCCCCGGTGCGCCTGCCCGACGGGATGGCCGCCCCCGCCGACGAGGAGCTGGAAGAGCGCGGAGACCTCGACCGCCGGCTCGGCGAGATCCTGCTCGAGGCGGCGAAGACCCGCCTCTCGCAGACCGACGCGGCGCGGCTCACCGACGGCATCGCCTACCTCGACCGCGCCATGCTCCTGCAGCAGCTCGGCTTCGATCAGCGGCGGGAGCTGCAGTCGCAGCGCGCCGAGGTCGCCTACTTCGAGGCCGCCGACCGCATCTCCCGCGCGCTCGCCGCGCTGCAGGACGCGCAGGGGCTGCTGCGGCTCGCCACCACCGGCAGCCAGGCGCACGCGAAGGAGGCCGCCGACCTGCTCGATCGGCTGGGCCCGGCGCTGGACGGCCTGCTGCGGGCCACGCGCGCCTCCTCCATCCTGCCGGCGGACGACGCGGACCTGCCGGCGACCCCGGTCGCGGCGGCCGCTGCGAAGGCCGTCGAGGCGCCGGCGGCGGCCCCGCCTGCGACGCCGCGGCCCGCGCGCGCAGCCGACGGCGGCTAGCGGTCGGCTATAATCGAACGGTTTCCCATGGACCTCGGGACACTCAAGGGCGGCAGCCAGCTGTGGCCGCGCTACCTCCTGGTCGAGCCGCTGCTCGCCGGCAAGCGCGTGCTCGAGGTGGGGGCGCTCGGCCAGATCGGCCTCGCCGGCGCCG
>DATJNL010000300.1:0-12881 GCA_035508175.1 Myxococcales bacterium
AACCTGGGCATCAAGGTGCCACCCGCACAGCTCATCGAGGCGGTGCGCGCGCACAAGCCCGACATGGTGGGGCTCTCCGGCCTGCTCGTGAAGAGCGCGCAGCAGATGGTGGCCACGGCCGAGGACATGAGCCGCGCCGGCGTCGCCGTGCCCATCATCGTGGGCGGCGCCGCGCTCACCCGGGGATTCGTCGACCGGCAGATCGCGCCGGCCTACGGCGCCGGCACGGTGGCCTACGCGAAGGACGGCATGGCGGGACTCGACCTGGCGCGGCAGATCGTCGAGCCGGAGCGGCACGAGCGGCTGCGGTCCGAGCTCTCGACCCAGCGGAGCAAGCTCGCGGCCGTGCCCGCGCCCGCGGCTCCCGCGGCGTCGCCGGCCGTGACCGAGCGGTCGCCGAGCCTGCCCATCGTGGCCGAGCCGCCCCAGCCTCCCGACTTCGATCGGCACGTGCTCGCGAACACGCCGCTCGCCCAGATCTGGAAGTTCGTGAACCCGCTGATGCTGTACGGCCGCCACCTGGGGCTCAAGGGTTCGCTGGCGCGCGCGCTGGGGGTGACGGATCCCCGCGAGCTGGCAACGACCGAAGAGGGCCAGAAGGCCCTCGAGCTCGAGCGGGTCGTGGGCGAGGTGCAGGCCGAGTGCGAGGCCGGCGGCCTGATGAAGCCGATGGCCGTCTACCAGTTCTTGCGCGCCGAAGGGGCCGGCAACCGGCTGGTGCTGCGCGACCCGCAGGGGCGCGAGCTCGGCGGCTTCGACTTCCAGCGGCAGCCGAAGGCCGGCGGCCTCTGCCTCGCCGACCTCGCGAACCCCCCCGGCGCGGCTCCGGACGCGCTGTGCCTCTTCGTCGTGACCGCGGGCGCCGGGATCCGCGCGCGCGCCGAGGAGCTGAAGCAGCAGGGCGACTACCTGAAGTCGCACGTCCTGCAGGCCCTCGCCCTGGAGAGCGCGGAGGCCTACGCGGAGCTGCTGCACGCCAAGATCCGCAGCCTCTGGGGCTTCCCCGACGGCCTCGACGTCACCATGCAGGATCGGTTCAAGGCGCAGTACCGCGGCAAGCGCTACTCGTTCGGCTACCCCGCGTGCCCGCGCCTGGAGGACCAGGAGCTGCTCTTCACGCTGCTGCGCCCGGACGAGATCGGCGTGCAGCTCACCGACGGCTGCATGATGGACCCGGAGGCCAGCGTCTCCGCGCTCGTCTTCCATCACCCCCAGGCCTCGTACTTCTCGGCGTCGGCGCGCGAATGAGCCCCTTGCGCATCGAGCCGCTCGCGACCACCGGGATCGGGAGCCTGCCCCACACCCAGATGGAGCTGGCCATCCAGCAGGCCTTCTCGCTCGACATCCCCTACCTGCCCCAGCTCCCGCGCCGCGATCCGGCCGAGTTCATGATCCCGCAGGCGCTCGATGGGCTCCCCGGGCTGCGCTGGGACGCCGAGGGCACCCCCACCGTCCAGCACAAGGAGTGGCAGCGCGAGGCGGCCGCGTTCGACCGGCGGCTCGCCCGGGCGCTGGAGAAGGGCGACCTCGGGCCGTTCGAGCCGCAGCCCGCGAGCACGCGCGCCTGGAAGCCCTTTCTCTGGGAGATCGGCGAGCGGGACGTCAAGCTCGCCAAGGCGCAGCTCTGCGGGCCGGTCACCTGCGCGTGGACGGTGCGACTCGACGACGGCCGGCCGGTGTTCGCCGACCCGGACCTCCTCGGCCAGATCTTCCGGCTGGTGATGGCGCGCACGCTCGCCATGGCCCGGGCGATGTCGCAGGCGGGCGCCGCGCCGATCGTGTTCCTCGACGAGCCCGGCCTCTGCTGGCTGGAGCCGCGCAACCCGCAGCACCTCTTGCGCCTCGCGGAGCTGAAGCTCACGGTCCTCGCGCTCACCAAGGCGGGCGCGCGGCCGGGGGTCCACTGCTGCGGGAACACGAAGTGGGGCGCGCTGCTCGGGCTGGGCCTCTCCTACCTGTCCCTCGACGCGCACCTCTCGCTCGAGCTGGTGCTCGAAGACCGCGCGGCCTTCGACCGGTTCCTCGCCGAGGGAGGGCGGCTCGCGCTGGGAATCGTGCCCACGGACCTCGACTCGAAGCCCGGCGCCGCGGAGGCGGTCGCGCTGGAGGTGCTCGCGACGCTGGAGCGCCTCTCGCCCGCCGAGAAGGTGCTGGGCCAGTGCCTGGTGACCCCGGCCTGTGGCCTCGCGCTGCGCTCGGTGGCGGACTGCGAGGCGGCGTTCGCGGCGCTCGAGCGCGGCCGGGCCCTGCTGCGCGAGCGGTTCTCTCCCCGCGCCGCCTGACGCGACCGTCAGCGGATCTGCGGTGCGATGGCCAGGCGGCGAGACAGGCTGCTAGAAAGGGCGGGTGAAGAACGTCCTGCTGCCATTCGTGCTGGGACTCTCGAGCGTGGCCCTCGCCGACGGGCTGCCGCCCAACGCCTGCCAGTTCCACTCTGACGCCGGCTTCTACTATCTCGCCGATGCGGGCTCCCCCTGCCTCACCTACACCGGCCAGTGCGGGACGTGCGAGGACGGAGGCAAGGACATCGGCGCCTTCCTCTGCGCGCCCGGCGGCAACCCCAGCTGTCCGCCCGGGACGCCGACCGCGAGCCGCCCGGAGTCGTGCGGCGGCGCAGAGTGCCCGACCTCCGGCGGCACCAGCGGCAGCGGCTCGGGGAGCGGCGGCAGCTCCTCCGGCGGTGGCGCGACGTCCGGCGGCTGCAGCTCGGCAGGTCGCGGGCTGGGCCCGTGGCTGCTGGCCGGCCTGGTGCCGCTGCTGCTCCTGAGGCGGAAGCGTCGCCGCGCCTGAGTGGGCGGTGCGGCTTACTTCGCGGCCTGGGTCCGCTCGTTCGTGTTCACGCAGATCGTCGAGGTGCCGATCTACCTGCGCGGCATCCCCGGCAATCGCTGGCGCGCGGGCGCCATCGCCTTCGGGGCCAGCGCGCTGACGCACCCCATCGTCTGGTACGTCTTCCCGCGCCTGCACTTCGCCTCGTACCTGCGGATGGCCGTGGCCGCCGAGGCCTTCGCCTTCCTCGTGGAAGCGGTCTACCTCTGGTGCTTCGGCGTGCGGGGGCCAGCGCGTGCCCTGGGCTGGTCCACGCTCGCCAACGGCGCGAGCCTCGGCCTGTCGCTCCTGAGCCGGGCCCTGTTCGGGGTGCCGTGAGGGATCAGGCGGGACGCCGCGCGCGCTCGGGGCCCGGCAGCGCCGCGATCACGCAGGCGACGTAACGGTCGAGCGCTCCGGCGCGGCCCGCGGTGAACAGGTACGGCTCGATCGCCTCGACCTCCATGAGGTGGAAGCGGCCTTGCACGTGGATCCCGTCGATCCGGGCGTACGTCGCGGGCGCGGGCAGCAGCTCGAGGATGCGGCGGGCTTCGTCGATGGCCGCGGGCGCCGGCTCCGCCGCGGTGGCGGAGGCTCCGAGCAGCGGCTGCGAGCGGAAGTCCCCGGCCGCGGGGCGCTTCACGAGCGCGTGGCTGAAGGCCCCGCCGAAGAAGAAGAGCGACCACTCGCCGTCCGTGAGGATCTCGGGCGCGAACGGCTGCACCATCGCCGCGCAGACGCCCAGGATCTCGGCGAGCTGCGGCGCGAAGGAGGCCGCGCTGCCCGCGGGGATCCGGTACGTGCGGTAGGCGCCCCCCGACACCGACGGCTTGAGCACCACCTCGCCCCAGCCGCGGCGCGCGATCTCGGCGGCCAGGTCGGGCTGCGAGCCCCTGGCGAAGAACGCCGTGGGCAGCGTCCGGACGCCCTTGGCCGCCAGCTCGGCGAGGTAGCGCTTGTCCTGGTTCCAGCGCACGAGCGCGAGCGGGTTCACGACCGCGACACCGAGGCGCTCCAGCCGGTCGCACCAGGCGTGGAACTCGTCCGGTCGCTCGAAGTAGTCCCAGACGCTGCGCAGCACGACCGCCCGGAAGCGCGACCAGTCGACTTCCGGCGCGTTCCAGATGGCGGGCTCGCACGGCACGCCGGCCGCGGCGAAGCGGGCGGGCAGCTCGGCCTCCTCCGCGTACAGCGCGGGAAACCTCGCGCACGTCGCGAGCGCGATCGGGCGGCTAGCCAAGCTGCCCGCGCTCCCGCAGCAGCTCGGCCGTGAGGATGGCGCCCTTGGCGGCCCCCATCTTGGTGTTGTGCGAGAGGAGCACCAGCTTCACGCCGTTCTCGAGCACCGGGTCGAGGCGCAGCCGGCCGACGACGGTGGTCATGCCGCCGCCGGCGTCGCGGTCGAGGCGCGGCTGGGGCCGGTAGGGGTCGTCGCGCACCTCGATCCAGCGCTTCGGCGCGGAGGGGAGGCGGCTCGCGGGACCGTCCTGGCCGAAGGACTCGAGCGCCCCGCGCACGTCCTGGAGCGAGGCCGCGCGTCCGAGCGAGAGGAACACCGATTCGGTGTGCCCTTCGAGGACGGCGACCCGCGTGCAGGTGCACGACACCTTGGCCGCGTGCGGGGCGATGCCCTCGCCCTCGAGCGCGCCGAGGATCTTGGCGGTCTCCTTCTGCACCTTCTCTTCCTCGCCGGAGATGAAGGGGATCACGTTGTCGAGGATGTCGAGCGCGACCACCCCGGGCGAGCGGCCGGCGCCGGAGCAGGCCTGCAGGGACGTCATCAGCACGGCCTTCAGGCCGAAGGCGTCGGCCAGCGGCTTGAGCGTGATCGCAAGGCCGGTGGTGGTGCAGTTGGGGTTCGGGGTCACGTACCCCTTCCAGCCGCGCTGGCGCCGCTGCACCTCCAGGAGGCCCACGTGCGCGGGGTTCACCGGCGGTATCAGCACGGGGACGTCGGGCTCGTAGCGGAAGGCCGACGCCGTGCTGACCACCGGCACCTCGCGCGCCCAGCGCGGCTCCAGCTCGCGCGCGGGCTCGCTCTCGATGGCCGAGAAGACGCACGCGAGGCCCTCCGTGGACATCTTGGCCGCGTCCTCCACGGGCAGCTTCGCCAGCTCCGGCGAGAGCGACCCTTCCGCGTACCAGCGGAAGGCGCCCGCCTTGTCGGTGAGCGCCTCGCGCAGCGGCTTGCCTGCCGAGCGCTCGGAGGCCGCGACGCGCGTCACGCGAAACCAGGGATGGTCGGCGAGCGAGGCGAGGAACTGCTGCCCGGCGAGGCCGGTCGCGCCGACCACGGCGACATCGAGCTTTTTCATGGCCGTGGGTCATACCACGGAAGCGGCCGACGGCTCACGACGGCCGCGCGAGGGAGCGCTGCGGTACACGCGCCGAACGGTGAGGCGGCCGACCGGGCGAGCAGGTAAAGTGGGCGCGTGCCGAAGCTCTCCGTGGCCGTCATCGCCTGCGACGAGGAGCGCGACCTGCCCCGCTGCCTGGCCTCGGTGCGCTTCGCCGACGAGCGCGTGGTGGTGGACTCCGGGAGCCGCGATCGCACGCGCGAGCTCGCGCGCGAGGCGGGCGCGCGCGTGGTGGAGCAGCCCTTCCTCGGCTACGGCAAGCAGAAGGCCTTCGCGCTCGCGCAGACGACCGGCGACTGGGTGCTGGCCCTCGACGCCGACGAGGCCGTGACGCCCGAGCTCGCCGCGGAGATCCCGCAGGCCCTCGAGCGGCCGGGGATCGACGGCTACCGGCTGCGCTTTCGTTCCCGGATGTTCGGCCGCACGCTGCGCTTCGGCGGCGCGCGCCACGAGACCCACCTGCGCCTGTTTCGACGGACCGCGGGCAGGTACGACGAGCGGACGATCCACGAAGGCGTGACGGTGGAAGGGCGCGTGGAGACGCTGGGCGGCTTCGTGGAGCACAGCCCCTACGCGAGCCTCTCCGAGTACCTGGTGAAGCTCGAGCGCTACTCGACGCTCGCGGCCGAGCAGCGCCACGCGGCGGGCCGGCGCTTCTCGAAGACCGCGGCGGCGCGCCTGCCGTGGGGCTTCTTCCGCCGGTACGTGCTCTGGCTCGGCGCGCTCGACGGCTACGCCGGCTTCGTGGCGGCCTCGCTGGGGGCGATGTCCGATTTTCTGAAGGAAGCGAAGCTGCAGGATCTCGAGCGGCCCTGACGCAAGAGCTGCACGGCGGCCCGGGGCAAGCCGCAGGCTCTGCGCGCTTCAGGCGAGGGCGAGCGCCGCCGCCTCCGCGAGCGCCCGGGCGTCCCGGCCCCCCCGTGCGCGGACCTCGGCCTGGGTCGGCGGCTCGTAGACGTCGCCGACGCCGGGCAGGTGGCTGACCGTCCCCGCTCGGGCCCGCGCGTACAGCCCTTTGGGATCCCGCGCGGCGCAGTGCTCGAGCGCCACGTCGAGGTACACGAGCAAGAAGCGCGGCGCCAGCCGGCGCGCGCGCTCCCGGTAGATCGCGCGGCCGGACGTCGCGGCGACGATCACCACGAGCCCCTGGCGCGCGATCAGCGCGGCCAGAGCCGCCAGCGTCTCGTAGAAGCGCCCGCGCGAAGCCGGCGCGAAGCCCGGGTGCGGCACCAGCGCGTCGCGCACCGCGTCGCCGTCGAGGATCACGCTCGGGCGCCCGGCTTCCCGCAGGCGCGCGTCCAGCCGCCGGGCGAACGTGCTCTTGCCGGACGAGGGCCGGCCCGTCACCCAGACGACCAGGCCGCGGCCGTCAGAAGAGCGCTTCCGCCGCGCCCGGATCGAAGCTGTCCTCGGCAAGCACGTCCTCCACGAAGGCAAGCAGCGCGTCCCGATCCCGCTCGGCGAGCCGCGGGTAGAAGCGCGGGTTCGCGAGCACGAGCGCGCGCCAGGCGAGGAACGGTGCGGCGACGCCGAGCAGCGCCCCGTCGCCGCTCTCGTCGAGGTACGTCGCCCAGAAGCTGCGCCAGAGCGGGCCGAGCCCCTCGTCCCAGGCTTCCCCGCGCTTCTCGAGCGCGAAGAAGAGGTAATTGATGGCGAGCGCCGTGACGTCGTCGGCGGGATCGCCGGCGCTGCCGCGCGCGGCGCCGATCACGGTGAAGTCCGTCGCCTCCCGGAAGAGGACGTTGAACGGGTGGAAGTCGCCGTGGATGCGCGCGAAGCGGGCATCGCGCCCCCGCAGGCGCCAGCGCCACTCCCAGCACGCCCGTTCGAGGCGCTGGAGCCGCTCCGGCGGCGCGGCCGGCACGCCTTCGGGGTAGCCGTCCACGATGCCGAAGACGCCTTCGCCGTGGCCCAGGAGGTCGCGCACGGTGCGGCGGTAGAGCGCGTCGGCCGTCAGCCGCAGGGCGTGCAGCTGGGCGAGGTAGCGGGCGAGCGCTTCGCTGCGCGACAGGTCCAGGGATGTCGCCCGCCCCGTCTCCGCGACGCGCCGCAGATCGGCGGCGTAGGGGTCGCCCGCCGCGAACTCCGAGAGCAGGTACGGCTCGCCGCAGCCGCGCAGCGAGCGCAGGACGTCGCCCTGGTCGACCGCGCCCACGTCGAGGACCTCCGCGTGCCGGGGCAGCGTGTGCGCGGTGTCGAAGGCCAGCAGGAAGCGTTGCACGCGGTCCGAGCGCCGCCGGTGGCCGAATTCGTCGGGCTTCCCGAAGCGCAGCACCAGGCGGCGGCGCGCCCCGTCCTGCGTGACCGTGAGCAGCAGCGGCTCCACGTAACCCACCGCCTTCTGCGTCTCCCCCGTCCCGGAGTCCGCGGAGAGGGGCACGGCGGACTCCAGCTCCGCCCCGGGCAGCAAGGAGGCGAGCAGCGCACGGATCTCTCCCAGGGTCTCCATGTCGACTTCAAGAATGCATCACCGGTGCCAGGGAGGGGAGGCTTCCCCCGAAGCTCCCGGTCGCGGACGGATTGTTGCCCTCTTTCGCGGGGAAGCTCTACGCTGGAGTGACCCGGGTGGGTGGCGGAATGGCAGACGCGGGGGACTTAAAATCCCCTGCCCGTTCGCGGGCGTGCGGGTTCGACTCCCGCCCCACCCAAGCTCACCCGGCCGCCTGGGTCGGCTCGGGCGGCGGCGCGAGACTGGGCAAGCCGGCCGCGGCCCGCAGCTCGCGCTCGCGATCGCCGAGCTTGCGGATGACGTCGAGCATCCGGTCGGCGATCTTCTTGTGCACCGCGGGGCGATCGCCTTCCGCGTAGAGATCCGACAGGTCGATGGGTGGACCGAACACGATGATGATGTCCTGGCCCCCCATCCAGTTGCGCTTCACGGTCTCGAGGAAGCTGTTGCCCTGGCCGAGGATGAAGACGGGCAGCACGGTGGCGCGGGCCAGCATGGCCACGCGGCCCACGCCGGGCTGGGCGGGCAGCAGCTTGTAGGGGTCAGGGCCCTTGTTGCGGGTGCCCTCGGGGTGAATCCCCACGAGCGAGTTCGGCTGGCGCAGCAAGGCCGCCGTCTCCTCGATCGAGTGGCGGTTGAAGATCAGCTTCTTCCGGTCGCGGAAGATGGGCGGGTACATCGACCAGCCGCCGACGAAGTGGTTGATCACGAGGCCGAGCGGGTGGTCGTAGAAGAAGTTCGAGCGCACCGGGAAGTAGATGTTCCGGCCCACGCCCGCGATCTTGTAGAGCACCGTCGACAGCACGTAGAAGTCGAAGAAGGAACGGTGGTTCGAGACCAGCAGGATGGGGGCGCGCTCCGGCAGGGCGCGCGCGTGCTCGAGGCCGTGCGGGCGCACCGAGCGGCCCACGCACAGGGGGAAGACGATGCCGAGGATCTGCTGCTGGTAGAACGTGAAGAGCCACTTGAACCAGCGGTTCAGGAAGCGCGCGAGCCGGTACGAGAAGCGCTCGAAGCGCGACAGCGGGGCGAGGATCTCGCGGTCGTTCGCGGCGGGCGTCGCCATGGGCGCCTCTTACCACGCCGCGCGCGGGCGCTTCCAGGCCGGAAAATTGACGGCGCGTCGTTCGGCCGTAGGCTGGCGGGACACGATTCCGCCAGGAGGCAGACCCCCATGGTCCAGCACTACCGCAGCCACCCCCGCGTCGCGCCGCCTTCCGAGGTCGTGCTGCGCCAGGGCGAGAGCGAGATTCGCTGCCGCACCCGCGACCTGTCGATCACGGGCTGCTTCCTCGAGACCCCGGGCCAGGTCGCCGGCGGCGTGGTGGATCTCGTGTTCATGGAGCCATCGGGTGGCGAAGCCGTGCGCTGTCGCGGGCAGGTCCTGCGGCGCGAGCCGCGCGGTCTCGCGGTGCGCTTCCTGGGGCTCGAGTGGGGCGCGCTGTTCGGCCTGGCGCGCCTGGTGGCGCCCGGGCTCGCAGCGTAGTCTAGCCGGGGCGGGGCGGCGTCGACTGCGGCGGCACGGGCAGCGCCCGGCACAGGTGGCCCTTGGCGCAGTTGCGGGCGCCGGTGCGCCCCTCGCGATCGAGCTCCAGGAGGACCTTCCGGCAGCAGTCCGGGTAGTCCTTGTACTTCTTCTCCAGCTCGTCGGGCATGCGGGACGGCTAGGCGGCCGACGCGGGGGCGGCGGCTGCGGGGGCCTTCGGCTCCGCGGCGGTCTTGCCGGCGGCCGCGTGGGCCTCGCAGAGCCCGTGCTTCACGGCGGGCTTGCGGCACTCGGCGTTCGAGCAGGTGTTGTAGCGGCTGTGCGGCAGCTCCTTGCGGCGCCACTTCTTGTAATGAAAGAAGCAGTAGCCCTTGGCGCGGTAGGCGCGCTTGCAGCCGGCGACGGAGCAGCTCTTCTTCCCGCCGCCCTTGGCGCGGGGCGCGTGCCCCTTGGCGGCGGTCTTCTTCGCGGTGGTCTTGGCAGTGGCCATGGGCGGCTCTTCTAGAACAATCGTGCGCAGGTGGCAAGGCTGACGAGACGGCGACGAGGTCGCGACTGCCCGCGCTTACTCCTGCGGCGTGCGTCTGGCTCGAGCAGACGGCGGCGGGATGGGGACCCTTTCTCCGCTCAGACAGCTGCGGCGAACCATCGCACAGGCAAGATCGTGACCTCGGTGGCGCCGCAGAACTCGCGGCGAAAGGGTCCCCACCCCGCCGCTTCTTCCCGTCCCACCTGCGCGCATCGAGCACTATGGCAAGCGCCGAACCCGGCGGCGGTGAGGGGCGACCTTCCAAGCTTCGAGGTCGCCTCGGTCGAGGCGGAGCAGGACAGAGCCGCATCCCGAACCTGTCCCGCCACACCCTCCCACGAGGCCTGACCTGCCGACACCCTGGCCAGGCGTTGGCAGATCCGGACTGCGCCCGGAGAACCTGCGTTCGGGTGAGCGGTCTCTCCGGTGCCAGGTCCCTCGTGCTGTTCCATGGCGTCGGCTGTTGTCATTTTTTCGCGAGCTGACGCAACGAACCGACCGCCTCGAGTGACCTCGCCCGCGCTCGACGCGCCAGGCCTCGACGGTTGCCGAAGCGAGCGATGCAGGTCAGTCGCACGGGAAGAGGCGGCGGGGCGGGGACCCTTTCGCCGCGAGTTCTGCGGCGCCACCGGGGCTTCGAGCTTGCCCGTGCGATGGTTCGCCGCAGCTGTCTGAGCGGAGAAAGGGTTCCCTCCCCGCCGCCGTCTGCTCGAGAAGAGAAACAGCCCTCCGTGGGGGCCTACTTGTGGTGCAGGTAGGGCCAGCTCTGCACGAGGTCCATGAAGAAGGCGACCGAGCCGTGCAGGAAGAAGCCGTACCACCAGCTGCGCGCGCGCACCGCCAGCACGCCCAGGGCCACGCCGGCGACGAAGGAGCCCCAGGCTTCGGGCTCCGGCTTGCCGAAGTGCAGGAGCGCAAACGACATGGCCTGCACGAAGATGGCGATGTCGCCGATGCGCTTGCGCAAGGAGAAGAGCAGGAAGCCGCGGTGGAAGGCCTCCCAGCCGGCGAAGTAGCCCACGTAGAGCGCCTCGAAGAGCCAGAAGTGCGCCCAGTCGCGGTGGGCGTTGCCGTCGAGCGGGTAGGCGCCCCGGAACGCGCTGGTGTGGGCCGCGACCGCCACGAGCGGCAGCATCACGGCGAGGAACAGGCCGGCCACGCCGAAGCCCACGCGGCGGTCGCCGAGGCCGAAGCCGTGCTCGGAGAGCGGCTCGCGCAGCACGAGGAGCAGAAGCATGGGCAGGAGCCCGAACAGCACGTTGCTCGAGGCCAGCCAGTAGAGATTGCTGGCCATGTCCTGGAAGCGGCCGAAGTGGAAGTGCGAGGCCAGGTGCGTGGCGTAGAAGTCGCCCGAGGCCTCGAAGTGGGAGGCGACGTAGCAGGCGGTCGCGAACGCGATCACGAGCGCCGCCCGGCGGTCGACGTTCAGCAGTGGCTGGGCGAGGCTCGCCCAGAAGCCCGGACGCGGCGGCGCGGCCTCGGCTGCGGGCGCCGCCTCGATCACCGGAGCGCGGCGAGCGCGCGGTCGAGCCGCGCGAGCGTGGCCTCGCGGCCGAGCAGCGCCACGAGGTCGTGGATGGGCGGGCTGACGGTGCCGCCGGTGAGGGCGACGCGCACCGGCTGGGCCACCTTGCCCATGGCCAGGCCGAGCGCCTCGGCCGCGGCGCGGAAGACCGGCTCGATGCTCTCCGGCTCGAAGGCGGGCAGCTGGCCCAGCTCGTCGCGCACGCGCTGCAGCGCGGGCTTGCTCGCGGCGGTCAGGAACTTCTCGGCCGCCTTGGGATCCATCACCGGCTCCCGGAAGAAGTAGAGCGAGAGGTCGGCCATCTCGCCCAGCGTGTGCGATCGCTCCTGCTGCGCGCGGATGATGGCGCGCAACCGGCCGCCCGGTTCGGCGTGCACGCCGCGCGCCTCGAGCTGCTCCACGAGGGGCTTCTCCAGCGCCTCGGGCTTGGCCGCCTTCATGTATTGCTGGTTCAGCCAGAGCAACTTCTCCGGATTCCACACGCCCGAGGTCGTGCCGACGTGGTCGAAGTCGAACCACTCGACCATCTGGCTGCGGCTGATGAGCTCGTCGTTGCCGTGCGACCAGCCGAGCCGCACGATGAAGTTCAGGAGCGCCTCCGGGAGGATGCCGTTGCGCCGGTGCAGCATCACGTCGGCCTCGGGGTGCAGGCGTTTGCTGAGCTTCTCGCGGTCGGGGCCCAGGATCAGCGGGAAGTGGGCGAAGCGCGGCGGCTGCCAGCCGAGGAACTCGTAGAGCACCAGCTGCGGGAACGTCGAGTTGATGTGCTCCTGCCCGCGCCCCACGAGGGTGATCTCCATCGCGTGGTCGTCCACCACGGCGCCGAAGTCGTAGAGGGGCACGTAGTCGCCGCGGCAGAGGACCTCGTCGTAGAGGTCGTCCATCTCCTTGCGGATCGAGCCGCAGACGAGGTCGTCGAAGCGCACGGCGCCGCCCTGGGGCAGCTTGAGGCGCACGACGAAGGGCTTGTCCGGCTGCTCCTTCCGCTCGCGGCAGGTGCCCTCGTACTTGTACGGCCGCCCCATCTTCTCGAAGACCTTGCGCCGCTCGTCCAGCTCCTCCTTCGTGCAGTAGCAGCGGTAGGCCTTGCCCTCGCGCACGAGCTTCTCGGCGAGCTCGCGGTACAGCGCGGTGCGCTCGCTCTGGAAGTAGGGCCCGTGCGGCCCGCCCACCTCCGGCCCCTCGTCCCAGTCGATGCCCAGCCAGCGCAGGCCGTCGAGGATGGCGCGCACGCTCTCGGCGGTGGAGCGCTCGCGGTCGGTGTCCTCCATGCGCAGCACGAAGCGGCCGCCGTGCCGGCGGGCGTACAGCCAGTTGAAGAGCGCGGTGCGCGCCCCGCCGATGTGCAGGTAGCCCGTGGGGGAGGGCGCGAAGCGGAGTCGGTCCATGGCGGTAGCTGCTCTACCAGAACGGCTGCGCGCGCGCGAGGCTCTGATCGTCCGCGGTGGAGAGGAGAATCGAACCTGGGCCGTTGAAACTGCCCATGGGGAAGCCGCTCCTGGAGACTGGGTGAGCGCGGCCACCCGGGGGGACATGGCCCTTGGAACTCGGGTGATCGCGACCACCCGAAGGGAAATCGCTCTGGGAACTCGGGCGATCGCGACCACCCGAAGGGAAGTCGCTCTTGGAAGTCGGGTGATCGCGACCACCCGAAGGGAAATCGCTCTTGGAAGTCGGGTGATCGCGACCACCCGAAGGGAAATCGCTCTTGGAAGTCGGGTGATCGC
>DATJNL010000301.1:0-7895 GCA_035508175.1 Myxococcales bacterium
GCACCCGTGGAGCCGGCGCTCTCCCCGGCGCCCGACGTGCCGCCCGAAGTGGCGTTCGCGGGAGGGGTGCTTCCGCAGGCGGTCCAGAAGCAAGCAGCGCCGAGAGTCGCGAGGCCAGCCAGACGGATCGACGTCATCTGCCGCTCCTTCTCGCGCCGGGGGACGCGAGCAAATTGTCGAGTAACGTCCAAACGATGGAGGATTCGTTCGACCTGGAAGCATGCTACTACACGACTGCTCGGCCGCGGGGCAAGCGCCCTCCCGTCGCCTGACGCCGCCGTCAGCTCGACTCGATGGCCGCTTCCCGTTACACCTTCCCCACCCATGTCGCCGCTCCTGCTCGCCTTGCTCGTCGCCGCGGCCCAGCCGCCGCCGCCGAAGCCGGTGGCGTTGCCCGCCGCTCGCGGGTTGCCCTTGCTCGGGAGTCCGAGCTTCACGCCGGACGGTCGCAGCGTTCTCGTCGTTCGCTCCGCGGCCTCGGGAGACGCGCGGCTCTACCTCCTGCCGCTCTCCCACCCTGGGCGCGAGCAGGCGCTCGACACGGAAGCCGGTGTCGTGCCCACGCGGGCCGCCCTCTCGCACGACGGCAAGCGCCTGGCCTGGCTCGCGGCGGGAGAGCTCTGGGTCGGGCCAGCGCCCGGGGGCGACGCCGGAGACCCCGTGCGGCTCTATCCCCCCAAGAGCGGCGACGCGCCGCTCGGCGTGAAGCTTTCGCACTTCGTCTGGAGCCCCGACGATGCCTGGCTGCTGATCCAGTCGCCGGACGGCTGGGGCAGGGTGGCGGCCGACACGGGCGAGGTCACGCCGTTCGGCGCCCACGCCATCGACCTCACCGGCGGGAGCATCGTGCTCGGCGGCGACGGCCTGCACGCGGCGTTCGTGAGGCCCACGTCGGGTCCCGGCTGGATCAACGGGGCCAAGGTGATCGGGCTCAACCTGGCCACCGGGCAGGCGCAGGTCGCCGACTTCGACAACGACTACACCGAGCTGCTGGCCCTCTCCGATTCGCAGCTCGCCGGCATGGATGCCAGCGGCAACCTGTGGGTGCTGCGGGGCAAGAAGCGCGTGCTGTGGTTCCAGCCCCCGGCGGCGGGCGCGCACGCGACGGTGGGCGACTACGCGCTCAGCCTCGACGGCAGCCGCATCGCCTACGTCGTGAGCTTCGCGAGCGGCGCCCCCTCCCAGCTATGGGTCGGCGCGGCGCCACGGCCGCCGCCGTGGCCGAAGCGGGAATGACCTGGCGTCCGATCGTCGCCGGCGGCGTGCTGGCGCTCGCGGCTTGCCGAAGTGCCGCCCGGATCGATGGAGGTTCTCCGGCAGCGGACGCGGGCCCGGGTGACGCGGGGCACGGCGACGAAGTGCCGCTCGACGCCGGGCGAGACGGTGGACCGGACGCCGGAGGCGCCGACGGCGGACGCGAGCGGGACGCGGGCCTAGGAGGACGGGACGCGGGTGAAGACGCCGGCGATGCAGGTGACGATGCCGGCCCCGGAGGCTTCTACGGCATGGGCATCGGCGCCGATGCCCTGGACAACCAGCAGGTCGCGGACGTCGACGTGGACTTCCGCTTCCGTGCGGCCGCCTCGAGCGCCGTGGAGTCGCTCATCTGGTACGACATCTACGATCCCTACTGCACCCCCCATGCGTCGACCGACGCCGGCACCTGCCCCCAGGATTGCGGCAAGTCCGGCGCCGTCTACGCGTGCGGCACCGGCGGCGTGATGCACATCTGCCTCGTGACGGACGATGGCAGCGCGAGCCACCTCGCCACGACCACGGAGCTCGGTTGCGTCGACGACACGACGCCCTCGGCCAGGCCCGCGCTGCACGAGGAGACGTTCCCGTCGCCGCCGCTGCTGACCGCGGGCCAGCTCTACCACCTGCACTGGCACAACAGCGACCCCTCCCCGCTGGTGAATTTCACCTCGGTCGATGCGCTCTGGGTTCGGCAGGCCACCGTCCCCCGGCAGCCGACGGTCCCGGACGTCGACCTGGCCGTCTTCCGCGGCACCACGCTGCGCCCCGCGGACACGCCGATCTTCCAGCTCGGCTATGCCGACGGCACGGTGCAGGGGCAGGGCTACATGGAGGTCTGGATCGGCGCGCCGGCGGCGATCTCCGGGGCGGCGCAGGTCCGTGAGCAGTTCACCGTCAGCGGCGCCGACCGGACGGTTCGGACGGTCGCCGTGCGCTTGAACCGCGCCAGCGGATCGAGTGCGCTCGGCGTGCGGCTCGAGACCGGCGCGGGAACCGCGATCGAGCAGGGGAGCATCCTGGCGGGCGCCATCCCCCTCGGCGACGTCGCCGCCCAGAGCCCCACCTGGGCCACTTACACGTTCACGACGCCGCGGCTGCTGGCCGGCGGGCAGACCTACCATCTGGTGCTGAGCGCCCCGGCAGACACCGTGTACCAGGCCTACGGCGTGGAGCGCGGCAACGGCTACGGTTTCGTGCCCCCGACGTTCTTCGGCGACGGGGACGGGCAGTTCGACCCCGACGGGGGTGTCTGGCTGGGCTTCACGCAGCCGGGCGGACGGCTCGACAACGCGAACGCGGACGTTCAGTTCTACTTTGGAACGTAGCAGGCACCCGTTGCGTCCGAAGGCGCGGTCTTCTACGATCGGCCCCGTTCACTCCCTCCGAGGGGTTTCATGAAGACCCAGGCGCAGGCCCTGACCGACGTCGGCCGCAAGCGGCCCCACAACGAAGACGCGTTCCTGTCGGACGCCGCGCTCGGACTCTACGTGGTCTGCGACGGCATGGGCGGTCACGCGGCGGGTGAGGTGGCCTCCGCCATGTGCGTCAAGGTCGTCCGCGACGGAATCATGGCCGGGGCGGCCGAGATCGCGAAGCTCGGGACGGATCCGAGCCCGCGCGTGCGCGACGCGGCCTGCCGCGTGATGGAGCGAGCCATCCAGCGCGCCTCGAAGGAGATCTACCAGCTGGCCCAGTCGGACGGCACGAAGCGGGGCATGGGCACGACCGCCGTGGCGCTCCTCACCACCGGAACCAAGGCCGTCATCGGTCACGTGGGCGACAGCCGCATCTACCTCGCCCGCGGGGGACAGGTGCACCGACTCACCGAGGACCACACGCTGATCGCGGCACAGGTGAAGGCGGGCCTGATGACCAAGGAGGAGGCGGCGGTCTCGACTCACCGGAACGTGATCACGCGCGCCGTGGGTATCCAGGAGTCGGTGCAGGTGGACACGCTGGTCATCGACATGCTGCCGGGCGACCGCTACCTGCTCTGCACCGACGGCCTGCACGGCTACATGCAGGACGAGGAGGTCGCGAAGCTGCTGGCCCAGGACGATCTGGGCCAGATCGTGAAGAAGTGCATCGACCTCGCGAACGAACGGGGCGGGAAAGACAACATCACCGCCCTCGTGGTGGCCGCCGAGGGCACGCCGGCCCAGGTGGCGGCGGGAGTGCCTTTGGGGCCCACCGACGTGGAGCTGGTCTCCGACGCCGAGGCGCGGCTGGCCGCGATCCGCGAGATGCCGCTCTTCCGCCACCTGAACTACAAGGAGCAGATGGCGGTGCTGGCCATCGGCCACGACGCGGCCTTCCCGCCCGGGCAGGAGATCGTCGTGCAGGGGAGCATCGGCGAGGAGATGTACGTGGTCGTCGGCGGCCGCGTGGCCGTGGAGTCGGGCGGCGTGCAGGTGGCCGAGCTCTCGGCCGGCGGTCACTTCGGCGAGATGGGGCTGGTGGACAACGCGCCGCGCTCGGCCACTGTGCGCGCGCTCGAGGGCACGCGCTGCATGGTGATCAAGCGCGCCGACATGATCCAGCTGATGCGGCGCGAGCAGCAGCTCGCGGTGAAGCTCCTCTGGACGTTCGTGCAATCGCTGGCCGACCGGCTGCGCACGGCCAACGCGGAGCTCTCCGAGGCCCGCTCGACGGCGAGCCCGTTCGAGGTGGAGGCCTAGATCCTCGCCCTCGCGGCAGCGCTGGCGCTGGCGGCGGCGGGGGTGGACGCGGGCGTGGTCGCGGTGCCGGCGGCACCGCTGCCGCACCCCCGCGGAGAGATCGACCACGGCCCGCGGGGCCAGAAGCGGCTCGCGTTGACCTTCGATGCCTGCAGCGGCCCTCCGCCCGGCAAGCTCGACGAGGGGGTGCTGCGCGAGCTGGTCTCCGCGCACGTGCCGGCGACGATCTTCGTGGGGGGGCGATGGGCCGAGCAGGATCCGGGCCGTGTGAAGGCGCTGCTGGCGGATCCGCTGCTCGAGCTGGGCACGCACTCGTACCATCACCCTCACCTGACGCGCCTCTCCGACGCGGCGCTGCGGAAGGAGCTGCGGCGCGCCATCGACGTGCTGGTGAGCCAGACCGGCAAGCCGCCGCGGTACCTGCGCGCGCCCTACGTCGAGGCCGACGCGCGGGTGGTGCGCATCGCGCGCGAGCTGGGCCTCACCTTGATCGGCGACGACGTGGCCTCGGGCGACCCCGATCCCCATTTCGGCAAGGCGCGACTCACGCGCTGGGTGCTGTCGCAAGCCCGTGGGGGCTCGATCGTGGTCATGCACATCAACGGCGGCGGCAAGCACACCGCGGAGGCCCTGCCGGGGATCGTCGACGGGCTGCGGGCGAAGGGATACGAGCTCGTGACGGTGGGACAGCTGCTCTCGAACCCGGCCCCTTAGCCCAGCGCCACCGTCTGCTGGTACTTGGGCAAGAGCTTGATCGGCTGGATCGCCATCACCTTCATGAAGACTTTCAGCAGCTCCGGGTCGAAGCGGGCACGCATCTCGGTCCACATGAGCAGCAGCGCCACCTCCGGGCCGTAGGCGTCGCGGAAGGGACGCTTCGACGTCAACGCGTCGTACGACACCGCGATGGCCATGATGCGGCTGAACAGGGACAGGTTCCCCTTGGGCAGGATCATCTGGATGCCGCCGCGGGCGTCCTTCACCGCGTTGCCGAAGTCCTGGCTGTACTCGAACGTGGTGATCAGCTTCGAGATGGCCGATCGGCTCAGGCCCTCGTTCAGGATTGCCTTGATCGACGCCATGTGACTGTGCGCCACCTCGGCGCGCTCGTCGGCCGTGAGCGCGCCTTTCTTCTGAGAGATCTCGGGCGGCAGGTCCGACTTGCCGATGTCGTGGAAGAGGGCGGCCATCGCGAGGTCGCGGAGCTGCGGCTTGGTGAGGCCGAGCTCGACGCCGAAGACGATCGAGACGAGCGTGACGTTCACCGAGTGGTAGACGATGTACTCGTCGTCGTCGCGGAAGGTGGTCATGCCGAGGAAGTGCGTGCGCTGCTCGTACGAGATGTCGACCATGTCCTGCACGAGCCGGCGTGCCTTGTGCGAGGTGAAGGGTCGCCCCGCCGTGCGGTATTCGAGGTACTTGCGCACGTAGAAGACGAGGCGCGCGTACACGGTGAGCGCGTACTTCTTGCGGTCGATCTTCTGATCGTCCTGCTCGTCGAGATCCTTCACCTTCTCCTGGATCTTCGACCACTTGATCAGCTTCAGCGCCATCAGCTTGCGCGCGGCCAGGCCGTCCTCCGCCGCCTCCTCCTGGTTCTCCTTGGCGAAGACCGCGATGAAGTTGCGCAGCTCCTCCGCGGTCACCGGCCGGGTGAGGGTGAAGCCGCCGACCTTGCGGTCCCGCATCTGCGCGATCAGCTCGCGGATGTTGTCGAGGCTCTGCAGGTCGATCTTGACCAGCATGTTGTTGACGTAAAAGGTCTCCTTGATGATCTGCAGCGCGAGCTGGCCGTCCTTCGCGATGATCTGGTTCATCGTCTCGCGCAGCAGCTCCACCGGCTTGCCGAAGATGGCGTTGTCCGGGTCGTACATCTTCACGGAGCGCACCAGCATGTAGAGGGAGGCCACGACCTGCTTGGACCAGGTCTGGAGCTTCTCCGAGTGCTCGCGCGCGAACTCGTCGACGCGTTCCGTGCCCTCGCCGGTGATCTTGAGGTTGCCCGGCACGCCTAGCCTTCCTTGTCCCCGAAGAGCTGCTTCTTGACCTTGAACATCGCCTTGCGGGCCGCGGTCAGCACCTCCGGCTCGTTGCCTTCGTTGTCGGACTCGGCCTGCAGGAGCTTGTAGGAGGCGATCGAGGCGCACTCGCCGAGGCCGGCGATGGCCAGCAGCTTGTCTTCCGCGACCTTCTTCTTCTGGAAGAGACCGTGCTTCTGCTGCAGGAGCTGCGCGAAGAGCGAGATGGCAGCCGGCTGCTCGGAGGACCCGAGGGCGCCGTAGAGCGCGTGCCGCTCCGCCTCGTCGCGCTTCGCGAAGTCCGGTGCCTTGATCAGGCGCTGCAGATCCTGGAAGCCGCGCTCGGGATCGAAGCGCACCAGCGCCCGGGCGGCCGCGGCGCGCATCTGGGGATGGCCGTCGCCGAGCGCGATCACGAGCAGGGCGCGGTTCGACTCGGTGCGTCCCTTGCCGATGACCGCGAGTGCCTCGAGCCGCACCGCGAGGTTGGGGTTCTTGAGCGCGTTCTCGAAGAGGCGCGCCTTGTCGGGCACGTCCAGCTTGTCGATGACGTAGAGCATGTCGCGCACCAGCGCCGAGCGGTCGCTCGACAGCCGCGCCACGAAGGGCTCGGGAGTGGCGGCGCCCAGCACGGCCAGCGCGTCGCAGATGACCTGCCGGTTGTCCTGCAACTCCACCGTGTCGAGTCCCTCGAGGAGCGGGATGACCGCCTGCGAATCGAGGGCGGCCAGGTAACGCTGGATGTCCGCGCCCTTGCGGGTCGGCCCGGCGCGAAGGATCTCGATGATGCGGTTGAGTCGCTCGGGCTCGCCCATCTTCCCGAGGACGAACTCCTTGAGCTGGGTGGCCACCTCGGCGCGGGCGTCGATGCGCTCCAGCGCGCGGAGCTTCACGATGAGCTGGTTGACGGTGGCGAAGTCCTCCTGGAGCAGCATCGCGTCGAGGAGCTGGGTGAAGACGTCCTGGAAGGCGAGCGGGTTCGGGTCCTCGTCCAGGAGCGAGAAGATCACGCTGACCAGCTTGGGGAGGAGCCGCGGCCCCTCGTCCTCCTGGAGGTCGTGCTGGATGATCTGCGCCAGCCGCTCCGTGACCGGCTGGCCCTGGATCACCACGCCGCGGACCTGGTCCACTGCTTCCATCTTGAGGTTCAGGTCGTCGGCGGAGATGCGTGCGAAGCGGAGGAAGTCCTCCGAGTTCGAGCGGAGGCGGTGGTAAAGGTAGCTGACGATCTTGTCGACCTCGACCTGGACCTCTTCTTCGGAGAGATCGGCAAAGGCGAAGCCCTCCACCACGAGGTGCTCGATGTGCTCGAGGCTCGCAGCCCACAGGTAGCTCAGGATGTCCTCGCCGCGGTGCTCGGGCTCGTCGAAGTTCGTCATCGCGATGAGGGCGAACTTCTGGAACTCCTCGGCCTCGAGGCCGGGGCGGAAGATCAGGTGGCGGATGCCGTCCTTGTAGAAGCGGTAGGGCAGCCGCTCGTCGGATTCGGGCGGCAAGAGCGCCTGCTTGTGCAGCGTGAAGGCCTCTGCTTCGACCTTCACGGCGAGCGCCTGGTAGGTGTCCAGATAACCGCACATCGCCTGATAGGCCTTTTCGAGATACTCGCCGTAGCGGGCCGTGTTGTGCCGGTACAGCGCGATGTTCTTGAAGCCCTTCATGAGCTGCTGGAACACCGCGCGCGCGGCGTCCACCTGCGCCTGCTTGGTGGCGTCGAGCTCCCCGTCTTCGGCGCGCACGGCGCCCGATCTGTGGGCCGAGACTGCCAACGCGCTCAGGATATCATGGTTGGCGGCCTTCGTCGGCACTCCGCAGCCGCCGCGTGAGCACCCGGATGATGCCGAGCGCGAGCTGGTGCTTCTCCTCGAGAAGGTCGCGGAAGTCGGCTTCCGCCAGCTTGAGGAGGGTCACGTCGGTCTCGGCCGTCGCCGTCGCCGAGCGAGGC
>DATJNL010000302.1:0-2403 GCA_035508175.1 Myxococcales bacterium
CTGGTCTTCGGGGGCGTGATTGCTCCCGAGGTCGGCCTCCTGCCGCTCGGGTTCTCTGCCGCGAGCATCGATGACTCGAGCGGTACGCCGAGCCCGACGTGTCTCACCTACGATCCGCTCAACCCCACTCAGGCTGACGGCCAGATGGCGCTGCATCTGGCACCGGCGCACGGCGGGCTCGAGGGACTGCCCTACGGCGTCCTCGTCCTGGCCGGGCTCGGCGAACCGCAGGGTGCGGTCTCGGGGCTCGTGCAGACGTTCGGTGACCTGCCGTATGGCACGCCCGTGATGTTCGGAGGGCAGTCATTCCTCGGTTTCACACCCGGCACCACCTACGCTGGTGGTTCGCGGACGTTCACGCTCGGTTCGGCGCTGCCGACGGCACCCACTCTCTACCGGTTGCGCTTCGCGTCGAGCGCGGGCGAGTGGGCGATCCAGATTCCTCCGGGCACCGGTCCTATCGTGCTGCCGGTGCCGCCGAGCGCCTACGGCGACCGCACCATGACCGGCACCTCGGTGATCGCGCCGACCGTCGAGGCCCTGCAACTGCAGCCCAGTGCGTCGTCGACGGCGCTCGTGAGCTTCGTGAACGGGCCGATGGCGTTCGAGCTGTTGCAGGAGATTCAGGCGTTCAGCACGGTGGGGGTCACGGTCCAGTAGAGGGATGGGTGCGCAGCCTACTCCCTTTCAAAGAAACACCGTCTTTCGCTCCCGCAGCATCCGATCCAGCATCGCCTGCAGCGTCTGGCGGACATCCTCGGTCAAGGCGGCGACGAGCGGCCGGTCATTCGCGTCGGCCGGCGGGCGGCGCCACTGGAGCGGCTCTCCGACCTCGATCCGCCAGCGGGTCGGCAGCGGCAGCAAGCCGAGCAGGCCGAGCCAGGGGAACGTCGGGGTGAGAGGCAGAAGCGGCGGCTGCAGCGGGCGCGGCAGCCGTATGCGAGCCAGGACCGGCTGCGCCTCCTCGCCGCCGACCAGCGCCACGGGGAAGATCGGGACCTGGGTGCGCAGCGCCAGGCGGATGAAGCCGCCGCGACCGAAGCGTTGGAGCTGGTACCGGTTCCGGTAGAGCTTGGCGATGCCCTGAGAGCCTTCGGGAAAGACCGCGACGACCGCGCCCGCGCTCAGCAGCCGCTCGGCGTTGTCCTGGGAAGCTCGCACCAGGCCGAAGCGGTTCAACCAAGAGCCCGCGAACGGCGCGTTGATGGCGAAGTCCTCGCTGAGCGGCCGGACGTTGAGCCCGCTGCCGCGGCCGCTGGTCGCGGCCCGAAGCGCGACCGAGAGGAGCAACTCGTCGTAGGGGAGGATGCCAGAGTGGTTGCAAACCAGGATCGCCGGTCGGTTGTTGGGGATCCGCTCGACTCCCGCGATCTCGGCACGGAAGTAGCTCTCCAACACGCGCGCAAGGACGGGCTGCCAGCGGTCCACGAACTCCTGAGACAGGCCGAAGGCGTCGACCTCCGAGACGGGCACGGGTTGCGCCGTGAGACCGAGCGCTTCGACCGAGCTGCGCGCGAGCCCCTCGAGGAGCGTGGGGAGCTGCCGCTCGAACAGGTTGCGAAGACGGGCTCCGACGGTCTCCGAGAGGTGCTCTTGGTCCGCGGACGGGGAGGCTGGCTCACGGGCGGGCACGGGAGGCGGCGCGATGGCTCGCGGCGCGGGGACTGGCAGGGAGGCGGCCGGGACGACGACCGGCTTCAAGCGCGTCCTGCGGCGGCGGACACGCGGGACGGGGGCCGGCTCGCGATCGGGGCCAGCGAGCGAGGGCGGCAGCTCGGGGAGGGGGAGGGGCTCGGTCACGTCTTCCGCCGGCGTCTCGGCGGGCCCGATCGGCTCGCGCGCTTCGGCCCGCTCCGGGGCACCGCGGACGAAGGGGTCGTTGCCGAGCACTCTACGCGCCACCGGACGCCTCTGCGGGCAGCTCCTGCGTGGGAGGCTCCTCGCCCAGGGACGCCTGGCGAGTCGCCGCGCTGAAGGCCAGCACCGTTTCGCGGGTGTCGAACCGATAGCGTAGGCCGATCTCGGCGGTGGCCCGGCTGCCGTCTGCCACCCATAGGTAGCGCAAGTAGTCGAGCCATGAGGGAGGCGTCCCAACCCCGAACATCGACCAGAGCGTCGCGAGGCCGCTCCGCGCGACGGGTGCCGGCAGCGGTAGCGCCGTGCGGCCGAGCATCCGGAGAACCGACGAAAGCGGCAGCACTCCCGGCGGCACGATGTTGAGCGGCCCCCGCGGGCGCGCATGCACCGCGAGCACCAGGGCCTCGATCGCGTCCTCGACATGCAGAAATTGCATCAGGGGATCGCGACCCAGGATCACCGGGACGACCGGTCTGCCCAACAGGCGCGTCGCCGGGTTGCGCACGTTCGGGCCGAGCATCGACCCGAAGCGCAGCACCGAGACAC
>DATJNL010000303.1:0-2727 GCA_035508175.1 Myxococcales bacterium
CCCTCGCTCGCCCGCGCCGAGATCCACCTCGGCTTCGTCGACATGCACCGCGCCGTCGGCGAGGTCGCGGACGGCCGTGCCGCCAAGGCCAAGCTCAAGAAGGAGTACGACACCCGCCAGAAGGAGCTCGACGAGAAGCAGGAGGAGATCAAGGAGATGGAGGCGGACCTCAAGTCGCGCGGCGACGCGATGAGCGAGGACGCCAAGAAGAAGGCCCAGGACGACCTCAACGAGAAGGTGATGGAGGTCACGCGCCTGTACCAGAAGCTCCAGAAGGAGCTCGCGGACAAGGAGCAGAACGCCCTCAAGGGCATCTTCGGGCGCATGAGCGACATCATCCGCAACATCGCCGAATCCGAGGGCCTCACCATGGTCTTCGAGAAGAGCGATTCGTCGCTGCTCTACGCCCAGCCGTCGCTCGACCTCACGAACGAGGTCATCCGGCGCTACAACGCGCAGTCGAAGTCCCGCGCCAGCCAGGACGCCGCCTCGCAGGATCCGTGACCCGCCGTGCCCGCCGCGGCGGCTGACCAGAGCGAGGCGCCGAGGTCGCTCGCGGCCCTGGCCCGGCTCGTCGGCGCCGAGGTGGTGGGCGACGGAGCGCTCCCGATCGACGGCGTCGCCTCGCTGGAGGACGCGGGGCCGCGCGAGCTCGCCTTCTTCCACAACGCCCGCTACCGCGAGGCGTTCGAGAAGACGCGCGCCGGCGCGGTGATCGTCTCGGCCCGGGAGGCCGGCGGCTCCCACCGGACCGCGCTTCTCGTCGCCTCGAACCCCTACCTCGCCTTCGCGAAGCTGAGCGCGCTCTTCCACCCCGAGCCGCCACCGCGGCCGGGGCGCCACCCCCAGGCGGTGATCGATCCCACCGCGGACGTGCACCCGCTCGCGCAGGTGGGACCGCTCGCCTGCGTGGGCGAGGGCGCCACGATCGGCGCGCGCAGCGTGCTGCGGCCCGGCGCCATCGTCGAGCGCGGCGCGCGCGTGGGCGCCGATTGCCTCCTGCACGCGGGCGCGGTCGTGCGCGAGCGCTGCGTCCTCGGCGATCGGGTGATCCTGCAGCCCGGCGCGGTGGTCGGCAGCGACGGCTTCGGCTACGCCTTCGACCCGGAGGGCCCGGCGCACGTGAAGGTGCCGCAGGCCGGCATCGCGTGCCTCGAGGACGACGTGGAGCTCGGCGCCAACGCCTGCGTCGACCGCGCCACGCTCGGAGAGACCGTGGTCGGCCACGGCACCAAGGTCGACAACCTGGTGCAGATCGCCCACAACGTGCGCATCGGTCCGTTCTCGATCCTGTGCGCGCAGGCTGGCATCGCCGGCAGCACGAAGCTGGGCGTGGGCGTGATGCTGGGCGGCCAGGCCGGGCTGGTCGGCCACCTCGAGCTCGGCGACGGCGCCAAGGTGGGCGCCCAGACCGGCGTGATGAACGACGTCCCGGCGGGCGAGGCCTACAGCGGCTACCCAGCGCAGCCCCACCGCGGCTGGCTCAAGAGCTCGGCCCTCTTCGCGCGCCTGCCCGAGCTGTTCGAGCGGCTCAGGGCGCTGGAGAAGAGGCTCGATCGATCCAGCGGGAAGTGAGCCGGCCGCCGCTGGGCAAGCGGGAGCCACTCCGGCCTTGCGCCGCGACCTACGCTGTAGTTACGCTGTAAGCGTGACGCAGCCGAGGTTCGAATGGGACGAACGCAAGAACGACGCGAACGAGCGAAAGCACGGCATCTCATTCGAGGAAGCCGAAACGGTCTTCAGCGATGAGCGGGCCCAACTCATCCACGATCCCGATCACTCCGAAGAGGAAGATCGCTTTGTTCTCCTCGGCCTCAGTGCGGCGATGCGAACGCTGGTCGTCTGCCACTGCTATCGCGAAAGCGATGATCGAATCCGCATCATCTCGGTGCGCAAGGCGAACCGACTGGAACGCGAGTCCTACATGAACGGATGGCACCCATGAGGAAGAACTACGACTTCTCGAGGTCGCGCCCCAACCCGTACGCCAAGCGCCTGAAGTCTCAAGTCACCATCAGGATTGACGAGGGGACGCTGACTTACTTCAAGAAGCTTGCCCAGGAAACGGCGCTTCCCTACCAGACGCTGATCAACATGTACCTGCGCGACTGCGCGGCTCACGGCAGGCGCCTTCGGCTCGACTGGCGATCGGCATAGGCGGCTCAGGGCGCTGGAGAAGAAGCTCGATCGATCCAGCGGGAAGTGAGCCGGCCGAAGGCTCGCTCGCGGCGCAGCAACGGCTGGAACCCGGAGCAAATCTCGACGGTCCGGTACTCGGGACAGGTCCGGCACGGGCTGCGATCCGGGCCGCGCTGCCGGTAGAGCGCCCACGCACCCAGCGCGCAGAAGGCCGAGCCGGCGGCAAGCGCGAAGCCGGCCGCGGACCGCGACGCGACCCCCGCAGCGAGGGCCGCCGCGAAGCCGGCCCCCGGCAGGAAGCGCGTCACGAGCTTGCCCGGCCGGACGCGCCGCCCGGCCTCGATCCCGAGGAGGGCGAGGCCGAGCGCGGCGGCTCCCACGACGGGCCAGGCCACCCCGAGCGCCAGGCCGGCGATCGTTCCGGTCAGTGCGAACAGGCAGCCGCGGCAGAGGCGCGTGCGCCGCCCCAGCCGCACCAGCTCGCCCTCGTAGCGCTCGCAGAGCGGGTGGTGCGCGAACCGGTGGAAGGCGTGCGCCGCGCGCGAGAGCCGGTCGATGCGCCGGGCGAGCCGCTCGGGCCCCCCACCC
>DATJNL010000304.1:0-2453 GCA_035508175.1 Myxococcales bacterium
CCCGACCGCGGCCCCGACCCCGACCGCGGCCCCGACCGCGGCCCCGACCCCGACCGCGGCCCCGACCCCGACCGCAGCCGCCGAGCCGAAGGACCCTCTCCCCCAGCGGGGGAGAGGGCAGGGTGAGGGGGCAGCGTGACCCCGCCCCTGCGCATCGGCACCCGCCGGAGCGCCCTCGCCCTCTGGCAGGCCAACCACGTCGCCGGTCTCCTCCGCGCCGGCCACCCGGGTCTCGAGGTCACCCTCGTCGAGATCACCACGCAGGGCGATCGCTTCCTCCAGGCCCCTCTCGCCGAGGTCGGCGGCAAGGGGCTCTTCGTGCAGGAGATCGAGCAGGCGCTCCTGCGCGGCGAGGTGGACCTGGCCGTCCACAGCCTCAAGGACTTGCCCGCCGAGATGCCCGCCGGCCTGGTGCTAGCGGCGCCTCCCCCCCGCGAGGATCCGCGCGACGCGCTGGTGTCCCGGCACGGGGCCGGACTCGCCGCGCTACCCGAGGGCGCTCGCGTCGGCACGTCGTCGCTCCGACGCGCCGTGCAGCTCCGGGCTCGGCGGCGCGATCTGCGAATCGTCTCGATCCGCGGCAACGTCCAGACGCGCCTCGAGCGCGCGGTCGGCGCGGGCAAGGATCCGCTCGACGCCGTGGTGCTCGCGCAGGCAGGCCTCACCCGCCTCGGCTTGCACGGACAGGTCAGCGAGTCGCTGGATCCGGATGCCTTCGTGCCGGCGGTGGGCCAGGGCATCCTCGGCTTGCAGCGCCGTGTGGACGATCGCCGCGTCGCCGCCCTCGTCGGGCCGCTCGGCGATCGAGACGCCGAGGTGGCCGCGCGTGCCGAGCGTGCCTTGCTGGCCCGCCTGGGCGCCGGTTGCCACGTGCCCCTGGGCGGCTACGCGCGGCAGGGCGATCGCGTGAAGCTCGTCGCCATGCTCGGCGATCCCGAGACGCTGCAGCTCCATCGCGTCGAGCGCGAAGGGCCGGCGGGCGAGGCGGAGCGCGTGGGCCGGGAGGCCGCCGACGCGCTGCTGGCCGGCGACGGCGGCAGGCTGCTCGCGTCGTTCCGGCCGGCGCCGCCGCCGGAGAGCTGAATGGCCCTGCCGCTCGCCGGGCGACGCGTGCTCGTGACCCGCGCGGCGGGGCAGGCCACGGCGCTCGCGGCGCGGCTGCAATCGCTCGGCGCCGAGGTGTTCAGCCTGCCGGGCATCCTGCTCCTGTCCCCCGAGAGCTGGGAGCCTCTGGACGCGGCCGTGCGGGACATCGCGCGCTTCGACTGGATGGCCTTCACCAGCCAGAACGCGGCGAACCAGTTCTTCGCGCGACTGTCCGCGCTCGGGGTGGCCGTCGACGCGCTCCAGCGGTTGAAGGTGGCGGCCGTGGGAGAGAAGACCGCAGCGTTGCTCGAGCGCTACGGCCTGCGGGTGGCGGCCGTGGCGCCGCGCGCGAGCGCGGAGAGCCTGGCGGAGCTGATCGGCCCCGAGGTCCGCGGTCGACGCGTGCTCTGGCCTCGCGGCGAGCATGCGCGGGAGGTCCTCGGTGAGCGCCTGCGGGCCGCCGGCGCGACCGAGGTCTGTGCGCCCGTCTGCTACGGCAGCGGCGCGCCGGAGGCCGGCCCGGAAGCGACCGCGGCGATCGCCGCCCTCGAGCGCGGCCAGATCGACGCCGTCACCTTCGCCAGCCCCCGCAGCCTCGGGGGCGTGATGGAGCAGCTCGGCCCGAACGCCGTCGAGCGGCTCTCGCGTTGCCGCGTCGTCTGCATCGGGCCCACCACGGCGTCGGCGTGCCGTCTGGCCGGGATCGCGGATCCGCTCGTGGCCGAACCCCACACGATCGAGGGCCTCACCGAGACCGTGCGACGGGCGCTCGGCTGACGGGAGCACGTCGCCTCGCGCACGGAGCTGGGCGGCTTTTGTTCCCGATTTCGGACGGAAGTGTTTTCTCGGCCGCGAGGCCGGTAGTAAGGTGCGCGCGTGCTCCGCGAGCTTCTCGCACAGGTGCGCGCCCTGCGTCGGCGCGGCGACGTCTCGGCCCTGCGGGCCGCGGAGCGGACGCGCGCGGTGGAGGGCTTGCGCAAGGCCGCGCAATTGCCCGCGGACGAGCTCTTCGCGCTGAACCAGTCCGGACCGGGGGGGCTCGGCTCGCAGTTCGCCGCCGATCGGCTGGAGAGCGAGGGCGAGAACCAGGTGGCGCACGAGCGGCCGCCGGCGTGGTGGGTGCAGCTCTGGCACGGCTTCGCGAACGCGTTCTCGGCGCTGCTCGCCGTGCTCACCATCGTCTCCTGGGTCACCGGCGATCACGAGTCCGCCATCATCATCGCGGCGATGGTGATGCTCTCGGGGTTGCTGCGCTTCGCCCAGGAGCGGCGCGCCTCGCTGGCGGCGCAGAAGCTCCAGGAGATGGTGCGCGTCACCTGCACCGTCATCCGGCAGGAGGGCGAGCGCGAGATCCCCATCCGCGAGCT
>DATJNL010000305.1:0-2312 GCA_035508175.1 Myxococcales bacterium
GAGCGCGGCGAGCCCCACCTGGGGCACGAGCCAGTTGCGGTCGAGCCAGCGGAGCTCCGGGTAGCGGGCCAGGTCCGGCACGAGCTCGAGGCGCGTCTTCGCGAAGCGGGGCGAGAAGATCCAGCCCATGTGCGCCCACCAGAAGCCGCGCTGCGACGGCGAGTGCACGTCCTCGGGCTGGTCGGAGTAGCGGTGGTGGTGGCGGTGCACGCTGGCCCACCAGAGCGGCCCCTGCTGCATGGCGGTGCTGCCCCAGAGCGCCAGCAGGAACTGGAAGGCGCGCGAGGTCGAGTACGACCGGTGCGAGAAGTAGCGGTGGTAGCCGCCGGTCACCGCGGCCATGCGCGCCAGGTACATGAAGCCCATCAAGGCGAGATCCCAGGGCCGCGGGTGAAAGACGATGGCACCGACGATGGCCGCCACGTGGAAGAGCGCGTAGGGAATGGTGGCCCGCCAGTCGACGCGATCTTCGCGGGCGAGGTGGGGCTGGGGCGTCGGGATCGCTTCGGTGATGGTGGGCAAGACGGGCTCCTCGAACTGAGGGCTTTCGTATAACGACGCGCGCACGGGTTCGCCTGCTCAGGTCGAAGCGCGCACGGGATGCGACCTCGGCAGGTCACGGCGCAGAGACTGCGCCGCGCACCGTCAGCGGTGCGGGCGCGCGCTCGAGGCGCTCATGCACGGGAGCACCGTCCGAGAGCCGCCGGCCCCAGAGGTCAATCGCGAGGACCCGGGGCGGCACGGCGGTCTCGTCGGTGGTGACGAAGATGCGCGTGAGCCTCGCCGACGCGCCTCCGATCTCCGTGTCTGCCTCGTAGAGATGGCCGTGGCGCCTCACCTGGATGCGCCGCTGCGGGAGCGAGACGATCGTGAAATCACAGCGGTCGCGCGCAGAATTCACGTGGGCCGAGACCCCGTAGGCGAGCGCCTGTTCGAAGAGGTCCAGATCCTGCCGCCGGCCGTCCTCTGCGTTCATGATCCAGTGGGTCGCGATGGGGTCGACCGGATCCAGGCGGCCGTCCGGCCCGAGCCGCGCGGAATACTCGACCACGTTGGCGTTCTTGCTGCGCGCCAGCGCAAAGAGGCTGACCTGCCGGACGCCGTTCCCTGCCAGGGCGATCGACGCGAACGACACGGCGAGCCACGGCCTCATGGGTCGAGGCTTCGCAAGCGTCGTGCCCGGCGCTCGGCATGCGGCTTGCCCAATCGGGGGGCATGCTCGCTCTGTCGCTGGCGCTGCCCTTGCTGCTGGCCGAGCCGGCGGCGGATGCCGGCACCGCGCCGAGCCCCGAGGCGCCGGAGCCGAGCCGGAGCTACCTGCTGCCGGCCGGCGAGACGTTCGGGCTCAACCTGCTCGTCTGGGGCATTGCGCGCCCGACGGTCGGACAGCAAAGCGACGACTGGTCGATCTCCTTTCCCCAGGTGCTCACGGAGAACCCGTTCCGCCCGTGGGTCTGGGGCAAGGGCGGCAGCAGCTTCGACACGAGCCAGTTCCTCCACCCCGTGCACGGCGCGCTCGAATTCGACTTCGCGCGATCGGCCGGCCTGAGCTTCTGGGAATCCATCTGGTACCCCATCGGCGGCAGCCTGATGTGGGAGCTGTTCATGGAGACCAACGACCCCGCCATCAACGACGAGATCGTGACGCCGATGGGCGGCGTCTTCCTCGGCGAGGCATTGCACCGCTTCGCCGACGTCCTGCGGGGCCCGGGCCCGCCCGACACCTGGCACGAGATCGCCGCCTTCCTGGTGAGCCCCGCCGAGGGCATCAACCACCTGGCCTTCCACGACTCCTTCTGGAGCGACCTCGATCACCCCGTCAGCGGCTACCTCGAGGCCTCGCTCGGCGCGAACGTGGGCGGCGACTACTTCGACCGCGTCCTCGGCGCCGCGAGCGCCACCCCGCAGGCCTTCGTGCGCCTCGAGGCCTCCGAGTACGGCATCGGTGGCTACCGCGCCAGGCGACCCTTCGACGACTTCGACTTCACGCTCGACCTCGCCGCGGGGAGCGGCTTCTCCGTCCATCCGGCGATCGACGGGAACGGCGAGTGGGACGTCTTCGTCCGCGGGTTGCTCGTGCCCGCCCGCCTCGACGGTGGCCGCGCATTTCAGGGTCTCTGGGGACTGTGGGGCACCTACGACTATGGCCAGCCCGAGGTCGTGCGCGTCTCCACGGTGGGCCTCGGGCCCGGCGCGACCGGCCAGTGGGACGTGGCGCGCGGCGTGTCGCTCGTGGGCTCGGCCATCGCCGCCTGGGTGCCCTTCGCGAGCGCCGACGCCATCACGGCTCCCATGCTCGAGCGCGACTACCA
>DATJNL010000306.1:0-29861 GCA_035508175.1 Myxococcales bacterium
GCCTTCGGATTCCAGAACTCGGGGCTGTCGAAGTCGTTCGCCCAAGCGCGCTCGACGATGCAGACGAAGCCGTTCGAGCCCTTCTCGGCCAAAGTGTAGCCGTGGTCGCCGAGGACGAGCACGTCGGCATGGTCGGCCACCGAGGCGGGCGCCGCCGAGCGGGCCAGCGCCACCTCGTCCGCGGTCGTCGCCACCCGATAGCGGCCGATGGGCGCCATGCTGGGGTAGGGGTTCGCGTTCGACGCCCGCGCCTGCAGCGACGCGCAGGCCGAGAGCGCGAGCGCCATCGAGGCGTAGATCCTGTGGCCGGCGGAACCACGCCTGCTCGACCCATTCATCCTGTTGCCATTCGCCATGCGGCCTCCTGGGTGGCCAGCAGGGTACAGCCCTGCTTCTCTTCGGGGAAGACTCGTTCGAGCATCGGGCAGGCGAGGAGCCATCACTGCCGAGGGTAAGGCCCGCGCGGACTCGTGCGAGGTGGTAGACAGGGCGAATGGGAAGACAGACGATCCTGGTGCTCTACCTGCTTGCGCTCGTGGCCGTCGTGGTTGGCGTGGACGTCCTCTTCTTCAGGAACCGGTTCTGGGAGCGGCTGATGGTGAACGTCGGGATCGTCCTGGTGTTCGGGGCGTTCTATCTCAGGTTCGTGAAACGTCCCTGATCGGTCCGCCCGGCTGCAGCGCGAACCGCCCTCGGCGGCGCTGGCGAGTCGACGATGGTGAGCACGCGGCTCGGATCGCCGCCGAGGGATCGGGAGCTGCCAGGGAAGCCCCCGGG
The DNA here is from genome assembly GCA_035508175.1 of Myxococcales bacterium. Taxonomy (GTDB): domain Bacteria; phylum Myxococcota; class Myxococcia; order Myxococcales; family JAKAPL01; genus DATJNL01. The sequence goes on from DATJNL010000306.1 coordinate 778, forward strand.
GCACGGTCCCGGGAGCATCGCCGTGATCAGCTCCGCTGGAACACCTCCTGCAGCTTCTGCAGCTCGGGGTACTTGGCGAGCACGGGCCGAAACTCCGCCGGCCAGTCCCCCACTTCCTGCAGCTGCCGCAGCTCGATGGTGGCCACGCCGTCCGGCGCGTACGACTGAACCGCCGGGCACCGCGAGGCCCACTCGATGGCCTCGGCCTTCGATTTCACCTGCAGCATCCAGTAGCCGCCCACCGCCTCCTTCGTCTCGGCGAAGGGGCCGTCGGTCACCTTCAGCTTGCCTCCGGCCCGCGTGAGGCGAACCCCTTCTGCCGGCGGGTGAAGCCCGTCCATGGTGAGAAGCACGCCGGCCTTCCGCAGGGATTCGTTGTAGTCCAGCATCGCCTTCACGGCCTCGACGGGCGGTAGCGCCCCCGACTTGGCCTGCTCGTACCCCGTCGGAATCATCAGCATCAGGAATCGCATGGTCGTGCCTCCTTTGGGTTCGGTGATGGCCAGGCGAACCTGGCTCTGCTACCGCGACGAAACAACCGCCGCGAGATCGACAGGTGCCGTGTCCTTTCCATCGCCATGGAGGCCGTTTGCGGCCAGTCCAGGGCGACGCCGGGCCAAGCTACCGAAATCAGGGTGACCCCGGCGGACCGTCCCGCGGGGCTGCTCATCGCGCCGGGAGCGCCGGCGGCAACCCGAACCATCCGAGCACGCTCGGTTCGAAGCGGGTCAGGGCGCAGATCCGGTCGCCGGTCAGGGTCAGAACGTACAGGCCAACCCCCTGGCGGACACCGGAAGCCGCGCGCAGGTAGGCACCGAACGCCGGTTGGCCGTTGGCTCTCGTTGGCACGAGGTCGAACCTCCGGCCTGCCTGGAACACGCTGGTGCAAAAACGCGCCGCGAGCTCTCGGCCCTCGTATTCGTTGGGTATTGGCGGCATCGAGATGAAGACGTCGTCCGTCAGAAGGGTCACCAGCGCGTCGACCTCGGCGGACTCCCACGCCTGGACGAACCTCGCCACGACTGCGTTCTCGGCCGGTGAGCTCGGGAGCGGGGGCCGGTGGTCGCCGCCAGAGGGCCGACGACGCAGGTTGGATCGGGCCCGTTTGAGCGCGCTGGCCACCGAGTCGAGCGTCGCGTCCAGCATGTCGGCCACCTCGCTCGCCCCGAAGCCGAGGACATCGCACAGGAGGAGGACGGCGACTTGACGGTGCGGCAACAGCTGCAGCGCGGTCACGAAGGCCAGGGAGATGGACTCGCGCCGTTCGTGGCGGACCGACGGGCCGGGCTGCGCTTCGGACACGGTTTCGAGGAGAGCTTCCGGGAGCGGCTCGAGCCATGGAACCTCCCCCAGCCTGCTCGGCTCGGGCGGTCTGACGCCGGGCACGTCCCACTCCTTGGCCGGTCGCCGGCTGGCAGCGCGACGCGCGTTGAGGCATCGGTTGGTGGCTATCTTGTAGAGCCAGGTGCGGAGCGAGGCGCGTCCCTTGAAGTCGCCGAAGCCCTGCCAGGCGGCGAGCAGCGTTTCCTGGAGGGTGTCTTCGGCATCCTGGAGGGAGCCGAGCATGCGGTAGCAGTGGACTCGAAGCTCCCGGCGGTAGGGCTCGATGAGATCCCGGAACGAGTCGGCGTCCCCGTCCTGCGCCCTCACGATCAGGTCGGCGGTCACCGCCTCGTTGTAGCACGCCGACGGAAGCTCCGACCGAGGCGGGTGAGCGCCCAGTTTGCCGACGTCGCGGTGTCTACCCGATCGAGGCTCGGAGAGGGCCGGGAGCCCCACACATGCAGGGAGAAACACAATGGGAAAGCTCATCATCAACGAAAACGTCTCGGTCGATGGAGTGGTCCAGGATCCCACCGGTGAAGAGGGCTTCAAGCAGGGCGGCTGGTTCGGCCAGGTGGGGGACAAGGACCGCCAGGAGCGGGCCAAGGTCCTGCTCGATGAGGCGCTGCACACCGAGGCCCTGCTGCTGGGCCGGCGGAGCGAGGAGTGGTTCGCCGCGCGGTGGATCCCTCGCAGCGGGGAGTGGGCGGACCGGTTGAACGGCATGCCCAAGTTCGTCGTGTCCTCGACCATCGAAGTGCCCAGGTGGCAGCACTCGACCGTGCTCAAGGGCGACGTGGCGACGGAGGTCTCGAGGCTGAAGCGGGAGCTGCAGGGGGACATCGTCGTCTACGCCAGCATCCAGCTCGCCCGCGCGCTGCTGAGGCACGACCTCGTCGACGAGCTGCGGCTGATGATCCACCCGGTCGTCCTCGGGGCCGGCGAGCGCCTCTTCGACGAGTCCGGCGGGAAGAAGCCCCTGCGCCTCGTGCGCGCCCAGACCGTCGGGGAGAGCCTCGTGTTCCTTGCGTACGAGCGCGGCTGAGGCGCCCGGCTCGGCGACGGGGCGACAGCCGAGAAATCGAATTCAAGTAGCTGAAGCTGCGGTGACCCCGACGGGATTCGCACGGTCTGACAGCGCGCGATTCCAGCGCCAGCTGCTGCTTTCCATGGCGCCGGAGGGGGACTTCAGCCCCAGGCTCTCGCTGGTAGTAGCTCAGCTCAGACCAGCACCACCTTGAGGTGGCCTGCTTGCCGTTTGGGGCGATCCTTGACGACGATCTCCACGTCGCGGCCGAGGGCGTTGAGGAACTTGATCAGCCGCTCCGTGGAGAAGCCGGTCAGCTTGCCGCGGAGGAGCGCGGAGACCTTGGGCTGGTCGATGCCCAGCACCTTGGCGGCGGCGGCCTGGGTGAGCCCCTTGGCCTCGATGATCTCCGAGATCTTGACGGTCAGCTCCGCCTTGGCGAGCGCTTCCTCCGGAGCATCGACCCCGAGGTCGGCGAAGACGTTGCCGCTTCCAACCTTGTAGTCAGTCCTCTTCATCTGCGTTCTCCTGCTTCTGCTTCGCGTAGAGCGTGGATCTCCTCGGCCATCCTGAGCCTGGCCTTCACCTTATCGAGGTCAGCCAGGGAGGTCTGGATGCCCTTTCTGGACTTCTTCTGGAAGGCGTGGAGGACGTACACCGCGCCGGCCAGCTTCACCGTGTAGACCGCCCGGTAGGCATTCCCGTCGAAGTCCTCGACGACTTCCAGAACGCCCGCCGCCGAAGCCCTTCAACGGCTTCGCATCGGCGTGCTTTCTGCCCACCTGCGCCACGTACAGGGCGTATCCCATGCCGCGCCGCACCTCGTCGGGGAAGTCCTTGAGGTCGTCTCGGCTCGTCGCTACCCAGACGAGCGGCTTCAAGGGAGCTTCCACCTACCCGAAGTATGCCAATTCAGGCATAAGGATGCAACCAGGGTTCAGATGCGACGGCAAACCTGGCAGTCCAGCTGGAGGCTGAGGCGCGCTCCCTCAAGACCGAGGTGGCCCGGCTGGCAAACGCCTTGGCGGCGACCGATGAGAGACCAGACGCCCGTCGTCAAAGCGATAGCTGAGCGGGAAGGTCGGATGACCCAGCTTCGGGCGCGGATCGAGGCGCTGAAGGCGGCACCCCTCTTGAGACACCGGATGGGAAGAGGTTCCGGGTCGAGGGGAACCTCGTGCTGGAGCCGTTCCTGGGCCCAGGAAGAGCCAGGGGAAGCGGTAACTCTCAAACCTGCGGTGACCCCGACGGGATTCGAACCCATGTACCCAGCGTGAGAGGCTGGTGTCCTGACCGTTAGACGACGGGGCCTGCCCTTGCTGCGCTTTGCTTCTACTGCGACTGCCGGCTGGGGGACAAGGATTCGAACCTTGATAGCCAGATCCAGAGACTGGCGTCCTGCCGTTAGACGATCCCCCAATGGGGTGCGGCGTGCTTCATCGGTGCTTTCTCTTCGCGGGTCGCGGCGTCTGGGCCCGGGCGAGCACGAAGATGCGCGTCTCGCCGTTGAGCTCGTAGATGTTCAGGCCGTCCCAGCCTCCGTGGCCGGGGTTCTCGAGGTGGATGGCCCGCACGCCGGGGAGGTCGGCGATGCGCCGGCGCGGGTAGCGCTCCTGGCTGTAGGTCTTCGCATAGAACTTGAGCGTCTCCTCGAAAGCCTCCGGCGAACGGTACCGGTCCTCTCCGACCTCCCGCGAGCCGCCGGGAAGGATGGCCCCGTGGACCGTCTTCTCGGAAGCCAAGGACGGGCGGCCGGCCAAGAGGCCGAGCGCCAGCCCCAGCGAGAGGGGCAGCTTATAGAAGAGCGCGCGCGAGCGAGTCAAGGCGACGGCCTTTCTGCCATCGAGGCCGGCGAGCGTCAACGGCTTCCGGGTTCCAGGGGCGTAGCCGGGGCCGCCCCGAGAAGGCCTTCCTGCCCGCGGGATTGCTCTTCCCGCCCGCTGGAATTCGACTCCGACCGCCAGGATGTCCGTTCCTGGCGGTCGCAACACCTTTGCCGCCCGCTGGAATTCGATGCCAACCGCCAGGATGTCCGTTCCTGGCGGTCGCAACGCCGTTCCCGCCTGCTGCAGTTCGATGGCAACCGCCAGGATGTCCGTTCCTGGCGGTCGGAACACCTTTGCCGCCCACTGGAATTCGATTCCGGCCGCCAGCGTGTCCGTTCCAGGCGGTCGGAACACCTTTCCCGCTCGCTGGAATTCGATTCCAGCCGCCAGGATGTCCGTTCCAGGCGGTCGGAACAGCTTTCCCGCTCGCTGGAATTCGATTCCCGCGCTCGGGATGTCTTTTCCAGCACGCGGGAAGACCTTTCCCGCCCGCTGGAATTCGATTCCCGCGCCCGGGATGTCTTTTCCAGCACGCGGGAAGACCTTTCCAGCGCGCTGGAATTCAATTCCCGCTGCCGGGATGCCCTTTCCAGCCCGCGGGAAGAGCTTTCCAGCGCGCTGGAATTCGATTCCCGCCCCCGGGATGTCCTTTCCAGCAGGCGGGAAGAGCTTTCCAGCGCGCTGGAATTCGATTCCCGCTCCCGGGATGTCCTTTCCAGCGTGGGGTCGAGCCGATGCCCGTGCTGGTCGAACCGGGGCGCATGAACGCGCTTGTTGCCCGCCCGCTGGGCCCCTGCTAGCTTCGCCGCGGTGTTTCGCAAAGTGCTCATCGCGAACCGGGGGGAGATCGCGGTCCGCATCGCCGCCGTCTGCCGGCGCATGGGCGTGAAGACCGTCGCCGTGTACTCGGAGGCGGACGCGAAGCTGCCGCACGTGGCCGCGGCGGACGAGGCCGTGGCGATCGGCCCGCCGCCGCCCAAGGATTCCTACCTCAAGATCGACGCCATCCTGGAGGCGGCGAAGAAGACCGGCGCGGAGGCCATCCACCCGGGCTACGGCTTCCTCTCGGAGAACGCGGAGTTCGCCTCGCGCACCCAGGCCGCGGGAATCACTTTCGTGGGCCCGCCCCCCGAGGCGATGACGCGCATGAAGGACAAGGCGCAGGCGCGCCAGCTCGCGGTGGGCGCGGGCGTCCCGGTGGTGCCGGGCAGCGACGGCACCCTCGAGGATCCCGAGGCGGCGCGCGCGGTGGGGCGCCGGCTGGGCTACCCCCTGCTCGTGAAGGCCGCGAACGGCGGCGGCGGCATCGGCATGCAGGTGGCGCAGGACGAGGCGGGGCTCGAGAAGGCCATGAAGAGCTGCGCCGACCGGGCCAAGTCGGCCTTCGGCCGCGCCGCGGTCTACCTCGAGCGTTACTACCCGTTGCCGCGCCACATCGAGGTGCAGGTGCTGGGCGACGGCCAGAAGCTCCTGCACTTCTTCGAGCGCGAGTGCTCCATCCAGCGCCGCTATCAGAAGGTGGTCGAGGAGACGCCGTCGCCGCTGTTCCTCGCGGGCGCGGGCGACATGCCGGAGAAGATGTACCGCGCGGCGATCGCCGCGGCGCAGGCCTTCGGCTACGCGAACGCCGGCACCGTGGAGTTCCTGGTGGCCGAGGGGCAGTTCTTCTTCATGGAGATGAACGCGCGACTTCAAGTGGAACACCCGATCACCGAGGCCACCACCGGCGCGGATCTCATCGGCTGGCAGCTGCGCATCGCCTCGGGCGAGAAGCTCGATCTCGAGCAGAAAGACGTTCACCGCAGCGGCCACGCCCTCGAGTTCCGCGTCTACGCCGAGGACCCCGTCCGCTTCTTCCCCTCGCCGGGCACGCTCACGGCGTTCGAGCCGCCGGCGGGGGAGGGCGTGCGCTGCGACGCGGGCTACCGCGCCGGCGACACGGTGACCCCTTACTACGATCCGCTCATCGCGAAGCTCGTGGTGTCGGGGCCGAGCCGGGCCGCGGCGATCGATCGCGCCGCCGCCGCGCTGGCCGCCTTCCGGATCGAGGGGCTCAAGAGCAACCTCGAGCTGCACCGCCGCATCGTCGCCTCGGACGCCTTCCGCCGGGGCGAGCTGGACACGCACTTCCTCGAACGCCTGAAGTAGGAGCCCCGCATGCCCATCGAAGTGGCCGCGCACATCACCGGGACCGTCTGGAAGATCGAGAAGAAGGTCGGCGAGAACGTCGCCGTGGGCGACGTGCTGATCATCCTCGAGTCGATGAAGATGGAGATGCCGGTGGAGGCGCCGGGCGCCGGCACGGTCATCGAGATCCGCACCAAGGAGACCGACCCCGTGCAGGAGGGGCAGATCCTCGTGGTGATCGGCTAGCCGGGCTACAGCCCGGCGTAGTCGAGCACGACGTCGTTGAACAACGCCTGCTGGTTGATCTGGACGTTCTCGATGGGGATGCCGACGTAGACCACGGTGGACGCGTGGGCGGCGCCCACGCCCTTGATGCCCACCCCCACGGCGGTCGTGATGTTGGCCTGGTCGAAGTTGGGATCCGCCTGCATGGTGAGAAGCGTGTCGACGCCCACTGCCGGGTTCACCGCGCTGGCGTCGAGGGTGACCGGACTGTTGGTCACGCTCCACGTGCCGACCACGAAGGCGTCGCCGCCGGTGACCGCGTAGCTCGTCAGGCCCTCGACGCCGTCGTCGGAGCAGGGCGACCCCTCGCAGATCGAAAGGTCCTCCTCGCCGCCCTGCAACGGTAGGTAGGTCGAGAACAGCGGATCGGTGGGCGGGATGGTGTAGGACGTGAAGGAGCTCCCGGCGAGCTGCAGCATGAGCTCCTCGGAGAAGATCACGAGCGTCTTGTTACCGCTGTCGAGCCAGCTGAGCAGCAGCGACTCCTGGGCGCCCGAGAGCGGCTGGTCGGTCCCGACGTCGGTGCTCGCGTCGTCCCCCGTGAACCAGATGACGTTGGCGTGGCTCGCGAGCTGGGACGCGCTGGGCACGGTGCCGCTCGCGCCGGAGTTGCTGCCATCGGCAGCGACCTGGGCCAGGTCGTACGCCAGGCCGGCGCCGCTCAGGAAGCCTTCGAAGAAGGCGACCGGATCCTGGGTCGAGTTCTGCGCGTTGTCGACCAGGAGCGTCGCGTTCCCTCCGGTCGTCGCGCCCGTGCTTCCGCCGGTCGTCCCGCCTCCGGTGGAGCCGCCTCCCGTCGTGCCGCCGCTCGTGGTGCCAGCGCCGTTGCAGCTCGAAGCGTACAGCGCCTCGCACGTGCCCCCGACGCACCGCGAGAAGGGCAGGCACTTCGGGCCGTTGACGGGGTCGCACGGCTGGCCGTCCGGGGCGTCGGCGAGGCAGGTCCCCTCCTTGCCTCCGTCCGGCTTGAAGCAGACGGAGTCGGTGCAGTCGGTGCCGACCGCGCCGGGCACGTCGCCGCAGGGCTGGTTGGCGGACGCGAAGGGGGCCGCCGCGCAGACCCCGCCGTCGCCTCCCGTGCACACGAGGCCGAGCCGGCCGTCGCAGCCCCGTGGGCCGAGCTTGTCGCTGCACGCGCCGCCCAGGGCGGCGCTCGGGGCGCAGAAACCGGTGCCCGTGGCGGCGCCGATGCACGAGAACCCAAAGAGGCAATCGTCCTGCACGCTGCAGGCGCCGCCGTCCGGCTCGGGCACCTCGCAGGTCTTGGTCGCGGCCACGCAGTTGTAACCCGGCCCGCACTGGTCCACCGAGCAGTCGGAGCCAGCGCCGGGCTTGGCGGCACAGGTGCCGCAGATTCCGTCGTTCGGGAGGGCGCAGTAGGCGGTCTGGCACTGGGCGGAGAGGCCGCAGCCGCTGCCGGTGGCCTCCTGGCCCTGGGCGGCCAGGCACGGGGAGGTGTCGTTGCCGTCGTAGAGATCGGCGCAGGCTTCGCCGGGGACGGCCTGGGCGCACGATTCGACCTGCGTGGGCGTGAGGGCGCTGCCGCCGCCGATGGCCAGGCGGGCAGCGCATTGCGCCTCGTACGCGGTCACGCACGCCGAGACCGTGCCGTAGGTCTCCGTGATGTAGGTGCCATTGGAGCAGCTGTTCCAGAGGGTGCAGAAGCCGCTGGCGTAGTCCGCGCAGGCGGTGGCGGCCGAGATGCCACCGCTGGAGCCGCCAGAGCTGCCCGCCGTCGCGGCACCCGTGCTCGCCCCACCCGTGCCCGCGGCCCCGGTGGACCCGGTGCCGGAGGAGGCTCCCGTGGTCGACGCGGATCCCGCGGAGGTCGAGCTACCAGCGTCCGGGCCGGCCGGCGGGGTGCCGGAGCAGCCGGCGACGAACGCAGCCGTGGCCACGGACAGACAGATCTTGCGGAACATGGAACCCCCTCCTGGAGCCGGATGGTGCTGCGCTACTGCTCGCCCTTGGTCTTGTAATAATCCTGCAGCATCTTGCGCACCTGGGGCGCGTCGGCCGCGTTGGGCTTCAGCTTGAGATACTGTTCGTAATGGGCGGCGCCCTTGTCGAACTCGCGCAGCTTGGCGAAGCAGATGCCGAGGGCCTTGTGGGCTTCGGCCATGCCAGGCTCGATCCCCAGCACCTTCTGCAGCTTGACCACGGCGCCGGGGTAGTCTCCGCCGCCCATGAGCCCGACGGCGTCCTGGTAGCCGGAAAGCGCGCGGGCGTGGCGATCGGCCTTCGAGGGCGCGGCGGCCTCGGGCGTCGCTGCTTCCTCGGCGGGGGCGGCCTGGGCGACCTTGTGGTGCTTGGCTTCCCGCTTGCGGACGGCTTCGATCTCCTTGGCCAGCCGGTTCACGGCGGGATCGTCCGGGGAGGCCTCCTGCGCCGCTTGCAGCTTGCTCTCGGCGACGTCGAGCTCGTGCGCCTTGAGGGCGGCCTTGCCCTGCGCGACGAGCTCCAGCACCTCGTGGCGGCTGTTTCTCGGGGCTGGGGCCTCGACCGGGGCGGCCGCGGCGGGAAGGGGCGAGGGCGCGACCGCGATCTTGGGCGGCGCCGTGGGCAGGGCCGGGTGGGGGGGCGACGGGGCGGCGGCCAGCGGCCGTTCGGTGTCCGGGAGGCGGGCAGGGGTGGTGGTCGCCGGCTTGCCGCCGAACACGAAGTAGCTGCCCACGGCGAGGACCGCGAGGAGGCCGCCGCCGGCGCCCAGGTAGAGGCCGAGGGGACGCCCCGCCCGGGGCATCTGCCGCGGCTTCGCGATCGGCGTGGGGGTCCGGTCCTCCTCCGGGACGTACCGGTAGCTCTCGCCGGGCCCGACGAACCGCAGGCGGACGTGGCCCAGCTCGAGGATGTCGCCGGGCGAGATGGGCGCGTCGGCGTAGTCCTCGCCGTTCACGCGGACGCCGTTGGCCGACTGAAGATCGAGCACCCGCCAGCTCCCATCCGCGTCGGCGACGAGCTTCGCGTGGTTGCGCGAGATCGACCGGTGGTTGATGGCGAGGTCGTTGTCGCCGCTGGTCCGGCCGATGCGGAACTCGCTCCGCTCGATCTCGGTGGACTGGCCCGCCTGGTCCCCCGAGACGATGACCACCTTCGGCCGCTCGCCAGGGGCGAGATCGCGGACCTCGCGCGCCTGATCGGCGAGCGCCTCGGGGCGGATGACCGCGGTGGACTGGTGCCGGGCGGGGCCGTCGGCAGGCTCCTCCTGCAGGGCCGGATCGGGCAGGGTGGCCGCGCGGCCGGAGACCGGCGTGGCCGCGGCGTGGCCGCCGCCCATGGGCTCGGTGCGCGAGCGGCCATCGGCGCGCTCGGGCGCCGGCGTCGCGGTGGAGTCGGCGGCGTCGTTCTCGATGGCGAGGTCGTAGTCGCCGATCTCGATGAGATCGCCTTCCTGGACCGGTAGCTTGCCTTCGATCCGGTCGCCGTTCACCCGGACGCCGTTGAAGCTGCCGAGGTCTTCCACGAGGACGCTGCCGTTCTTGCGCAGGAGGCGGGCGTGCTTGCGCGAGACGTTCCGCTCGGTCAGCCGGATGGTGTTGCCCTCCTGGCGTCCGATGGAGATCTCTTCGCGGACGAAGGGAACGACGGTCTTGCGTCCTTCCTCGTCCTCGATGATGAGCTTCATGGCGTCCCCTGCATTCGGGATCTTATACCACACACGGCCAGCCCGGAGACAAGCCGGCGTTCACCGGCGTATCATTCGCAGCCATGGCCGCTGCCGTGTTGCGGGTCCGGACGGATCGGGGCGAGGAGCGGCTCGATCTCGAGGAGTTCGAGGCCAAGGTGGTGCGGGGCGAGATCGCCCCGCAGTGCCCGGTGCTGTTCCCGGCGGTGACCGGCGACGCCTGGGTGGCGGCGGGATCGCTGGAGATTTTCAAGCAGCTCTACTCGCCGCGGCGGCTGCACTTCTCGCGCGCCTTCTCGCTGGGGGGCGTGCCGCGCGTGACCTTCGCCTTCCTCGCGGCCAACGTGCTCTGGTTCGTGGCGGCGCAGATCTGGCCGTCGCCGGATCCCTCGGACACGTTGCTGCGCTTCGGGGCCAAGGCGGGGCCCCTCATGCTCGACCTGGGCCAGTTCTGGCGGCTCCTCACCGCCAACGTCGTCCACAAGGACGCGCTGCACATCGCGGTGAATCTGTTCGTGATCTTCAACTTCGCGGGGGCCCTGGAGAACGCCTTCCGGCCGCTCGACATGGCGCTGATCCTCGCCGCCTCGGGGCTCGGGACCACGCTGTGCTCGTTCGCGGCCACCGACCCCGTGTCTGCGGGCGCCTCCGGGGTGGCCTATGGCGCGCTGGGCGGCGCGGTGGTCTTCGGCTTCAAGTACCGCGACATCCTGCCGGCGCGCTACCGCATGGTGCTCGGGGGCGCGGTGGTGCCCACCGTGCTGGTCTTCCTCTTCATCGGCTGGACGTCGAGCGGCGTGGACAACTGGGGACACCTGGGCGGCCTCGCCGCCGGATCGGCCACGGTGGCACTCCTGAAGCCGCGCATGCTCACGGATCCGCCGAAGGGGCTCCGGCTCGTCACCACGCGGCTGCTGCCGCTCGCCGTGATCCTCGGTGGGCCGGTGGTGGCCTCCGCGCTGGCGCCGCCCTTCCTGCCGCCGCTCGTCGTGCAGACGGACCGCGACCTGGGCTTCGCCGTGCCGGTGCCGGTGGAGTGGGAGCGGGGGGCCGATCGGCTGGGGCCGATGGCCTTTTACGACGGCCTCTCGGGGTACGGGCACGCGCAGCTCTCGGCGGGCGGTTTCCTCTCCGACGGGCCGCTCGACATGACCCAGGTGGCGACGAACTTCATCGAGGGGGAGCTGCGCACGCCGGCGGCCTCCGGACGCATCTCGGCGCTGGAGGTGGGGCCGGTCACCCCGGCCCAGGCGGCCGGGCTGGAGGGCAAGCGCATCGACGCGACGTTCCGCCGCGGCGGGCTGTCGCTGCGCCTCGAGGCCTTGCTGCTGCGGCGTGGCCGGCTGTGCTACGAGCTCGAGGCCATCTGGCCGCAGGACCTCCCGCAGTACCAGCGCGTCTTTTCCAAGATCGAGGCGGGGCTGGCCGTGCGCGAGCCGGCCTTCCTGACCCGGGCGCGGTCGCGCGCGCTCTACGCGCCGGGGTCGCCCGACGCCCAGGCGGAGCTCGCCGATGCGCTGTCCGCCGTCGCGCCTTGACGCGAGGTGAAACGCGTGGGAGCTTGCCGGCGGGAGGAAAAGCCATGAAATGGGTGTCGGTGCTCGGAGGCCTGGCCTGCGCGGCCGCGCTGTGCGGTGGCAGCGGGGGCGGATGCGGGGGCGGGAGCGGCGGGTCGACTGGCGGCGGCTCGACCGGCGGCGGGAGTGGCGGGGGCACGAGCGGGGGCGGCACCACGGGCGGCGCGCAGCCCTACGGTGGCTTCGTCATCTTCGGCGTCCTCAACGAGGCGGGCGTGGCCGTCTACTCGGGGCAGGCGGGCTTCTACGCGACCTACCCGCCTTTCTCCTGCGCCGGTGGCACGCAGCAGGGCAGCTGCTGCTACGAGACGGCCGCGGCGGCCCAGGCGTTCGGGAAGACGGTGCCTGCTCCGAGCGTTCCGGCGGGCGCGGTGACCCTGCTCGACGGTACCGCCACCCTCGCGAACCTGCACTTCGTCTCGGGGACGGGCTACTCACCGGCCAGCTCGACGCAGAGCAACACCATCACCTGGAACCCCGGCGACAGCCTGGGCGTAACCGTCGCCGGAGACCCGAGCGGCGTGGCGGCATTCTCCGCGACGGTGACGGCGCCTGCGCCGCTGGCCGGCGTCTCACCCACCCTCGCAACGCTCGCGAGCCTTTCGCGCACGAGCGACTTCACGCTCTCGTGGACCGGGTCGCCGCCCGGCACCGTGACGCTGAACCTCGACGCGGTCTCGACCTCGGGATCGGACGGCGAGATCATCTGTTCGGCTCCGGGCGGTTCGGGCAGCCTCGACGTCGCGGCGGCGCTCCTGGGCAACTTCCAGAGCGGGGACCACGCCTCGCTGCTGCTCACCGTCGCGAACCAGGTCAGTCCGACCGTCGCGAACGCCTCGGTGGGCGTGTCCGCCGAGAACCAGGTGCAGGTCTCGACGACCGTGCAGTGAGTTGACCGCCGCACGGCGGCGCGCTACGACGCCGCTCCGATGGACCGAAAGCCGACGGCCGACGAGGCGTCCCGCGAGGTCGAGGCGCGCGTCCGCAAGGGCGGCGCCGAGCGCTACCACCAGAAGAACCGCGAGGCGGGCAAGCTGTTCGCCCGCGTGCGCCTCGAGAAGCTCCTCGATGCCGGCAGCTTCGTGGAGGACGCGCTCGCCGCGAATGCGCTCGACCCGGAACTGCCCGCCGACGGGGTGATCACCGGCCTCGGGCGCATCGAGGGACGCACGGTGGCCGTGATGGCCAACGACTCCACCGTGAAGGCGGGCTCGTGGGGCAAGCGCACCGTGGAGAAGATCGTGCGCATCCAGGAGACGGCGCGCCGGCTGCGCGTGCCGCTCTATTACCTCGTGGACTCGGCGGGGGCGCGCATCACCGACCAGGTGGAGATGTTCCCGGGCCGTCGCGGCGCGGGGCGCATCTTCTACAACGAGGTCCACCTTTCGGGGCTGGTGCCGCAGATCTGCCTGCTGTTCGGGCCGTCCGCCGCCGGGGGCGCCTACATCCCGGCCTTCTGCGACATCGTGGTCATGGTGGAGGGCAACGCCTCGATGTACCTGGGGTCGCCCCGCATGGCCGAGATGGTGATCGGCGAGAAGGTGACGCTCGAGGAGATGGGCGGGGCGCGCATGCACTGCTCGGTCTCGGGCTGCGGCGACTTCCTGGTGAAGACGGAGGACGAGGCGCTCGCGCTGGGGCGCCGCTGGCTCTCCTACTTCCCCTCGAGCTTCGCCGAGCTGCCGCCCCGCGCCGCGCCGAAGGCACCGGCGCGCTCGGGCAAGACCATCGACGAGATCCTGCCGCCCGACCAGAACAAGCCCTTCGACATGCTGGCGCTGGTGCGCGAGATCGTGGACGAGGGGAGCCTCGTGGAGGTGAAGCAGCTCTTCGCGGGCGAGATCCTCACGCTGCTCGCGCGCATCGACGGCCGGCCGGTGGGCATCCTCGCGAACCAGCCCAAGGTGAAGGGTGGGGTGCTCTTCGTGGATTCCGCCGACAAGGCGGCGCGCTTCATCTGGCTCTGCGACGCCTTCAACCTGCCGCTCGTGTACCTCGCGGACGTGCCGGGCTTCATGATCGGCACGAAGGTCGAGCGGGCGGGCATCATCCGGGCCGGCGCCAAGATGATCCACGCGGTGTCCGAGGCGAGCGTGCCGAAGATCAGCGTGGTCGTTCGCAAGGCCTACGGCGCGGGCCTCTACGCGATGAGCGGCCCGGGCTTCGAGCCCGACTGCACGCTGGCGCTGCCGCAGGCGATGATCGCGGTGATGGGACCGGAGGCCGCCGTCAACGCGGTGTTCTTCAACAAGATCCAGGAGAAGCCCGAGGCCGAGCGGCCGGCGTACGTGGCCCAGCTGCGCGAGGAGTACCGCGCCGACATCGACATCCTGAAGCTCGGGAGCGAGCTGGTCGTGGACGCCATCGTGCCCGGCGCGCGGCTGCGGGACGAGCTGGTGGCGCGGCTCGGCGCCTATTGCGAGCGCCAGGCGCCGCCCCGTCGCAAGAAGCGCGGCGTGACCCCGGTCTAGGTGGTAGGCTCGCCGGCCATGGATTTCACGCTTCCCGAGCACGCCGCCCAGCTGCAGCGCACCGTTCGAGAGTTCTGCGAGGCAGAGGTGAAGCCCCGCGCCCGGGACTGGGACCGCAGCGGCCGCTTTCCCCTGGAGACGGTCAAGAAGCTGGGCGACCTCGGGCTGCTGGGGCTCGCGACGTCCGAGGAGTATGGCGGGGCGGGGCTCGACGCGATCTCGGTGGCCACGGTCGTCGAGGAGGTCGCGCGCTACGACGGCTCGCTCGCGCTCACGGTCGCCTCCCACAACGGGCTCTGCTCGACGCACCTCCGGCTCTTCGGCCGCGAGGCGCAGAAGCGGCGTTACCTGCCCGCGCTGGCGACCGGCGACAAGCTGGGCGCCTGGGCGCTGACCGAGCCTGGCTCGGGCTCGGACGCCGCCGGTCTGCGCACGACTGCCGTCCGCAAGGGGGCGGCCTGGGTGCTCCGCGGTACCAAGACCTTCATCACGCAAGGCACCGTCGGCGACGTGTTCGTGGTGCTCGCCTCGACCGCTCCCGAGAAGAAGCAGCACGGCATCACCGCGTTCGTGCTCGAAAAGGGACTGCGAGGCTTCTCGCAGCGGGCCCTGCACGGCAAGCTCGGCATGCGTTCGTCGGACACGGCCGAGCTGGTGCTCGAGGACGTGGAGGTGCCCGACGAGGCGCGGGTGGGTGAGGTCGATCAGGGTTTCGTGAACACGCTCTCCATCCTCGACCGAGGCCGCATCTCCATCGGTGCGCTGGCGCTCGGGCTGGGACGCGGCGCGCTGGAAGAGGCGGCGCGCTACGCCAAGGACCGCAGGGCGTTCGGCCACCCCATCGCCGAGTTCCAGGCGCTGCGCTTCATGATGGCCGACATGCAGACCGA
The DNA here is from genome assembly GCA_035508175.1 of Myxococcales bacterium. Lineage (GTDB taxonomy): Bacteria > Myxococcota > Myxococcia > Myxococcales > JAKAPL01 > DATJNL01. Next base: position 15,929 of record DATJNL010000306.1, read on the forward strand.
GCTGTCGGCGGCCCGGCTGCTGGTCTGGCGCGCGGCCTGGCTCCTCGACCACCAGCGGCCGTTCACGCGCGAGGCGTCGATGGCGAAGCTCTTCGCCTCCGAGGCGGCGATGCGGGCCTGCTCCAAGGCGGTGCAGATCCACGGCGGCTACGGCTACACCGACGAGTTCCCGGTGGAGCGCTACCTGCGGGACGCGAAGCTCTGCGAGATCGGCGAGGGGACGAGCGAGATCCAGCGCCTGGTGATCTCGCGCGAGGTGCTGCGCACTTGAGCCGCGGCCGCGCCGACGCCCGCGTGGAGCTGGCGCCGAAGATCCTGAAGGGCGACGTGCGGGCCGCCTCCCGGTTGATGCGGGACGTCGACGACGATCTTCCGTCGGCCGTGGCCGAGTTGCAGGCGCTCTTCCCCCACACCGGCAAGGCGACGGTGATCGGCCTCACCGGCTCGCCAGGCGCCGGCAAGAGCTCGCTCGTCGATCAGCTCGTCGGGCTCTACCGCAAGGAGGGCAAGCAGGTGGGCGTCGTGGCGGTGGACCCCACGAGCCCGTTCTCGGGCGGCGCCATCCTCGGCGACCGCATCCGCATGCAGGCGCACGCGACGGACCCGGGCGTGTTCATCCGCTCCCTGGCGACGCGCGGCCACCTTGGCGGGCTCTCGCGCGCGGCCGCCGACTGCGTGCGCATCATGGACGCGATGGGTAAGGAGCTCGTGATCGTCGAGACCGTGGGCGTGGGCCAGGACGAGATCGACGTCGCGGGGCTCGCGCACTGCGTGATCGTCGTGGTCGTGCCCGGGATGGGCGACGACATCCAGGCCATCAAGGCCGGCATCCTGGAAGTGGCGGACGTGTTCGCGGTGAACAAGGCCGACCGCGAGGGGGCCGACCGCACCGTGCGCGAGCTGCACGCGATGCTCGAGCTGCGGCACGCGACGCTGCCGCCGGCGGCCCCTGGAGCTCCGGAGCTGTGGGAACCGCCCATCGTGAAGACCATCGCGACCTCGTCGCAGGGCGTCGCCGAGCTGGCGGCGGCCGTGAGCTCACAGCTCGACTTCCTGGCGCGCACCGGCCAGCGCGCCGCGCGCGAGGTGCAGCGGGCGCGCGTGGAGTTTCTCGCGATCCTGCGCGAGCGATTGCTGGCCTCGGCGCTGGCGCGGCTGGAGTCGACGAGGGGCAAGCTCGACGAGATCGCCTCGCGCATCGCGGCGCGGGAGGCAGACCCGTGGGCGCTCGCGGAAGAGCTGGCCCGCTGAGGCTCAGCCGCCCGAGAGCTGCGTGAAGAGCGCCTGCAGGGCGGCCTGGAGCTGCTCCGGGCTGGTCGCGAGCGCGGAGCTTCCATGCCCAGCCGCGGCCAGTTGCTGGAGGAGGGCGCTCTGGGCGGCCCAATCCATCCCCATGGCAACGATGGATGTCTGGATGCCGTAGGCGGAGTAGAGCTGCGACACGGCTGCCACGGAGGCGGCCCCGTCCAGGCAGAAGTCGCCGGACGAGGAGCCGCCGGCAGCCGGGGCGGGGCAGCAGTCGTTCGTCTGCTGCGGGTCGAGACAGGCGCCGAACGAGCAGAGGCAGCCCGCGGCGGGCGACGCCTGAATGCCCTGGCTGGCGACGACGCTCTGCGACTCGCAGCCGCGGACCACGCCATCCGACCACGGCTCGGTGGCGCAAGGGTTGGCCGCGTCGCAGTTCGGCAGACCGCCCGTGATGAGCACGACGTACTTGCGCTGCAGCGACGGGTCCCCCATCACCGGATCTGCGGTGATCGCCTCGAGCGTCGCCGCGAGCGGCCCGCCGCCGGCCGCCGCGCCCGCGACGCTCTGGTAGGACGCCGCGATCGGCTCCAGGGTCGAGGTCGCGTCGCTGACGGGAACCACGACGCCGCCCGCGGCACAGGCGGCGCCACCCGAAGCGGGGGCCGGAAAGGTGGTCAGCCCGAGGAACAGGTTCGCGGGGACGACCTGCGCCAGGATCCGCGGCACCAGGTAGGCCGAGAGCTGCAGCCTCGTCGCGCAGGCGGGCACGCCCGCGGCGCCGAAAGCGCAGTCCCCCGGGGGCGCGCCTGGGCTGGAGTTCCCCGGCTGGCAGAACGAGCAGTAACCCGGGGTTGACCCGGCGGTCGCCAGGCACGAGTTGCCGGCAGCGTCCGCGGGCTGGATGGGCTCGCACATCTCGCCCGACATGTCCTGGACGAGCATCACGTAGACAGGCTTGGGGGCAGCCCCCGAGGTCCCCGTGCTGCCGGCCGACCCGGACCCCGACCCCGACCCCGACCCCGAACCGGAACCGGAACCCGACCCCGACCCCGACCCCGAACCCGACCCCGACCCCGAACCCGAACCCGAACCCGAACCCGACCCTAACCCCGACCCCGACCCCCCGTTCCCCAGCTCGCTGCTCGGCGAGAAGCAACCGCTCCCCATCAGCGCAAGCATCCCCAGCCAGAGCTCGAGCCGCATGCCTCCATGATACACCCGCCCCACTTCCATCTGGCGCCGCCGCGCGATGCGGTAGTATGCAAGCTCCGCCATGCGCGTCCTGCTGACCAATGACGATGGTTTCTGGTCGGAAGGCTTGCGGGCGCTCACCGCCGCGCTCGAGCCCCACGCCGAGCTGTGGGTCGTCGCCCCGGACCGCGAGCAGTCGGCCGCGAGCCACGCCATCTCGCTCGCGCGGCCGCTGCGCCTGCACCGCATCGAGGAGCGGCGCTACGCCGTCGACGGCACGCCCACCGACTGCGTCTACCTCGCCATCAACCACCTGCTCAAGGATCGGCTGCCGGACGTGCTCTTCTCGGGCATCAACCACGGGCCGAACCTGGCCGACGACGTCACCTACTCCGGCACCGTCGCGGGGGCCGTGGAGGGCGCGATCCTCGGCGTGCCGTTCTGCGCGGCCTTCTCGCTGGTGGGGAAGGGCGGGGCCGATCGCTTCGCCGCCGCGGCCGACTTCGCGCGCGCGCTATTGGGCGCGGTGCACGAGCGGCGACCCGACCGGCCCCTGCTGTTGAACGTCAACGTGCCCGCCGAGCTCGCCGACCGGCGCTTCGAGGTGACCCGCCTCGGTCGCCGCGGCTACAGCGCGGCGGTCACCGAGAAGGTCGACCCGCGCGGCCGCAAGTACTACTGGATCGGCGGCCCCGAGCAGGCGCACCAGGACATCCCCGGGTCGGACTGCGTGGCCGTGCTGGACCGCCGGGTCATCTCGGTGACGCCCCTGCACCTCGACTGGACGAGCCCCGCGGGCCTGGAGGCGCTCTCCAACTGGCAGCTTCCCGGCTATGCGAAGGGCTAGCTGGCTCTGGCTGCTGCTCCTCGCCGCCTGCCACCCGCGCCAGAGCACCGTGCCGCCGTTCCCGCTCGGGGTGGGGGAGCCTCATGAGGAGCCGGACCTCGTGGGCGTCTTCCACGTGGTCAAGCCGGGGCAGACACTCTGGCGGATCGCGCGGACGTACGGGGTGGACCCGCGCGAGCTGGCGAGGCTCAACGACATTCGCGACCCCGCCGAGCTGCGCGTGGGGCAGGCGCTGTACGTGCCCGGCGCCACCCGGCTCCTGGATGTGCCGGTCGTGCCCGGCGTCCCCGCCATGCCGGGGCCGGAGCCGACCGCCCGGCATGCGCGCTTCGCCTGGCCGGTCCAGGGCGTGCTGGTCTCGCGCTTCGGCCGGCGCGGGGGGGAGCACCACGACGGCATCGACATCGCGGCGCCCGAGGGGACGCCCATCGCCGCGGCGGCCGCGGGGAGGGTCATCTTCGCGGGAGTCGAGCGCGGCTACGGGAACCTGGCCATCGTCGACCACGGGGGGGGCGAGGCCACGGTGTACGCCCACTGCGAGAAGGTGCTCGTGAGCGTGGGGGACGCGGTGAAGGCGGGGCAGATCATCGCGCGGGTGGGCCGGACGGGGCGCGCCACCGGGCCGCACCTGCATTTCGAGGTGCGCGAGCACGCCCAGCCTCGCAATCCTCTCCTGTTCTTGCCCGAGGCGGCGAGCGCTCGGGGGACGTGGATCGCGCAGTAAAATTCGACAGCACGCAGGGTTGCTTGTTGAACATCTGCCCGGGTGTTAGGTAACCGCCCGGATGCTGGGCGACCGGCGTCCCGGCCGTCTCGCGCGTCGTCCCCCCCCACGACAGCGAGGCGGCTGTTTATTTTCGGCCGCCGATGAGCGTGCCTCGCTGCGCTCGGCCTGCCTCTTCGTTGCGCTGGGGGGCGCTGGGCCGTAAACAAATGGGCTATGGCGGGTCTGCGGGTCCGGGTGCTGGGGGGGATCGCCGAGGTGGCTCGGGACGACTGGAACCGGCTCCTCGGATCTGGGGCCACGCCTTTCGTCGACTGGCGGTGGCTCTGGGCGCTCGAGGATTCGGGGTGCGCTTCGCCGCGGGCGGGCTGGGTGGCGCGGCACGTCACGCTCTGGCGTGGGGAGCGGCTGGTCGCGGCGGCGCCGGCGTACCTCAAGATGGACAGCGACGGCGATTTCTCGCGAGATTTCGACCTGGCTTCGGCCGCCATCCGGGCGCGGCGCCGCTACTACCCGAAGCTCGTGGTCGGCGTGCCGTTCACCCCGGTCACGGGCCGGCGGCTGCTCTTCTCGCCGGACGAGGAGCCTCTGCCGGTCCTGCGGGCGCTGGGCGACGCGCTTCGAGATCTCGTGAAGTCCGAGGGCTGTGGCACCGCGCAGGTTCTGTTTCCCCAGGCCGAGGAGGCCGAGGCGCTCGCCGAACAGGGGTTCGCCCGGCGCGTCTCGCACCAGTTTCACTGGCACAACGAAGGGTACCGCACGCCGGACGACTTCCTCGCGCGCTTCTCCTCGAAGCGGCGCCACATGGTGCGACGCGAGCGCGCGGCTCCCGAAAAGCAAGGGATCGAGATCCGCACCGTGCGCGGCGAGGAGCTGGCATCTGCCCGCAAGGACTGGGGCCGCGCGGCCCACGCCCTGCACGCCTCCACCGTGGAGAAGCTCATGTGGGGGCGGGGCTGGCTCGACCGCGGCTTCTACGACAGAATCTTCGAGGTCATGCCCGAGCCCCTCGAGGTCGTTGCGGCCACGCGCGGCGGAAAGCTCATCGCCGGCGCCTTCAACGTGGCGACGCCCACCCACCTCTACGGCCGCTACTGGGGCTGCTTCGAGGACCACCCGTTCCTGCACTTCAACGTCTGCTACTACCACTCGGTCGACGAGTGCATCCGGCGCGGCGTGCAGGTCTTCGAGGGCGGCGCCGGGGGCGACCACAAGCTGGCCCGCGGTTTTCTGCCCGCCGAGACGCACAGCGCCCACGTCTTCGCCGACGCCCGGCTCGATGCCGCCTTCCGCGCGCACCTGGACGAGGAGACGCGGGAGCGCTCCGAGGCGCTCGCCGCCTGGCATCGCGAATCGCCCATCCTGCGCGCGCGGGGGGCCGCGTGAGCCCGAAGCAGGAGCGGCAGCGGGAAGGGGGAGCGGCGGTCGCCGAGGCCGAGCCGAAGAAAAAGCTCAAGCGCCCGCCGATGTACAAGGTTATCCTTCACAACGACGACTTCACCCCCATGGAATTCGTGGTCCTGCTCCTGCGCCAGATCTTCCACAAGACCGAGAGCGACGCGACGGCCATCATGCTGCACGCGCACACGCAAGGCTTTGCCGTGGCAGGCGTCTACGCGCACGAGATAGCCGAGGAGAAGGTCAACCGGGTCTCGGCGCTGGCGCGCGAGGCGCAGTTTCCCCTCTTGTGCACCATGGAGCCCGACTAGATGCCGCCCGTCGCGATCGCCAAGGACCTCGAGAGCACCATCCTCGGCGCGTTCCAGGAGGCGCGCGAGCGCCGCCACGAGTACGTGACCCTCGAGCACCTGCTGTACTCGATGACCGGCGAGCGCAACGGCATCCGCCTGCTCCTCGGGGTGGGCGCCGATCCCAAGGCCCTGCGCAACGATCTCGACGCCCACCTCGGCGAGCTCGAGCAGCTGCCGGAAGAGCCGCAGGGGCTGCGCCGCGAGCCGGAGCAGACGATGGCGTTCCGGCGGGTGATGGCGCGAGCGGCGGCGCACGTGCAGTCGTCCGGACGCCAGCGCATCGACCTCGGAGACGTGCTCGCCGCGCTCACGCGCGAGAGCGATTCGCACGCGGCCTACCTGCTCGACCAGCAGGGCGTCACGCGGCTCGACGTGCTCACCTACATCTCGCACGGCATCGGCAAGAGCAGCCGGGGGCGGCAGCTGCCGGACGGCGCGCCGGTCGGCGACGAGGACGAGGACGGCGCCGAGAGCGACCCGCTCGCGGCCTTCACCGCCAACCTGAACGAGCGCGCGGCCAAGGGCGAGATCGATCCGTTGATCGGCCGCGCCGCCGAGCTGCAGCGCACCGTGCAGATCCTCTGCCGCCGCCGCCGCAACAACCCCCTGTACGTGGGTGAGCCGGGCGTGGGCAAGACCGCCGTCGCCGAGGGGCTCGCGCTCGCCATCCACGAGAAGCGCGTGCCCGAGGTGCTCGCGAACGCCATCGTCTACTCCCTGGATCTGGGCGCGCTGCTCGCGGGCACCAAGTTCCGCGGCCAGTTCGAGGAGCGGCTCAAGGGCGTCATCGGCGCGCTCGAGGAGCAGCCGGGCTCGATCCTCTTCATCGACGAGATCCACATGGTCGTGGGCGCCGGCGCCACCTCCGGCGGCTCCATGGACGCGAGCAACCTGCTCAAGCCTGCGCTCGCGTCGGGAAAGATCCGCTGCATCGGGTCGACCACTTTCAAGGAGTACAAGGGCTCGTTCGAGCGCGACCGCGCGCTGGAGCGCCGCTTCCAGCGCATCGACATCCTCGAGCCCAGCGTCGAGGAGACCGTGATGATCCTGGCAGGGCTCAAGTCCCGCTACGAGGAGCACCACGGCGTGAAGTACACCGACGAGGCGCTGCGGGCGGCCGCCGAGCTCTCGTCGAAGTACCTGAACGATCGCCACCTGCCCGACAAGGCCATCGACGTGCTCGACGAGGCCGGCTCGGCGGAGCGGCTCCTTCCGCCCGACCAGCGCCACGCCAGCATCGGGACCACCGAGGTGGAGACGGTCATCGCGCGCATGGCGAAGATCCCACCGAAGACCGTCTCACGCGACGACGAGCAGGCGCTCGGCGAGCTCGACGGCGAGCTGAAGAAGGTGATCTTCGGCCAGGATCGCGCCATCCAGTCGCTCGTCTCGGCCATCAAGCTGTCCCGGTCAGGGCTCGGACCGGTCGATCGGCCCATCGGCTCCTTCCTGTTCTCGGGCCCGACGGGCGTCGGCAAGACCGAGCTGGCGAAGCAGCTCGCGCGCATCCTGGGCGTCGAGTTCCTGCGCTTCGACATGACCGAGTACATGGAGAAGCACACGGTCTCGCGCCTCATCGGCGCGCCTCCCGGCTACGTGGGCTTCGACCAGGGCGGCCTGCTGACCGACGCGATCCGCAAGACGCCGCACGCGGTGCTGGTGCTCGACGAGATCGAGAAGGCGCACCCCGACGTCTTCAACATCCTGCTCCAGGTCATGGACCACGCGACCCTCACCGACAACTACGGCCGCAAGGCGGACTTCCGGCACGTGGTCGTGATCCTCACGACGAACGCCGGCGCGCACGAGATGGCGCGGGAGACGCTGGGCTTCGGCACGTCCGGGCCCTCCACGGCGCAGCACGGCAAGAGCGCCATCGAGAAGACCTTCAGCCCCGAGTTCCGCAACCGGCTCGACGCCTGGATCTCGTTCGACCAGCTCACGCCGCAGGTCATCCTGCGCGTGGTGGACAAGTTCGTGGCCGAGCTCGGGAAGCAGCTCCAGGACAAGGAGGTCGACCTCGAGCTGTCGCCCGAGGCGCGGCAGTGGCTCGCCGAGAAGGGCTACGACAAGCACTTCGGCGCGCGCCCCATGGCGCGGCTCATCCAGGACGAGATCAAGCGGCCGCTGGCCGACGCGATCCTCTTCGGGAAGCTCAAGAAGGGCGGGCTCGCCACCGTCGCGGTGAAGGACGGCCACCTCACCATCGAGGCCGAGGAGCCGGAGAAGGGTTAAGGCTTCGGCAGCCAGTCGAGCAGCGCCCGGGTGACGCGCTCGGGCGCCTCGACCTGCACGAAGTGCCCGACGCCCTCGAGGATCTGAACCTTCGGCAGGTTGCCCGGGGCGAAGAACGGGCGGAGCTTCTTCTCCTCGAGCAGCTCCTGGCCGAGGAACCGGTCCTCGCCGCCCCAGAGGATCAGCGTGGGCACGGCGATGGGGTGAGCCTTCGCGGCGCGGCGGAGCGCGACCCCGCCCGAGCGGAAGGCGGCGCGGTAGTAGCCGAGGGCCGCCGAGGCCGCGCCCGGCTGCAGGAAGTTGTCCTGGTAGGGCTTGGTCTTCTCGCGCGTCCACGCGTCCCGGATCGACGAGCCCCCGCGCAGGGAACGCCCCACGGCGGAGGCGCCGTCGCGCGTGATGATCCACTCGGGCAGCCACGGGATCTGGAAGAAGAACATGTACCAGGAGCGCATGAGCTGCCGCGGGTTCGTGAGGATCTCGCGCAGCAGGATCGCCGGGTGGGGGCAGTCGAGGACGATGAGCCGCTCGAGGACCTCCGGCGCGAAGGCCGAGACGGCCCAGGCCACGCCGCCACCCCAGTCGTGGCCGACGACGACGGCCTTCTGGCGCCCCAGCGTGCGCACGAGGGCGGCGACGTCCTGCGCGAGCGTCTCCGCGTCGAAGGGCCCCTGCTTGCTCGTTCCGCCGTAGCCGCGCAGGTCGGGCGCCACGGCCCGGAAGCCGGCGGCGCCGAGCGCGGCCACCTGCGGCGCCCAGGAGAGCGCCAGCTCGGGGAAGCCGTGGAGGAGCAGCACGAGCGGGCCGGCGGAGGGACCCGCCGCGAGCGCGTGGAACTGCAGGCCGTTCGCCTCGAGCCGGAGCTCCTGGACGTCCTCGGCGAGGGTCACGACCAGCGGCCCTTGCCGACCGCGTAGCGGCCGCCCCCGAGCAGCGCCGCGACGAGACCGCCCACGAGGTAGAGCGCGGGCAGCTCGACCGCCCAGCCGCCGGCCATGCCCAGGTGGCCCAGCTCGTGCGCGTGCACCAGCGCGAGGGCCACGAGCATGTCGACCGCGATCGCGAGTCCAGCGAGGCGGGTCCACAACCCGAGCACGAGGCAGATGGGCGCCGCGACCTCCCCCAGGTAGACCGCCCACGCCAGGAAACCCGGCAGGCCGTGGCCGCGCACCATCCCCTCGATGAACGCGACGCCATGCTCGATCTTGAAGAGCCCGTGGAGGAAGAGCATGCCGCCGACGCCCAGGCGGAGCAGCAGGCGGCCGAGGTCCTGGCTCATGGCGGCGGACTATACACCGGGGCTGGCGCCCCACGGCACGCCAAACCGTCGAGGAGCAGGGCCCTTCAAACGTGCCCCTCGCGGGAGGCGCGCTTCCACTCCTCCATCTCCTCGAGCGTCTTCGGCCAGTCCTTGCCGAGCAGCTTCGAGAGCGCACGGTCGGCCAGGAGGCGGCCGCCGGTCTGGCAGGTGGCGCAGTAATCGACCTCGTTCTCGGCGCGCACGATGCGCTGCACCGGCGAGCCGCAGCGCGGGCACGGTTGCTTGTAGCGGCCGTGTACGGCCATGCCCTCCCGGAACGCCGTGACCTTCTCGGGGAAGGCATCGCCAGCCTCTGCGCGCAGGCGGTCCGTCCAGTCGGTGAGCACCTCGCGCGTCGCCTGGCGCAGCCGCTCGATCTCGCCGTCGTCGAGGTTACCGGTGAGCTGCACCGGCGAGAGGCGCGCCGCCCAGAGGATCTCGTCGGAGTAGGCGTTGCCGATGCCCGAGAAGAGGCGCGGGTCGGTGAGCGCGCGCTTGAGGGTGTGGTTCTCGCGCCGCAGCGCCTCGCGGAACTCGGCGGCCGAGGCGGCGAGCGGCTCGCGGCCCCCCGCGTCGAGCTCGCGCAGCGCCGCTTCCCCGCCGAGCAGGTGCAGGGCGGCGCGCCGCTTGCGGCTGGCCTCGGTGAGGACGAGCGTGCCCACGTCGAAGTCGAAGGCGGCCAGGCCCACCTTGCCGGGGATGCGCGCCTCGCGCTCGTCCTTCCAGTGCAGCCGCCCCGAGATCATCAGATGGATGGCCAGGAAGAGCCCGCCCTCGAGCTCGAGCACGATTCGCTTGCCCATGCGCCGCACCCCCAGCACGCGCCGGCCGGCCACGCTCGACAGGGGCGGATCGAAGGAGCGGACGAGGAAGGGGCTGGCGATGCGCAGGCCGAGCAGCACGTGGCCGGCGGCGCGCCGGGCGAGCTGCTCCACGTAGATCGTCACGTCGGGGAGCTCGGGCACGGCGAGAAGGGTAGCTGCCCCGCCGCGGTGCGGCAATTCGGATGTCGGACCCGCGGCGTATCATGACCGACTCCGATGGGAGAGGAGTCTTCACTCGACCTGCCGCTGGCGGCCGGCGAAGGGGCGCAGCAGGCCAGAGCCGCCGAGGAGGTCGCGGCGCTCATGTCGGCGTGGCGCTGCGGCGACGCGTCGGACCCCGTGCTGCGGCGGAGCTGCGCCGCGGGGCTGGCACGCCTGCGGGACCTCTGGCGGTCGGACGCTTCGCTCTTCTCGGCCGACGCCATCGCCGAGCTGCAGGCGCTCGCCGCCGAGCTGCGCCGGCCGGCGCGCCAGGGCACCGACACGCCGCAGGGCGTGCTCGAGAAGGTCTTCGGTTACCCGAGCTTCCGCCCCGGGCAGGCCGAGATCATCGAGGCCGTGCTGGCGGGGCGCGACTGCGTCGGCGTGATGCCGACGGGCGCGGGCAAGTCGATCACTTTCCAGATTCCGGCCCGGCTCCTGGGCGGGACCGCGCTCGTGGTGTCGCCGCTGATCGCGCTCATGAAGGACCAGGTCGACGCGATGCAGGAGGTGGGCATCCGCGCCACCTTCCTGAACTCCAGCCTGGAGCCCGAGGAGCGGCGCGAGCGGGTCGAGGCGTTGCGCCGCGGGGAGTACGAGCTCGTGTACGCCGCCCCCGAGGGGCTCGAAGCCTCCGTCGGCTGGGCGCTCGGCAGCCTCAAGCTCTCGATGATCGCCATCGACGAGGCGCACTGCATCAGCCAGTGGGGCCACGACTTCCGCCCCGCCTACCGGAACCTCGCGGGCCTCAAGGAGCGCTTCGGCGGCGTCCCGGTGCTCGCGCTCACGGCGACGGCCACCCGGGAGGTCACCGGCGACATCGTCGCGCAGCTGGGCATGCACGAACCCCTGGAGGTCCGCGGCTCGTTCTTTCGCCCGAACCTCCGGCTGCACGCGTTCAAGAAGGGCGAGGGCGGCGTGCCGCAGATCCGGGAGGCGCTGCTGCGCCTGGTGCTGGAGCGGGCGGGGCAGAGCGGGATCATCTACTGCCTCTCGCGCAAGACCGCCGAGTCGACCGCCGAGTTCCTGCGCGACCAGGGAGTGCGCGCGCTTCCGTACCACGCCGGCCTCGACTCCGAGACGCGCTCCCGCACGCAGGAGGCCTTTCGCCGCGACGACGTCGACGTCGTGGTGGCGACCATCGCCTTCGGGATGGGCATCGACAAGTCCAACGTGCGCTTCGTCTTCCACCGCGACATGCCGCGCTCGCTCGAGGGGTACTACCAGGAGATAGGCCGGGCCGGCCGCGACGGTGCGCCCAGCGACTGCGTGCTCTTCTATTCGTGGGCCGACGTCATGAGCTACGACCGCTTCGCCGAGCAGGGCGACGGCGAAGTGGCCGAGTGGCACCGCCGGCGGGTACGGGAGATGTACCGCTTCGCCGACCGGAAAGGCTGCCGCCACCAGGCCCTGGTGGGCTACCTGGGCGAGCCCCTCGAGCCCTGCGGCAGCTCCTGCGACGCTTGCTCGGGCAGCGACCTGATCGCGCAGGCCCCGGCGCCGGTCCGCAAGCGCGGCAAGAAGGCCCTGGCCGCCGAAGAGCGGCCCCGCCCCGTCGCCCAGAGCCCCGACGGCGAGCTCTTCCTGCAGCTCAAGGCGCTGCGGCGCCGCATCGCCGACGCGCGCGGCGTGCCCGCCTACATGGTGTTCACTGACGCCACGCTGCTCGAAATGACAGCGCGCCGGCCCACGACCCCCGACGAGCTGCTGCTCGTTTCGGGCGTCGGACCGGCGCGCCTGGCCCGCTACGGAGCCGAGTTCCTGGCAGCGCTGAAGGGCCGCTAGTTCGCGCGCGCGGGCGCGGTTCCCATCGGCCGGCCCGGCATCGGGTGGCCCATGGAGTGGATCTGGAACGGGTGGCCGCCCATGCCCGCCATTCCGGGCGGCATGCCGGGGGGCGTCGCGTTCTTCACGATGTCGAGCAGCTCGACCTTGAAGACGAGCGTGGCGCCGCCGGGGATCTTCGGCGGACGGCCGCGGTCGCCGTAGGCGATGGCCGACGGGCAGACGAGCTGGGCCGTCTCGCCGACCTTCATCTTCTGCACACCCTCGGTCCAGCAGGGGATCACGCCGTTCAGCGGGAACTGCGCGGGCTGGTGGCGCTCGTACGAGCTGTCGAAGATCGTGCCGTCGGTCAGCTTGCCCTCGTAGTTCACCTTGACGACGTCGGTGGCCTTCGGGCTGTCGCCCTTGCCGGGGGTCAGCGACTTGAAGATGAGCCCGTTGGCGAGCGTCTCGGCCCCGGGCTCCTTCGCGGCGTTCTCCTCGAAGGGCTTGTCCTTGGCCTTCTGCGCCGCCGCGTTGGTGGCGTCCGCGGCGCTCTGCCGGCCCATCATCATCTTCTGGACCTTGGGACCGTACGTCTGCAGATCGACCTGCGCGTTGCGGCCGAGCGCCTGATCCTCGAGGCCCTGCTTCACGTACTCGAGGTCGCGCGGGTCGATGTTGAGCTGCTTCAGGTTACGTCCCATCATGAGGCCGAGGGCGTAGTAGGTCTTCTGATCCTCGGTCTCCGGCGTCACGGAACCGCCGCCGGCGCCGCTCTGGTTGCACGCGGCAGCGAACGCGAGCGCGCCCAGGGTGCTCAAAATCGTCGAACGTCGCATCGTCATCTCGGATCCTTTCGGGTTCCCGGGGCTTCGCGTGGGAAGCGTTGCCTCATACACCCCGCGCTCGAAGAAAGCGAGTGAAATTCCGCGGCTGGCTTGGCGATCACTTCGCCGCCAGGTCGAGGACCAACCGGCGGAAGAAGCGGAGGCCCACCGAGATCGAGTCGTCCGGAATGCGCTCGTCGATGCCGTGGGCGCGCCGGTCGTCGGCCTCGGTGAGCGGGAAGGGGATCAAGCCGTAGGCGGCGACTCCCCGGGGCCGGAGGAACCGGGAGTCGTCCGCGCCCGCGCAGAGGCTGGGGATGACGGGCGCTCCGGGCCATAGCTTCGCGGCCACCGCGCGAATGGCGCCGGGAGCGGCGCCGGTGAGCGGCGAGGGACCGGAGCGGCCGGCGTCGGGGCCGAGCTCCACCTCGACCTTGGGGTCCGCGATCGCGGCGACGAGCGCGGCCCGCACGTCGGCCGGGGTCTGGTCCGGCAGGATGCGGCAGTTGAGGTTCGCCTCGGCGGTGCCGGGGAGGGCGTTCACCCGCGTGCCGGCGGACAGCAGGGTCGGTTCGCAGGTCGTGCGCAGCAGCGCCGCGAGCGAGGGGTCGCGGTCCACCACGGCGAGCGCGTCGGGCGGCGGAGGGCCGGCCGAATCGGCGAGCTGGCGCATCGCGTGGCCCAGCTCTCCCTTCTCGATCTTCGCGAGGCCGGCGAAGTAGGCCCGCGTCACCGGCAGGAGGTGAGGCGGGAACGGATGCGCGGCCACGCGCTCCAGCGCGTGCGCGAGGCGCACGATGGCGTTGTCTCCCAGCGGCGCCGAAGCATGGCCGGTGCGCCCGGTCGTCCGGAGCGTGACGTCCTGGTAGGTCTTCTCGGCCGTCTCCAGATCCACGAGCTTCACGCGACCATCGTCTCCGAAGACCGGGCCGCCGCCCTCGTTCAGGGCGATCTCCGCGTCGAGCGTCTCCGGGGCATGCGCGAGCTGCCACTGGATCCCGGCGCCTCCGGACTCCTC
>DATJNL010000307.1:0-10842 GCA_035508175.1 Myxococcales bacterium
TAACGCCTTTCGCGCGCGTCGTGGAAGACATTGCACGCGCGCCAATGCTTCCACGACGTGCGCTAACGCCTTTCGCACGCGTCGTGGAAGACATCGCGCGCGTGCTGGCGGCACTTCATCCCGTACTCGTTCGTATTTACAGGGACATTCAGGACCTGCCCCGAGGCGCCCTCCGCCGCTCAGGGTCCCACGCACGCGCCGGCCTGGCAGCTCTGCCCCCCGGCGCAGCGGACGCCGCAGGCGCCGCAGGCCTCGGGATCGGAGAACAGGTCGGCGCAGCGCCCCCCGCAGCAGTGTCCCACCGTGCCGCGCACGGCGCCCGGGCAGAGCAGGCCGTCGCCGTCGTCGCCGCACGTCCGGGGGAAGCAGCCATCCACCACGCAGAACATGTCCGCCGGGCAGGCGTGCCGGGGGTCGAGGCAGGTCCACCCCGGTGGCGCGCCGGTGGCCGGGTCCACGCAGGCGCCCTGCTGGCAGGTGAGGCCGGGCGCGCAGGCGTGGGCGCAACCGCCGCAGTTGGCGGTGTCGTCGGCCCAGCTCGAGGGGGTGACGCAGGCGCCGCGGCAGCAGGCGCCGCGCGGCTGGCCCGACTCGCCGCAAGGGGTGCCCGCCATCTGGCCGGCGCAGCTCTGCGCCCGGCACTGCCCCGCGACGCAGTCGAGCCCGGCCTGGCAGGGCGAGCCGCACTTCCCGCAGCTCTCGCGGTCGGTAGAGAAGTCCACGCAGCGCGCTCCGCAGCACGTGCCCACCCTCCCGTCCGACAGCGCGCAGCGGCCGCCCCCGTCGGCGCCGCACGCGGTGCTGACGCAGCCGCCGTCGAGGCACACCGAATCATCGCCGCAGGGCTCGCCGCTCGGGCCGCAGGCGCCCTCGGCCTGGCTGGGACGCGGCGCGGGCGTCGGGGTCGCCCGCGCGTGGGAGAGCACCACGGCCACGGCGCCCAGCGGCGCGGCGCGCGCGTCGTCGACGCCGGCCTCGGGCGCCGCCGCGGCCTCGGGGACGGACGGCGCGCTCCCGGAGCCGAGGCCCCAGCTCACCGCGAGCGCGACGGCGGCCAGGAGCCCGCCCGCGAGCAGCCACTTCTTCACGGCGCGCCCGCGTCGAGCCGGTCCTGCAGCTCCTGCCAGCGCGCGTAGAGCCGCGCCACCTCGGCCTCGGCGCCGGAGAGCTCCGCCTTCAGCTCGGGCACGCGGCCGGGCGGCCCCTGGTACGTCGCCGGGTCCGAGAGCGCGGCCTCCGCGGCCCGCACCCGCGCCTCGGCCGTCTCGAGCGCCGCCGGGAGCGCGTCCAGCTCGCGCTGCTCCTTGAAGCCGAGCTTCCCGGGCCGGCGCGCCGCGGGACGCTCGGGCTGCGCGACGGGTGCCGCTCGCTTCGGGGCGGGCTCGGCCGGGCGGGGGCGCAGCCTCCGGTACGTCTCGAAGTTCCCCTGGTAACGCACCACGCGCCCTTCCCCCTCGAAGGCCAGGATCGCGGTCGCCACCTTGTCGAGGAAGTACCGATCGTGCGTCACGAGGAGCACGCTGCCCGGAAAGCCGAGCAGCAGCCGCTCGAGCACGTTGAGCGTCACGATGTCGAGGTCGTTCGTGGGCTCGTCGAGCACCAGGAGGTTCGCGCCCTGCAGGAACAGGCGCGCGAGCAGGAGCCGGTTGCGCTCGCCGCCGGACAGGGCGCCCACCTTCTGCCGCTGCATGGGCACCGGGAACAGGAGATCGTCGAGGTAGTCCCGCAGCGCGGTGCGCACGCCTCCTACCTCGACCCACTCGTCGTCCGAGGCGGCCTGGTACACGGTGAGGTCCGGGTCGAGCTGCTCGCGCCGCTGGTCGTAGTAGGCGATGCGCGTGGCCTTGCCGACGATCACCTCGCCGCGGTCGGGCGGCAGCTCGCCGAGCAGCAGGCGCAGGAAGGTGGTCTTGCCCACGCCGTTCGGGCCCACGAGCCCGACGCGCTCCCCGCGCTGGACGATCAGGCTGGCCCCGCCGACGATCGTCCGGTCGCCGAAGCGCTTCTCGAGCCCGCGCGCCTCGATCACCGTATGCCCCAGCCGCGGCGCGGCCGCCACCTCGAGCTTCGCCACGCCCGGCGCCTGCCAGGCCCGCTCGGCCATCAGCTTCCGCGCCCGCTGGATGCGCGCCTTGCTCTTGGTGCGCCGCGCCTCGGGGCCGCGCCGCAGCCAGGCGACCTCCTGCGCGATCCAGCGCTGCCGCTTGTGCTCCGCGACCGAGGCGTTCGCCTGGGCCTCGAGCTTCTGCAACAGGTACGCCTCGTAGTTGCCCTCGTACGAGACCACGCCGCCGCCCGGCTGGATCTCGACGATGCGGTCGACCAGCTCGTCGAGGAAGTAGCGATCGTGCGTGACGAGGAGCAGCGCGCCGCCCAGCTCGTCGAGCGCGTCCTCGAGCCACTCGACGGTGTCGGCGTCGAGGTGGTTGGTGGGCTCGTCGAGCAGAAGCAGATCGGGGCGGGTGAGGAGCGCCCGGGCGATGGCCACGCGCTTGCGCGTCCCGCCGGAGAGCTCGGCCACCGGCTGCTCCCACGCGCTCACGCCCAGCCGCTCGAGCAGCGCGCGCGCCTGGTGCGCGGTGTCCCAGCCGCCGAGGTGCTCGATGCGCTCGGCCAGCGCTGCCAGCTTCGCCGCGTCGGAGCCGCGCTCGGCGAGCGCCGCGTGCGCTGCCAGGGCCGCGCGCAGCTCCGGATCCGGCACGGCGAGCTCGGAGGCGATGGTCGCGCCCGCGGGGAACTCCGGCTCCTGCGGGAGGTACGTGACGCGCGCGCCGCGGCGCAGCTGCAGGTCGCCGCGGTCGGGCTCCTGCACGCGCGCCAGCATGCGCATCAGCGACGACTTGCCGGAGCCGTTGGCGCCCACGAGCCCCACCCGCTCGCCCTCCTCGAGGGTGAGGGTCAGGTCGTCGAAGACCGTTCGGCTGCCGAAGGTGAGGCGCAGGTCGGCGGCGTGCAGGAGGGTGGCCACGGGCGGCCCATCCTAGGGCCTCCGACGGCCCCCCGGACAGCCCCGAAACGGCTGTCGCGGACGGCCGCGCTCCCTGCTAGAAAGCAGCCGCATGACCCCTCCCCTCACCGGCCGCGCTGCCTGGAAGGCCCTGGCCGCGCACCACGCGACGATCAAGGACCTGCACCTGCGCCAGCTCTTCGCCGAGGACCCGAAGCGCGGCGAGCGGCTCGCGCTGGAGGCCGCCGGCATCTACTTCGACTACTCGAAGAACCGCGTCACCGACGAGACCGTGCGGCTCCTGCTGCAGCTCGCCGAGGAGTGCGGGCTGCGCGGGCGCATCGACGCCATGTTCCGCGGCGAGCGCATCAACGTCACCGAGAACCGGCCGGTGCTGCACGTCGCCCTGCGCGCGCCGAAGGGGCAGTCGATCACCGTGGACGGCGTGGACGTGGTGCCCGAGGTGCACGCCGTGCTCGAGCGCATGGGCGCCTTCGCGGATCGCGTGCGCTCGGGCGCCTGGCTCGGCCACACCGGCAAGCGCATCCGCGCCGTGGTGAACATCGGCATCGGCGGCTCCGACCTGGGGCCCGTGATGGCCTACGAGGCGCTGCGCGACTACAGCCAGCGCGACCTCGCCTGCCGCTTCGTCTCCAACGTCGACGGCACCGACTTCTTCGAGGCCACCCGCGACCTGTCGCCCGCCGAGACCCTCTTCATCGTGTCGTCGAAGACGTTCACCACGCTCGAGACGATGACCAACGCGCAGACCGCGCGGGCCTGGGCGCTCGAGGGCCTCGGCAGCGAGGCGGCCATCGCCAAGCACTTCGTGGCGGTCTCCACGAACGCCAAGGAGGTCGCCCGCTTCGGCATCGACCCCGCGAACATGTTCGGCTTCTGGGACTGGGTGGGCGGCCGCTACTCGATGGACTCGGCGATCGGCCTCTCCACCATGATCGCCATCGGGCCCACGCACTTCCGCGCGATGCTCGAGGGCTTCCACGCGATCGACGAGCACTTCCGGGCGGCGCCGTTCGCGCAGAACCTCCCCGTGATGCTCGGCCTGCTCTCGCTCTGGTACGGCGACTTCTTCGGCGCCCAGACCGTGGCGGTGCTGCCCTACGAGCAGTACCTGAAGCGCTTCCCGGCCTACCTGCAGCAGCTCACCATGGAGAGCAACGGCAAGCACGTGACGCTCGACGGCGCGCAGGTGGACTACCAGACCGGCCCCATCTACTGGGGCGAGCCGGGCACCAACGGCCAGCACTCGTTCTACCAGCTGATTCACCAGGGCACGAAGCTCATCCCCTGCGACCTGATCGCCTTCCGCGAGCCGCTGCACGCGCTCGGGCGCCACCACGACATCCTGCTCGCCAACGTGTTCGCGCAGGCCGAGGCGCTCGCCTTCGGCAAGACCCCCGCCCAGGTAGAGGCCGAGGGCACGCGGCCCGCGCTCGTGCCGCACCGCACGTTCGAGGGCAACCGGCCGTCCAACGTGCTGCTCCTCGACCGGCTGACCCCCGCCGCGCTCGGCAAGCTCGTCGCGCTGTACGAGCACGCGGTGTTCACGCAAGGGGTCATCTGGGGCATCGATTCGTTCGACCAGTGGGGCGTCGAGCTCGGCAAGGTGCTGGCGCAGCGCATCATCCCGGAGCTCGAGGGCTCGGGCGAGCTGGCCCACGACAGCTCGACCAACGCGCTCATCCGGCGCTACCGGCAGCCGCCACAGAAGAGGTAGAGTGCCGGCCGCCGCAGCCCGCGGTCGATTTTTCCAAGGAGAGGCCCCATGTCACGCAGAAAGCCGAAGACGAAGCTGTTCAACAAGCGCTACGGCAAGCGGGTCCGCACCGACCTGCAGCAGCAGCGCAACGAGGCGGTCTTGAAGGCCTCCGAGGCGGAAGAAGCGGCCAAGAAGAAGGGCGCCGCGAAGACCGCCTGACCCCCTCGGGTCGCCGCCGGGTACCCCCCTGGACCTTTTCGCCGCGAGCGAGTAGGTTGCGCGCCACGGGTTCAAGACGAACCCGACCGGGCGACCGAGCTGGCCGTCCGGATTTGAGAAAGTAGATCACACAAATGGCAACTGGTTCCGTGAAGTGGTTCAACGATGCGAAGGGCTATGGCTTCATCACTCAGGACGGCGGCGGCGAAGACGTGTTCTGCCACCACTCCGCAATCCAGGCTGAGGGTTTCCGCAGCCTGCAGGAAGGGCAGAAGGTCGAGTTCGACGTGACCAAGGGGCCGAAGGGTCTCCAGGCCGCGAACGTTCGCCCGATCTCGTAAGCGGTCTCGTTCCGAGCCGTACCTGAGGTCCGCCCCCGCGAGGAGGCGGGCCTCTTTTTTTGGTCAGGCCAGCGCCGCGGGGATGGGCGCCTCGAACGCCATCGGCCGGCCGTCGGTAGGGTGCGGGAAGGCGATGCGCCAGGCGTGCAGCCGGAAGCCGCCCTCCCCCGGGAGCGCCTCCCCGCCCGGCACGCCGCCGGCGACGTAGAGGGGGTCGCCCACGAGCGGATGGCCGATGGCGGCCAGATGGATGCGCAGCTGGTGCGGGCGGCCCGTGACGAGCCGCAGCTCGACCAGCGTGTCGCTGCCCCGCGGCCAGGCGCCGACCACCAGGGTCTGCGAGGCCTTCCCTTCCGGGCACGCCGCGTGGACCCTCCCGAGCTTCGCGTGCGGCACCGGCCCGATGGGGACGTCGATCACGCGAGGCGCCCCGAGCGCGCCGCGCACCAGCGCCAGGTAGCGCTTGTCGACCTCGCGGCCCACGAAGGCCGCCTGCAAGCGCGCGCCCGCGCTCGCGTCGCGGCAGCACACCACGAGGCCGGTGGTGCCGCGTCCCAGGCGATGCACCGGGCTCCAGCGGGGATCGCGCGCGCGCACGAGCGCGAGCAGCGTGTGCTCGAGAAAGCCCCCGCCCGGCAGCGTGGGCAAGCCCGCCGGCTTGTCGACCACCAGCAGGCTCGCGTCCTCGTGCACCACGCCGAGGCGAAGCGGCGCCTCGGGCTCCTCCCACGGCGGGCGGTGCCAGACGACGCGTTGCCCGGCGTGCAGCGCCACGTCGCCGCGCACCCGCTGCCCATCCACTTCCAGCTCGCCGCGCGCGAGGCTCCGCGCCCAGTCGTCGGCGGAGGCGTGGGGGTAGCGCCGCGCGAGGTGGTCCACCAGCGACGCCAGGTCGCGCGCCACTTCCTCGCGGTAGCTGAAGCCGGCGTTCACGCGCGCGGCACGCTAACGCCGCCGGCCCGCGTGGAGCAACCTGGTACACTCGCCGCCATGCGCCGCTTCGCGGACCTGGTCGCCGGCCTCGCGATCGCGGCGCTCGCCGCGGGCTGCTCGGGCGGCAAGGCCCCGCCGCCCGACGCCGGCCCCTCGGCCACCTTCGCGTCGCAGGCCGACGACGCGGCCGCGGCCCTGCTGGAGGATTTCTACGCCTCGCCCGGCAACTGGAACGCCTGCTTCCCCACGTACGAGTGTTTCACCGACGACGTCGACTGGGGCGCCGACTCGATGACCGACGCGCTGTACCTCCGCTGGGTGCAGACGAAGGACCCGGCCATCGTCCCAGTGATGGCCGCGCTCGGGGAGACCGCCGCCGCGTGGCCGCCCTGCAACCTGCCCGGCTGCCAGTCCTTGAGCGACGTGCCGCAGTGGGACTCCGTCGCGGCCTCGCGCGTCTACGCGGTGACGCAGGACGCCGGATCCCTCGCGCGGGCGGAGAGCGACTTCGCGGAGGTCGACGCTTCCGACGCCTTCGCGCTCGGCGCGTGCCCCAGCATCGACTACCAGCAGGCCGGCGCCGGCGGCGGCGCGAACCAGATGAAGACGCTCGAGACGGATTCGAACTACCTGAAGGCCGCGATCCTGCTCTTCGAGGAGACCTCGGATCCGAGCTACCTCGCCAAGGCCGTCGCGAAGTACGGGGCGATCCGCGAGTACTTCCTCGATCCCGACGTTCCGCTCTACACCGCCTACGTCTTCGACGACGGCGGCGTCTGCAGCCAGCTTCCGCGGCGCTTCTTCGCCTCGGTGAACGGCAACCTGATCTGGGCCGGCGTGCACCTCGCGACGGCCACGGGGGAGGCGAGCTACCTCGACGACGCGGTGGCCACGGGCAGCGCCGTCGCCGCGGACCTGGGCGACGCGAGGGGACTCTACGCGGCCCTGGAGGCCGAGGACGACGTCGGGGAGCCGCTGGTCGAGGGGATGGCGGAGCTCGCGGGGCAGGGACAGGCCTTTGCCCGCTCCTGGTTGCTCGCCAACGCCCGCGCGTCCCTCGGATCGCGCACGCCGCATGGCCTGTTCGGCCGCTACTTCAACGGGCCGCCGCCGCAGGCGACGGTGACCGAATGGCAGGCGAACGGCGGCTTCGCGCTGTCGTTCGCGGCGGCCACGCTCGCGCCCGACGAGGCCGCGAGCCCGGACCGCTTCTGGAGCGATGCCGGCTACGTCGACGCGGGCTACTCGAACCCGCCCTTCGCGATCTCGTTCACCGGCAGCGGCATCGCGCTCGTCGGGACGATCGGGCAGGTGTGCTGCAAGCCGGGCCACGCGCAGGTGCTCGTCGACGGGACCGAGACGTTCGACGAGACCGGGATCTGGCAGAACGCCTCGCCGACCCAGACCTCGATCCCGGGCTCGATCCTCTTCTCCTGGCGCTGGCCTTCGCCGGGGCCCCACACGCTGCAGCTCGAGCCGGCCGCCTACAACCCGTGGGAAGGCGGGCCGTTCCTGCAGCTGCAGGGCTACTACGTCGCGCCCTGATCGGACGGGCTCTTCAGGTAGCAGACACCGTGGCGGCCTGGCCCTCTGCGCGCGCGGCACTCGGCGATGGTGCAAGCCAGCGCGCGGTAATCGAGCGGCTTCTCGAAGACGTGGCACGCCTCGGCGATGTCGGGCGTGGGCGCCCGCGCCGAGTTGACGAAGATGCAGGCCTCGGGGTGACAGCGCCTGGCCACCCGCACGATGGTGCGCCCTTCCGCGTGGCTGCCCAGAAGATCCGTCAACACCACGTCGAACAGGCGCTGGGAGAGGGCGGCGAGCGCGTCTTCGGCATTCGTGTGCGCCTCGACGTCGTGGCCGTCGTCCTCGAACAGGAGCTTGAGCGCCGAAGCCGCGTTCGGCGAGCCATCCACCACGAGAAGCCGGGCCATGCGAGCTGCTCTCGCAAGGAGCGCGCCACGCACAGCCGCAGCTGAACGCCGCAAAGGCGCCGCAAGGATGGCAGTGCTCCGCGCAGGCTTTGCGGCCCGTGAAGCGCTCGCGCAATTCGACGAGAGCGGCCCCGCCTGGGCTCAGCCCCTCACCAGCGCCTCGAGCTCGCGCTTGCCGTCGCGGTACACGCAGAAGCCGTCGCCGACGAGCACCGCGTCGATGGGCCTCTCGAGGAGCCGCGCCACCGAGGCGCGGGCCTTCGCGGCGTCGCGCAGCCCCTGCTGGGGGAGCAGGAACATGAGCGAGCCCGCGCGGTGCGCCCGCACGAGGTCGCCCGCGAGCAGCGTCTCGGGCGCGAGGAAGAGGGCCAGCTCGCCCGGCGTCTTCGAGCCCTCGAGCTCGAACGCGGTCAGGCCGGGGAAGACCTCTTCTCCGTCCGCGAGCCAGCGATCGCACCGGAGGGGGAACGCGTCGCGCTCCTGGCGCGGCCCCGCGACCTTCGCGCCGAAGGCCGCGACCAGCTCCGCCGTGGCACGAACGTGCGCCGAGTTCGTGAGCACGATCCAGGCGGCGCCGCCGAGCTCCCGGAGGTGCGCGCGGTCGTGGGGCGACATCGCCACCGGATCGAACAGCACGTTCCCCTCGGGCCGCGTCCAGAGGAAGCCGTTGAAGTCCACGTTCAACGGCTCGTGGAAGACCGACCAGGCGAACAGGTCGGGGCGGTGGAGTCGCTTCATGGCCGCCCGGTGTACCACGCAGCGCCGGGCTGTGGCATGGTCTCCCCCATGGAACAGGCCTGCGCCATCAACATCGGCCCCCGCGAGCGCCGCAAGCGCTTCACGGGGGGAGTCGTCTTCCTGGGCGTCGCCGTCGCGCTCGCCGCCTGCGAGCTGGCGACCGGCGCGACCCGCCCGTGGCGGCTGCTCCTCTTCGTCCCCTTGTGGGTCTCCGCCGTGGGCTTCTTCCAGGCGCGCGACAAGACCTGAGTGGCGCTCGCGTCGCGCGGTCAGCGCAACCTCGACACGGGCGTGGAGACGGTCGGCGACGCCGCCGAGCTGGCACTGCTCAGGCGACAGGCCCGGGGCGTGCACGCGAAGGCGATTGGAGCGGCGGTGCTCCTGACCGCCGCGTTCGTCGCCCTGCCCTGACGACCACGGCCGCCGGGCATGCCCCCGCTACCGGCCGCGGCGGCGCCGCGCGATGAGCCGGCTGAGCGAGACGGGGGTGACCCCGAGGTACGAGGCGATCTGGTGCTGGGGAATCCGGCCCACCAGCGAGGCGTGGTCCCTGAGGAAGCGCTCGTAGCGCTCGGTGGCCGTGAGCGTGAGCAGCTCGGACTCGCGCTGGTCGCGGACCAGGAAGAGCTGCTCCGCCAGCTTGCGTCCGAGCTCCTGCCAGCAAGGGTGCCGGTCGTAGAGCTTCACGAACTCGCCGTAGTCCCCCACCAGCAGGTGCGAGCATTCGAGCGCGTCGATCGTCTGGCTGGACGGAAGCCCCGCGAGCATCGATCGGTAGGAGCCCACGAAGCCTCCGGGTTCCACGAACCCCCTCACCACCTCAGCGCCTTCCGCGGACAGGCTGAAGCGGCGCATGATCCCCGTGATCACCCAGCCGTACTCGTGGGACACCTCGCCCATGCGGGCGAGGCACTGGCCCCTCTCCAGCACGCGCAGCGACAGCTGGGCGCGGACGACCTCCCACTCGCCGTCCGGGACCCTCGCCATCTGCAGGAGGTGCTTCCGGAGATTGGCTTCGGCCGCCGCTCGCAGCTCCCGCGTGGCGTCGGAAGGGCTCGGCACGCTGTCCTCCTCGTGTTCCTCACGTCCAAGCTACAGGCCCATCGCCGCAGCGTTCAAGACGGACTCCATCCGGGGGCGAGTATGCCTGGCGCCCGGCCGAGGGCGTTATCCCGGGATAACGACGGCGCTCCTCGGGGGGCGTATGAGTGCGCGCGAAATTGGCGCTCACACGGATCCTGGAGGAGACCCCCATGCCGACGACGAAGCCCGGTTGCGCCTTGCTGGCCGCCGCCCTCTGCCTGTTCGCCGCCTGTGGAACCGATCCGACCGACCCGGGTAGCGGAACGTCGGGTGGCTCGTCCAACGGCTCCGGAGGGGACGGCGGCGGCTCGTCCGGGGGCGAGGGTCCTGCCGGGCTCACGCGTTCCGACGGCGGCGCGGGCACGAAGGTCTGCGGCACCGCCGACAGCGCGTGCGCGGCCTCGACCGACTGCTGCGGCGGCTTCACCTGCTTGCAGGGCAACTGCCAGTTTCTCGGCGGAACGGCCGGCGAAACCTCCGGCGGTGCTGCCTGCGCTGCAGTGGGCGGCAGCTGCCTCGGCGCGACCACCTGCTGCAGCGGCCCCTGCGTCAACAGCTTCTGTGCCGGCTCGGGCTGCGTGATCAACTCCCAGGCCTGGAACGCGGGGACGCTGGAGCCGGGCAATCCCTGCGCGAGCTGCCAGCCCTCCGTGAGCAACGCCGTCTGGACCACGTCGCCGCGCGGCGCGTGGTGTGGCCAGGGGATGGTCTGCGCAGCTCTCGGCTGCGAGTCGACCGGGAACGTCTGCGTGAACGGCGCCTGCACGGCCGCGGCCGGCTGCGAGCCCGCCGGCACCGCCTGCCTCGCCGACGCGGACTGCTGCGGCTGAGGTCCGCCCGGGCGAGCGCACGTCCCGGGCTCACCCGCGAGCTGCGCTGGGATAGGATGCGCGGGATGGACGCCCACCACGATCTCGTGAGGCGGCG
>DATJNL010000308.1:0-9507 GCA_035508175.1 Myxococcales bacterium
GAACACGCCGGCGTCGAAAGTGGACTGGCCGGACACGAACAGGTGGTGGCCCCAGGTGAGGAAGCCGACGAAGGCGATGCCCATCGAGGAGAACGCGATCGCCTTGTAGCCGAAGGGATTCTTGCGCGAGAAGCAGGCCACCACCTCGCTCACGACGCCCATCGACGGCAGGATCATGATGTAGACGGCCGGGTGCGAGTAGAACCAGAAGAGGTGCTCCCACAGCACCGGATCGCCGCCGCGGGCCGGATCGAAGATGCCGAAGTGGAAGACGTGCTCCACGAACAGCAGCAGCAAGTCCATCCCCAGCACCGGCGTCGCCAGCACCTGGATCACGCTGGTGCCGTAGAGCGACCACACGAAGAGGGGGAGCCGCATCCAGGTGAGGCCCGGCCCGCGCAGCGTGTGGATGGTCACGATGAAGTTCAGGCCCGTCAGGATGGAGGAGAAGCCGACCACGAAGACGCCGAGGAGCACGGGCGCGAGCTCGGTGGTCGTGGCCACGCTGTAGGGCGTGTAGAACGTCCAGCCCGTGTCGGCGCCGCCGTGGATCAGCCCCCACAGCACCAGGCAGGCGCCACCCGCGAAGATGTAGAGGGTCGCGAGGTTGAGCCGCGGGAAGGCGACGTCCTGGGCGCCGACCATGAGGGGCAGGAGGAAGTTGCCGAAGACCGTCGGGATGGACGGGATCAGGAACAGGAACACCATGGTCACGCCGTGCATGGTGAAGAGGCGGTCGTAGCCCTCGGCGCTCACCAGCCAGGGCCCGGAGGCGAGCAGCTTGAAGCGCAGCACCAGCGCGAAGACGCCGCCGAGCAGGAACGTGGTGAGCACCAGGACCAGGTACATGATCGCGATTCGCTTGTGGTCGCGGGTCGACAGCCACGACCACACCGTGGTGCCGGCGGCGAGATAGCTCGGCCGCTCGAGAGGAGCTTCAGCGCTTGAAGATGGGGGCATAGACGGGCGGGGCGGCGGGGTGCTCCTCGAGCTCACGGCTGCGCAGCGACTTGATGAACTCGAGGATGGCGGCGGTCTCCGGGGCGGCGAGCTTGCCCTGGAACGTGGGCATGACGGGCGGGTAGCCGAGGACGATGTCCGCCATCGGGTCCATCATCGACTTCGTGATGTAGGCCTCGTCGACGTAGACCGTCCGGCCGGACTCGAGCGGCTCGAGCCGGTGGTACAGGCCGAGCCAGGTGGGGCCGATGTGGGTCGTGCCGTCGATCGTGTGGCACTTGAAGCAGCCGGCGCGGGCGGCGACCTGCTCCCCGGTCTGCGCGAGGCTGTCGCCTGGCTGCGTCGCGTTGCCGAGCGGCCCACCGGAATCGTGCGCGCGCGCGATGCCCCGCCGCTGCTCCCCGAGCCAGCGGTCGTAGTCCGCCGGTCGCATCGCCTCCACCCACGCGCGCATGGTGGAGTGACCCGTTCCGCAGTACTCCGCGCACAGCACCTGGTAACGGCCGGGCGCGACGACCTCGAACCACGTCTGCGTGTAGCGGCCCGGCAGGACGTCTTGCTTCACGCGGAAGTCGGGAACGAAGAAGGAGTGGATCACGTCGCGGGACGTCATCAGCAGCCGGACCGGGCGCCCCACCGGAACCCGCAGGATCCCGATCGAGTTGGGGCCGTCGGGATACGAGAACTTCCACATCCATTGCTTGGCCGTGACGTAGACGTCCATCGCGTCGGCCGGAGGCGTGTAGAGGCGCACGTAGCCGCGAAAGCCCAGGACGAACCAGGCGAGGAAGAGGGAGAGGGGGGCGCCGATGGCGAAGACCTCGAAGAGCGTCGACGGGTTCACCCGC
The DNA here is from genome assembly GCA_035508175.1 of Myxococcales bacterium. Taxonomy (GTDB): domain Bacteria; phylum Myxococcota; class Myxococcia; order Myxococcales; family JAKAPL01; genus DATJNL01. The sequence goes on from DATJNL010000308.1 coordinate 1,809, forward strand.
GTGGACCGGTGCTGCTCGGAGCGGCGGCGGTAGCGGACGTAGAGGTAGAGCGCGACGAGGGCGACGCCCACCGAGACGACCGCCGTGGTCGTGATGATGAAGTAGTGGAGGTGATCCACCTCGAGCGAGATGCTCGACGCTTGCGGGGGCAGGAGGAGAACCCGGTGGAGGAGGGTGTGGTCGTCCATGCCGCACTCAGACCGGACGACCTGGATCCCGCGGGCGGCGGCGCAGGTCGCGCAGCCAGTAGCGGCCCATCACGAGCGAGAGCAGCGCGAGCACGAGGGCGCCGCCGCCGCGGAGGAACCCGTACACGTAGAAGCCGTACCGGCGGCTGGCCGGGTCGTAGTGGTAACAGCAGAGGACGATGCGCTCGAGCGACGCGCCGATCTTGCCCTCGCCCGCCTCGAGCAGTGCCAGACGGAAGGTCTTGGCCGAGAACTCGATGCCGTACAGGTAGCGGCAGATGCGCCCCGAGGGGCTGAGCACGAAGAGCAGCGCCCCGTGGGCGTATGTCTTCGTGGCCGCGTCGTAGCCGTAACGGAAGCCCAGCGCCTCCGCGAGCGCGGTGATCGACGAGGCCGGTCCCACGAGAAAGGGCCAGGCCGCGCGGGCGTCCGGCGCCCCCAGCGATTGGAGGTAGCCCCCCTGCTTTTCCGCCGCGAGCGCCGGAGTCTCGGTGGGATCGACGCTGACCGTGACCGCCTCGTAGTCCTTGCCGGCCGCCCAGCCGAGGTCGCGCAGCCCGCGGGTCATCCCCTGCAGGAGGAGGCTGCAGAGCATCGGACAGTGGTAGTAGACGAGGGCCAGCACGACTGGCCGTCCCGGCGCGAAGTAGTCGCCGAGGCGCACCGACTTGCCCGTCGCATCCCTGAAGGGCAGGTCGAGCGGGATGGAGCTGCCCAGACGCTCGTCGATCGCGACCTTCTGCACGACGGGAGGGGCCGGGGCGGCGCCCCCCGCGGCGGCAAGCAGCAGAGCCATCCATGGCGCTTTCAAGGACGCACCCCCTGCGCGACGAGCTCGACCGCGCGATCGATCGGCAAATGGACCAGCCCCGCGTCGCGATCGACCCAGCCGTAGCTGCCCAGCCGCTCCGCAGCGCGCCGCTGGACGTCCTCGTTCTCCGGCTGCTCGCCGAAGAGCCGCTGGTTCACGATGCCGATCTCGGGCCGGCGCACGGCCGGAGGGGGTGGCGGTTCCCCGTGAGGCGCGATGGCCGCCTCTCGGCCCTGGAGAAGAAAGACGACGGCCAGCAGGCAGCCGCCGAACACGAGGAGCGTGCCGAGCCCGATCCACGACAGGGCGGCGACGTTGGGTCGATCGGCCTCCTGCCGCATGTGCGGCGGCTGTCGCGGTCCGGTCACGAGCGGTCGTACCTCAGGGACTCCGCCAGGTAGGGATCCCCCACCGGGACGGCCGGCGCACCGAGCTGGCGCAGCGCCGCGAAGCCCAGCACGAGGCCGCCCATGCCGGCGAATGCCGCGAGGTCGGTCCAGCGCGGGTGGGGCGCGGCCGGGTACAGGTGCGGCATGACCAGCCAGTAGACGTCGAGGTAATGCGCGAGAAACAGCCACGCCGCCATCGCCGCGATCAACGGCCGCTGCCGCTTCACGTCCCGGGAGAGCAGGATCAGGAACGGGAGCGCGAAGTGGACCACCACGAGCAGGATGGCCACCCACTTCCAGCCGCCCTCGGTGCGCTCGACGAACCAGGTGATCTCGTCGGGTTCGTTGCCGATCCACACGAGGAGGTACTGGGTGAAGGCGATGTAGGCCCAGAAGCAGACCGCCGCGAAGAGCAGCTTGCCGAGGTTGTGGTAGTGCGCCGGGAGCAGTGCGACGCCGAGCCGGCCGGTGCGATCGGCGAGCGTGACGACGAGGATCAGCAGCGCCATCCCGGCCACGAGCGCGCCGGAGAGGTAGTAGAAGCCGAACGTGGTCGAGTGCCAGGCGGGCTCCAGCGACATGATCCAGTCGATGGCGGCGAACGTGCCGGTGAGCGCGAGCACGACCAGGCCCCCGCCGCTGAGGCGGCGTTGCCGCGCCGTCAGCTCGGGAGCCCGGCTCTCGTCCTGCGCGCGCGACCACCGCCAGAGAAGCGCGCCGAAGACGATCCAGAATGCGAAGTAGACCAGCGTGCGACCGATGAAGAACGGGGCGTGCAGGTAGCCCCGCTGAAAGGCCAGCAGGGCCTCCTCCTCGGGCGGTCGGGGCGCGGGGTGCACCCACTCGTAGAGCGCGCCCAGACGAGCAGCGATGGGCGCGAACAGCACGAGCATCGCCAGCGACGTCGCCGCCAGCGCCTCGAGCGGGCGCCGCACGGCCACGACCCAGCGGGACTTTCCGGCGTGGAAGGTCATCAGCCAGCCGAGGGAGCCGAGCGTGACGCTGCACCAGAAAGCGAAGGCGACGAGGTAAGACGGCAGCGCCAGTCGGGGCTGGACGACCACGTCGATCCAGACCGCGAGGACGCACGCGGCTCCGACACCGATCAGCCACGCCACGAGGCGCCGATCCTGGAAGGTCGCCGGCATCTCAGCCGCCTCCGCCGGAGAGGAACCGGCGCCGGGTGGGCTCCGGGACCAGCGCCAGTGGCGCCCGCTGGCTGAGCTCGAGGGCACGGACGTAGGCCACCACCGCCCACCGGTCGTGCACGGGAATCACCTCCCCGTAGGGCGGCATCAGTCCGTAGCCTTCGCTGATGACTTCGAAGACGCGTCCGTCGGGCAGGTGGCGGACCCGCTCCGACAGCAGCGACGGCGGCGGTCGGAGCGACATCTTCGCGGCGACGACGCTGACCCCGTCGCCGAGCGGGCCGTGGCAGGCAGCGCAGGTGATCGAGAAGCGGTGACGCCCGCTGGCGATCAGCGCTGCGTTCACCGGGATCGGAATCCGCGCGACGAACTCGCCGACGAACCCGCCGTCCGGCGGCAGCCGCCAGCCGCGCGTCTCCTCGGCGGGGCCGACGGGGTCCTCCTGGGCGAAGGTGCCCTCGGGCGGGGCGCGCATCGCCGCGCCGTCCGGATAGAAGGCGCTCGGTGCGTAGGGGAGGTACTTCGGCTGCCGCTTCATGCGGTCGACCCAGAGCGAGTTGCACGCGCAGGCGAGGAGCAACCCGAGGCTGCAAGCGGCTCTCACGAGGGCTCCTCCACCGTCTCGATGCGCGTGGCCCCGAGCTCGCGGAGGCGGAGGCGCAAGGTGTCCGTATCGAGCCCCGCGCCGCCAGCCACGCTCAGCCAGTAGCGATCGATGAGCGCGCGGCGAAAACCCTCCGCCTCGAACACCGGGTGGTGGAGCCGTGGTAGGCGCGCCACCGCGAAGACCCCGAAGAAGGCGGCCAGCGCCGCGAAGAGCACCGCCAGCTCGAAGGTGATGGGGATGAAGGCGGGAGGCGCGTAGTCCGGCCGCCCGCCGACGTTGATCGGAAAATCGCTGGCCGCGCAGAACCACTGCCCCCAGTGCGCGAAGAGCCCCCCGGCGACCGCCCCCACGAGGACCGCGACGGGGATGCGCGACGGCCTCAACCCCAGCGCCTCCTCGCTGCCCTCGAGGGGGTAGGGTGAGTGGAGGTCGAGGTCCCGATGGCCGAGCTCGCGCAGGGAGCGCGCGGCCGCGATCGACTCGTGGGGGGTGGCGAACTCTGCGAGGACCCAGCGCATCGGTCAGCTCACCGGGACGGCCAGGGCCCCGCCGCTGGGCTTGTGCAGCAGCTCCTCGCGCATCTCCTTCGTCTCCGAGAGAGGCACGATGGGCAGCGTCTTCAGCGTGAGCAGGAACATCATGAAGAAGAAGCCGAGCGAGCCGATGAAGATGCTCCAGTCGACCCAGCTGGGCCGAAAGGGCCGCCACGAGGAGGGCAGGAAGTCCTGGTAGAGCGAGGTGACGATCAGCATGTAGCGCTCCGACCACATGCCGACGTTGATCAGGATGGAAGCGATCCAGACGATGAGGGCGCTGTGCCGGACGCGGCGCGACCAGAAGAGCTGCGGGACCAGCGCGTTGCACGCCACGACGAGCCAGAAGATGCCGGCGTAGTGGCCGGTGGCGCGGTCGATGGCCGTGTGGCGCTCGAAGGCGTTGCCGCCGTAGAACGCGAGGAAGAACTCGACGAGGTAGGTGTAGGCGACGATCCAGCCGGTCGCGAGCATCACCTTGCACATGTTGTCGATGTGGCGCTCGGTGATGACCTCCTGGAGGCCGAGGAAGCTGCGCGCCGGGATGATGAGCGTCGCGACCAGCGCGAAGCCGGAGAAGATCGCGCCCGCGACGAAGTAGGGGGGGAAGATCGTCTCGTGCCACCCTGGGAGCAGGGCCACGGCGAAGTCCATGCTCACGATGGAGTGCACCGAGACGACGAGCGGCGTCGCGAGCCCGGCCAGCAGCAGGTACGCGCTGCGGTAGTGCTGCCAGTGCCGGGCCGATCCGCGCCAGCCCATCGCCAGCATCCCGTAGACGATCCGTTGCCAGCGCTTCTGCGAGGCGTCCCGCAGCGACGCGAGGTCGGGCAGGAGGCCGAGGTACCAGAAGAGCACCGAGACTGTGAAGTAGGTGGTGACGGCGAAGGCGTCCCAGATCAGAGGGCTGCGGAACTGCGGCCAGACGCGCATCGTCGCCGGGTAGGGCAGCATCCAGTAGGCGAACCAGGGCCGGCCCAGGTGCAGCACGGGCATCAGGCCCGCGCACATCACCGCGAAGAGGGTCATCGTCTCGGCGAACCGGTTGATGGAGGTTCGCCAGCGCTGGAGGAACAGCAGCAAGATGGCCGAGATCAGCGTGCCCGCGTGGCCGATCCCGATCCACCAGACGAAGTTCGTGATGGAGAAGGCCCACGCCACCGGGATCTGGAGGCCCCACGTGCCGGGACCCCAGCCGACGGTGACGAAGATCGCCACCGCGAAGAGCAGCGTGAGGGCGGCGGAGAACGAGAACATCAGCCACCAGAGTCGCTTCGGCCGCCTCCAGACGAACTCGAACAGCTTGTCCGTGAGCTGCCCGTCGTCGCGCCCGGTGGCGAGGACCGGATCCGGCTCGAGGGGATCGGGCTCGAGCTGGCGGAGCGCGGCGGACATCTCAGGCCTTCCGTAGGGCAGGGTTGGGGTTCTTCACACGCGCCAGGTGGACGGTTCGGGGCCGGGTCCCCAGCTCGCCCAGCAGGTGGTAGGCGCGCTGGTCGCCGTGCAGTCGGACCACCTCGGAGTTCTCGTCGCTCAGAGTGCCGAAGACGATGGCGCGGGTGGGGCAGGCCTGCATGCACGCGGTCTGGATTTCACCATCTCGGATCGTCCGGCCGGCGAGCTCCGAATCGATCCGGGTTCGCTCGATCCGCTGCACGCAGTAGGTGCACTTCTCCATCACGCCCCGGCTGCGCACCGTGACGTCGGGATTCTGCGCCATCTCGAGGAGAGGCGGCTTCTCGTAGCCGAAGTCCAGGAAGTTGAAGCGCCGGACCTTGTAGGGGCAGTTGTTGGAGCAGTACCGCGTGCCGACGCAGCGGTTGTAGACCATCTCGTTCAGACCCTCGTCGCTGTGGACGGTCGCATCGACCGGGCAGACGTACTCGCAGGGCGCGTCCTCGCACTGCACGCACATCACCGGCTCGGTGACCGCGCCGGGATCCTCCAGCGACCCGGTGAAGTAGCGGTCGATGCGCAACCAGTGCATCTCGCGCCCGCGCAGCACCTCCCAGCGGCCCACGACCGGCGTGTTGTTCTCCGAGGCGCAAGCCATCACGCAGGCACTGCAACCCGTGCAGCGGGAGAGATCGATCCCCATGGCCCAGCGGTAGCCGGGGTACGGGTGCGGGGCGTACAGGGACGGTTGCGGTGCGCGGTCCTCGATGGGCGCGCCGCCGCGGGACACGAGGTCCCGGAGGTCGATCACCGGCGCCACGTGGCGGCCCTCGGTGAGCCACCGCTCCTGCGTCACCGCGATGAGCTCGGTGGCGCCCGTGCGCTCGAGGGTCAGGTCCGGGGAGAACCAGGGAGCGGCGCTCGTCTGGAGCACGTACGCGTTGGCGCCGTAGGGAGCGGGCCAGCGATCGATGGTCGTGGGCTTGCCGCGGCCGTGTCCGACGGACAGCGCGACGACGCCGTCGGCCATCCCGGGAAGCACGTAGGTCGGCAGTTGCAGCGATCGCCCGTCGGAGGTGAGGCGTACGACGTCGAACGTGGAGAGGCCCAGCTTCTCGGCCGTCGTCGGACTGACGAGCGCCGCGTTGCCCCACGTTTGCTTGGTGACGGGATCCGGCAGCTCCTGCAGCCAGCCGTTCTCCCAGTAGCGCCCGTCGTGCAGCGTGTAGCTCGGGAACAGCTCGAGCTCGAGAGAGGCCCTGGTCGCCGGGTGCGCCTCGGTCGGCCGAAGGGAGGCAGCCAGCGTCGCCCAGGCGAGCGCCGGGCGCAGGGTGACTGCGGCGGTGTCCGGGATGACGCCGCGCTGCACCGCCTCGTCCCAGTAGAGCTCGAAGCCGGCGTCTCCGTGCTGCTCGCGCCAGTGCTGCCTCAGGATCTCGTACGGGCTCAGCCCTCGCTCGGGCAGGAACGCCGCGAGGACCTCGAGCTCGGAGATGCCCCCGAAGAGGGGAGCCAGCAGCGGCTGGGCCAACGTGGCGGTCCCGTCGGCCGCCCGCTCGTCCCGCCAGCATTCGAGTGGGTGTGCCGCAGGCAGGAGCCAGCGGACTGCCTTCGCCGTCTCGTCAGAATGAGTCCCGAGGTAGGCGGACCAGGGGACTGCGAGGAGCTTGGCAGCCAGATTCAGGTCGCGGGGCGAAGTGAAGACGGGGTCGTAGGCCGTCAAGACCAGTGCTTCGACCCGGCCGGCGTCGATCTCGTTCCCCAGTTCACGCAGGGCTGCCGGGCCGGCCAGGATGTCGTGCCTCAAGGGTTCCTGAAGCAGGGCGGTCTCCCCGAGATCCTCGAGGAGCGCCTCGATGGCGTGCGCGGCCGCATGGACCGGGGGAGGCTGGCGGAACCCCACCAGGACCGCGCCCCCGCGAGGGTGGGCGACGAGGTCGGCGGCGGCCGCGCGGACGAACGGCGAAGCGGGCGGGGTGGGCAAGGCGCGCAGCGCGGCCGGCACCCGGTCGACGGGAAGGTGCGCCACCACCTCCCCGAGCAGGGCCAGCGCCAGCGCCGAGATCTGGCTGGAGGGCAGGCGCTCGCGATGATCGGCGCAGAGACCGGTGACGCTGGGCCTGCTTTCGGCAACGTACAACCGGTTCATCGAGGCGCCCGGGACGCGCCGGTCGGCGTACTGCCGGGCCTCGCGGATGGTGTCGAAGAGGACGTCCGAATCGAGCGAGACGATGACGGCCGCCTTCGACAGATCCACGCGCTTCTCGAGTGGCCGACCGAAGGCCAGGCGCGCGCCCTCGTACGCCGAGTCGGGCGCAAAGGGGTACCAGCTCGCGAAGCGGGCTTCCGGAAAGGCCGCGCGCAGCTTCCCGCGGAGCCAGCCCAGCGTCGGCGAGGCGCTCGGCTCCAGCAGAAACCAGAGGCCCTCGCCCCGCTTCGGTGCGAAGAGCTGGGCGCGGTCGGCCGCCGCCGACTGGAAGCTCCACCACGACCGCGTGGCGTTGCCCTCCCGGAATTCCTGGGCGCGGCTCGGATCGTAGAGCGAGAAGAGAGCGGCCTGCTCGAAGAGGCGCGTCGCGCCGAGGCTCGCGGGGTGCAGCGGGTTGCCTTCCACCTTGGTAGGGCGGC
>DATJNL010000309.1:0-2215 GCA_035508175.1 Myxococcales bacterium
CACCGGCGAGTTTCGCAGCGCGTTCGCCTCGAGCACGATCGCGGAGCCGCCGGGCGGCAGCGCGGCGAGCAGCGGGTCGCGGGGGCGCGCCGTCGCCGCGGGCGCGGCCGGAGCCGGGAGCCGTCGCCGGGCCACCGCGCGCTGCGCCTCGGGCGGGCGCAGGCGGTCGGGAAACGCCACGGCCGGCGCCGCGGGCGGAGCCGGCTCGTCGCCCAGCGAGAGGAGCCAGGCCGCGAGGCCGAACGACGACGCGGCGACCGCGACCCACGCGAAGGGGCGCCACCAGCCCCCGCCCCCGTCGGGCCGCAGCGGCCCCGCGCTCAATAGTCCTTCCACTCGAAGCGCAGCTCGGCCACGGCGAGCGCACCGAGCGCGAAGGCCAGCGCGCCGCCGACCAGCGCGGCGAGGCGCGGCCACTCGACCGGCGCGTCGGCGGCGAGGCGTCCGGCGGCGTCGCCGAGCGCGGCCACGCGGGGGAGCGCCGCCGTGAGCGCGAGGAGGATCTCGCGGCCCGCGCCGGGCGCGAGGTAGGTCTTCGCCTGCAGGCGGTAGCTGCCCGCGATGCCGAAGGTGTAGAGCGCGAGGCCCACGAAGCCCGAGAGCGCGGCGCTGCGCACGAACACGGCGGCCGCGAGCATGGCGGCGTAGAGCGCGGCGAAGGTGACGCCGGCGAGCGCCGCCGCGATGAAGGGCCCGGGCGCCCAGACGCCGGTCTTCACGCCGAGCACGAACGCGAGGCCGCCGGCCGCGTAGAGCGAGGCGCCCGTCGCGAGCACGAGCACGCCGAGCCACGTGCCGAGCAGCAGCTCGCCGCGGCGCAAGGGGAGCGAGAGGAGCTGCTCCACGCGGCCCGGCGCGAGCAGGCGCGGCGCGAAGTCGGCGCAGAGCAGCACGCCGAAGGGCAGGCCGGCGTAGTAGATGACCATCGCGGCGGCGCCGAACACCGCGTGCATCGCCACCTCGGCGGCGCGGACGTCGGTGCCGAGGCTCGCGCCGAAGAGGTGGCTCGCCGCGAGCGCGCCGTCGACGACCTCGAGCTTCAGGGAGAGCGCGATCACGAGCAGCGCCGCGGTGACGGCGACGCCGAGCGCGAGCAGCCAGCGGCGCGAGGAGGCCTCGCGGAGCACGTCGAGCGCGATCGCCCAGACCCTCACGGCGCCCCCTCGCCGGGCCCGCTCCCGCTCTCGAGGAAAGGGTTCGCGCGCCCCCTCTCCCCCGCCAGGGGAGAGGCCTGGGGTGCGGGGTCCGTTCGCCCCTGCGTCACCGCTTCGGCGAGGACGTCCTCGAGCGAGCGGTGCGCGTGCCCGAGCTCCGCGAGCAGCGCCCCGCCCTGCCGCGCGCGGTCGAGCGCCTGGTTGAGCGCGGCCACGTCGGCGCCGTCCCAGTGGAACACGCCCGGCTCGCCGTCGGGCCGGAAGCCCGCCGCGGCCAGCGCGCCCGCGTCCGCGCCGGCCCCGAAGCGCACCCGCCAGCGATCGCTCGCGGCGCAGAGCGCGTCGAGCGGCCCCTCGCGCACCAGCCGCCCCGCCGAGAGGATGCCCACGCGGCGGCAGATGCGCTCGGTCTCGGCGAGCAGGTGCGAGTTCAGGAACAGCGTCGCGCCGCGCGCCAGCTCGGCCGCGAGGATCTCGCGCACGGCGACGCGGCCGAGCGGGTCGAGGCCGTCGGTGGGCTCGTCGAGGACGAGCAGCTCGGGCGCGCCCATCAGGGCGGAGGCGAGCCCCACGCGCTGGCGCATCCCCTTCGAGAACGCGCCCATCTTCCGCGCGGCGTCCTGCGCCATGCCCACGCGCTCGAGCTGGTGGCGCGCCTCGGCCTCGGGCGAGGCGACCGCCTTGAGCCGCCCGACGCTGCGCAGGAACGCGAGCGGCGTCCACGCGGCCGGCAGGTCGAGCCGCTCGGGCAGGTAGCCCACGCGCGCGCGCGCCGCGGGGTCGCGCGGCGAGGCGCCGAAGAGGCGGGCGCTGCCGGCGCTGGGGTGCGCGATGCCGAGCAGCAGCTTGATGAAGGTGGTCTTGCCCGCGCCGTTCGGGCCGATGAGGCCGAAGGCGTCGCCGCGCGCGACCGCGAGGTTCACCTCCACGAGCGCGCGCTGGCCGGAGCGCGCGAGCAGCCGCCGGTAGGTCTTCGACAGCCCGGAGGTCTCGACGGCGAGCACGCGCCGAGGGTAGCCACAGCCGCGACGGCGCGTCCAGCGCCGCGTGCCGCGCTACTC